>CAXMOT010000080.1:0-6043 GCA_964195105.1 uncultured Gemmatimonadales bacterium | reverse complement strand
GTGGCCGAGAATGCCAGTAACGGGTTTATCTATCAGGTAGCGGAAGTCGTGGCTTGCCTGCGGGCCGGCAAGCTCGAGAGTGACATCATCCCGCTGGATGAGACGGTGGCGATTATGGCCATCATGGACAGCATGCGGGCGGAATGGGGCTTTAGATACCCCTTCGAATAACAGGGCTTATCCTGACGCGTGATGGTGTTTACAACGTCCTGGCGCGCCTTGGCCTCCGCTCGTCGCACCGCTCTTCACTTAGCAAATAATTCTGGTATGGTTGTGCGCTGGCAATATATGGGCAGGAAAAGTGCTGCTGCAGCGCGGCGATAAGCCCTTGAATCAACTATTAAATCTGGTCAAATAATAAGAGGTGTTACATCCATGACGGGTTGTTTTTCGGGGATCGGCTTTCGCGCCATAATGGCGATTATTGTTAGCGTTGTTATCGGGGCAGGCTGTTCTAAGGAATCCACTACAGGCGATTCTGCGCATAGCGAACCATCAGTTGAGCACGGCAAGGTCACGCATGCGGCGGACCCGAGTGAAGCCGGTTGGCAGTTGGTCTGGCAGGACGAGTTCGACGCCGGTAGCGTTGACGATAAAAAGTGGTCGCGTGCGGTGGATTGCTGGGGCGGTGGTAACGATGAATTACAGTGTTATTCCGATCGCCCTGAGAATGCGTTCGTAGAAGACAGCGTGCTGCATATGGTCGCAACGGAAGAAAATTTTAGCGGCCCGAAATTCTCAGAAGTTCATCCTCAATATAGCCGGGATGACACATCCAAGACATCACCATTTACCTCTGCACGGCTACACACAAAAGACAAAATGTCGATTCGTTACGGCCGCGTCGATATCCGCGCGAAAATTGCCGGAGGCAAGGGCATGTGGCCGGCGCTCTGGATGCTGCCAAACGACAACGTCTATGGCAATTGGCCTGCCAGTGGTGAGATCGACATCATGGAGGCCCTCAACGCCGGTATTGGTCCACACGAGGTTCATGGCACGTTACATTACGGGTTGCCCTGGCCGCAATGGGAAAACAAGGTGGACGAGTTCCATATGGATGCTAACCCGGCTGATTACTTTCATGTGTATTCCATTGAATGGGAAGCTGGCCAGATTCGCTGGTATGTCGATGGCAAGCACTACCAGACCCAGAGCGCTGCGGGCTGGTATAACTATATCTGGCGCGGCCAGGAACAGGGCTACCAGGTCGCGAATCCACGGGCGCCATTTGATCAGGAATTTTACCTGATAATGAATATCGCGATCGGCGGTAACTGGCCGGGCGATCCGGATCGGGATTGGCCTGCTGACCGGGAAATGCTGGTCGATTATGTGCGGGTTTACCAATGTGGCGAAGGAAATTCCGACGCTGACGAATACACCGGTGAAGGCTGTGCGGCGGTTGACCCGGCTGTCGCCTTGAATGCTGACTCGGGAGCGCCTGGCACCCATGAGTTCACACTCTATGCCGATGGTCCCGAAACGCTGTCGTTTGACGTAGATGGTGGCGTGATTACAAACGCGCTGTTGCCGGGTCAATGGGCGTCAGCAGCCGGTAGTGTGGCTCAGGAGCATGTGGACCTTGGCGCTGACCGTGGCAGAGTATGGGATATTAAGTTCAGTGGCGAGAGCAATGTGTTCCTCACCTCGAAGGAGTTGGCTTCGCTGCCGGGTTATGAGAGTGGCCTGATGCTCGGTGGCGGTTCGGGCTGGGTCCACAATGGGGAAGTGGAGTTCGATGTGCTGGTCAAGAATGCCTCAGCGGATAGCCAGCTCGCGGTAAAACTGGATAGTGGCGCCGGTAAAGCAGGCTCGGCGGCGATCACATTGCCCTCGGCGGGGGAATGGCAGCATGTTGCCGTCAAGATTGCGGACATTCTCGCGAACCCTCGTGCCGAAGACGGCGGCGTTGACCTGACTAACGTGGTTAATGCGTTTGTGCTGGAGCATACGGGTTCAAGCGCGCATATTCAGGTGGATAATGTGCGTCTGCAATGTGCGTACAATATTGAGCCAGAACCCTGGCAGCAGGACCAGACGTGTGACCTGTACCCAAGGGAAATTCCACCGATACCGGTGTTTACCCGGATCAATGATGTTGAATGGACGGTTTGGGATTGTTGTGGCGGCGCAGATTTTGCGGAAGTTAATGATGAGCAGGCGGACGGTAGTGTGGTGGAATTCACATTCGGTGAAAAGGCGACCGTTTCCGGGTACAAGGCGCCGCAGCCGCTCGATATGACGTTATATTCGGGGGGCACACTGGAGTTTGATTTCAAGCAGGTTAGTCCGCCGCCGGAAGGTTCCGCCTGGTACGTGAAGCTGGAAGCGGCCATAACGGCGGCGGAGGTGTTCCTGACCGACGGTGGTCCGATGCCCAGCGATAGCTGGCAGCATTATGTGTTTCCGCTAAAGGGAGAAATGGTGAAGGGGCAGATGGATAACGCGGATATGAGTAATATCAAGCTGCTATTGGTATTCCCTGAATGGGGTAACGCCGAGGGCGCGGTAATGCGGATCGATAACGTCAAGTTTGTCGCTCCGTGATGGTCTTTGCGGGGTGCAGTGCAAAATGGCTGCGCCCCTGTTTTAAACTCCTGTTTTAAACTAATATTTTAACCTCAGGCTTTCCAGCCGCTGATACCATTTTTCCCCGTCGGTTAACGTTCTCAAAACCGAACCTGACACAACGATTTCCAGTTCGCTTTGGTAAGCGAGGTGGCTGCACGGCGAGCGAATCGCGCAATGCAACGTAATTGCCGATTGCAGCCTCGCTATACGTATTTGTTACGATACCAAATAGGCGCATACTTGGCGTATTATCGTGGTTATTACCTATTGTCTGTTAGCGGCCCTGTGGGTTTTACCTATCCTGTGGCCAGCATTTCGCTGGTTAACGACCAACTCATTGGGTGGTTTGTTCAGCCTTGAGCGGGTAAACAGCCTTGAGCGGGTAGACAGCCCTGAGTGGATAATAGGCCCTGAGCGGGTAGAAAAATATAAAGCGATACAAAGCGAGCATTGGACGTTGCTGTGTAAGCTGGAAGGAAGTAATTGATATGGGCTGTTACAGTATTTTCGATAGTATGTTGAGTGAAGTTACCTTTCCAGGCTTCCCCGGAAGCCCACTTGGTTCGCCGCATTGGCCACTTGCCGGGCGTCATCATGGCGTCGCATTAATCCTTCCGAGCCAGAAACATTGAGCAAGTTTTTTGAGAATCATGTTCGAGCCAGTTATGTGGCAGCGCTAGTACTTGTCGCGCTGAGCAGCGTCGTGCTAAACAGTTGGGTCTGGTCACAGGGTATTAGTCGGGTCGAGAATGGCGGGCTTATGCTCAACATGGCCGGAAAGCAGCGCGCCCTGAACGAGCGGATTAGAACGGTTAGTCTTGAGTTGGTACAGGCAGAAAGTCCCCGGTTAATTGGGCAATTGCGTGAGGAGTTAACGAAGACTGTTGACGAATATGAGCTAGCCCATGCCTGGTTGACGGGTGAGCTTGGGGCTCATTCGGAATCGATTCAGGCCATGTATTTGGAAGAGCCGGTTGCTGTGGATCTTTGGTTGAGTAAGGATCTTGTGCACGCACGTGCACTGCTTGCGGCGTCCGATTCTGAATTGGTGATCGACAATCCGGACCTCCAGTATCTCCAGGATAGCCGCAGGGATCTGTTTGCCCGGCACGATAAGGTGGTGTCCCAATTCCAGCTCGAAGAAGAACAAAAAATCCGCAGCCTCTATGAGTCCAACTTGTGGCTCAATGGATTCACCATCACGGTACTTGCGATTGCCGGCCTGTTTATCTTTGTGCCCATGGAAAAGCGCATTAGAAAAGATCGGCTTGAGCTGGAAGCTGCAAACGCCGCCCTCGATGCAGTGCTACAAGAAGAAAAGGTGCATCGCCAGCGACTGGCATCGCTTTATCAAATAGCGGAACGAACATTGGGGGATAGGGACCACGTTAGCCTCATGCAGCGGACTTCGGATTACCTGTTCAGCATGCTTACGATCCAGAGCGCCAGGGTCTACTCGTTTGAGCAGGATGCGCAGGAGTTGGTGTTGCGCGCCGCTACAGGCGTACAGAAACCTCTACGTGGCAAAGAGGTGATAAGTGCCGGGCCGAATTCGAAAGCCGCCCTTATGTTGGCGGCGACACAGCCTATGTATTCAGGCGATATTGAGTTCGATGGCTGGCTGGAGGACTTGAGTTTTGAGCACGAAACATCGGTTGACCAGGTTGTCGCGGTTGCCATTCGAGGCAGTGGGCAGCCTCTTGGTGTCATTCTCGTGATGGCGGGCTCACATCAACCTGTCGGCCCGGAAGAAATTCAATATATCCAATCGCTCGCAAGTCTTCTCGGTATCGCCTGCGAAGGCATCGAATCTCACGAAAACCTGCATAAGATGCAACGGGAATTCCACAGGGCAACCCGTGTTAGCGCGCTGGGAGAACTGGGAACATCGCTTGCACATGAACTAAATCAACCGCTGGTTGCAATTATGAATTATGCTGATGCCTGTCGCCGAGTGTTGAAGGCTGAAGTCAATGCGACGCATCATAATGGCCAGCCGATCCAGGCAGACACGTTGCTGGAAAAAGTGGCTAACGAGGCCGAGAGGGCGGGCAATATCATCAAGCATATGCGCGACTACCTCGAAACCGGCGAGCTTCATGAAAACGTGTTGGATATAAACCGATTGGTTTGCGAGACGGTAGAGTTAGCTAAGGTAGAATATTCGGCAGCAGGTGTGACGATCGGGTTGTCACTGGATCCTGAACTTCCGAAGGCCCGCTTTGACAAGATTCAACTGCAGCAGGTAATGTATAACCTGCTGCGCGTCGCGCGGAGGGATACCCGGGGTGCTGAGGAGCGCCGCATTCGAATCACAACCCAAATATTCGACGAGCGCATGATCGAGGTAGTGGTGGAGGACTCGGGTCAAGGGGAATACTGGGCCGCGCTCAATGCCAGGGATTATATTCCCTTTGCGGCCAGGGAAGATAAAATGGGTATTGGCCTGTCAGTCTGTAAAACAATTATTGGTGCGCATGGCGGGCAGATATGGGCTACCAGGGCCAAGGCGCTGCCGCAGATGAAGAAGAATAGTTCAGTGCACTTTACATTATTCAATGAGCGAGGATGATCGGATCATGGCCGAAGACAGGAAGGTTTACGTTGTAGATGATGATGCGAGCGTTTTGGAATCCCTGACGGTATTGCTAAGCACATTAGGCTTCAAAGCTACGGGATTTGGCTCCGCGGATGCGTTTTTGAATGAATACCGGCCGAACGATAACGCTTGCCTGTTGCTGGATATCATGATGCCGGGTATGGACGGGTTGGCGATGCAGCAGGAACTTGCGGCGCGCAAAATCAATATCCCCGTCATCTTTATCACCGGTCACGGCAACGTCAAAATGTCCGTTAATGCGATGAAAGCCGGTGCGTTTGATTTTCTGGAGAAACCCTTTCGTGACGATGTCCTTATTGCGAGTATCGAGGGGGCGCTCGCCCAACAAGATGAGAAACTCAGGAAGCTGGCTGATATTCAATGTAAAACCCAGGCGGTAGAGACATTAACACCGCGCGAGAAAGAGGTGTTCACGTTGTTGGCAGACGGTGCAGCCAACAAGGTGGTAGCGCGCAAACTGGGTATTAGCGTGCGGACGACGGAGGTTCACCGCGCCCATATAATGCGCAAATTAAAGGCGGATAGTCTATCCCAGTTGGTCAGGATTGCGATGGCACAAGAAAATTAATCATGTAGGTATTGTAGCGTATTGCGGTAAAAGGAATTTTTGCTAGAATTTGAATCTCCAATGCATGCCCCGACAAATGATTGTCTTTTACAGTACAGTGGCTACTCAGGGATTGAATCTGCCACAGGGATAAACGGAACCTGTAAACTGCCAGATGGAGAGGGGTTCGGACATGCATTGGTTTTTTTATGCCTGATTATAAATCTTGCCCCGTTATAGCCCCGCTATAAATTTCCCCTGTAACCTGTATAGAACCTCCTGTAAAGAGCCCCGTAAATCAG
>CAXMOT010000079.1:0-11831 GCA_964195105.1 uncultured Gemmatimonadales bacterium | reverse complement strand
TCCTTGATCTCCAGGCTTCCCTGCAATGTCATATCATCGAATTGCAGCGCCAGCTCAGGTATTGCGATATACCCGCTTTCGCCTTTAATTTGTGCCTGCAGTGTCAGTGCCCCGAGCAGGGCCGGGTCTTCGATCGCAGCTGCGTCGATCCCGAGTCGGGTCAGCAGTTGTCGAGTGCTGTCTGCCTCGGCACGCAGCGTTGCCGAGAACCTCGGTGTTGCTGTCTGCATAAACTGCGTGACGCTCAGGCTGGCGGAAACCTTTAGCGTTTCGTTGGCCAGTTCAAGCGCGCTTATGGTCAGTGAACCTGCGGCGCCATCGAGGTTCAGCTCCAGCGAGAGCGCAAACGGGAAATCCACCGCCGCCAGGTCGGGGCTGTCCAGCAGTTCGCTCCAGTCGGAGGGATTCAGGTTGGTTCCTTGCAACTGCGCCGAGATGCCGGGCAGGTCGTCGAGCAGGTGTGTCGCCGTGATCGTCCCGCCAAGCTCGGCGTTCGCTACCTTGACCAGCAACTCGTCAAGCAGTGCGCCTAGGGGCTCCATGCGCGGCGTCACTCGGGTGCTGAAACTGACGGGTATGGGTGTGCCCGTGGGTGAGTTTTGATAGGTGAACGCCCCGCTAAGTGGGAAACTGCCAACCGCCAGGTCCACATCTCTAGTGGTTAACGCAATGTCACCCAGCTGGTGATAGGTGCCCTGCTGCAGATCCTGGTAGATGATCTGGGCATCTTCGATGCTCAATTCGCCCACCGTAAAAGCCGCCAGCGGCAGTGCGGCGGGGGAGACCGGTTCCGCTACCGTCGAACTCGGCGTTCCCGGCTGCGATGGCGCGACGGCTTGCCCTATTGCCCAATTAGGTTGGCCATTCTCAGCCACGGTTAACTTCAGCTTGAGGCGCTTGAGGCTGACGCCGCGGACTTCCAGCTTGCCGCTGAACAGCGGCCCGGTTTTGGCGTAGATGCGCGCTTCTTCAAGCGAGCCCAGCGCTCCGTCCGGGGCGTCGAGGGTTATTCTTCCTGCGCTTACGCCCAGCCAGGGGAATACCGATAACGATAGATCGCCCTCGATGCCGAGGTCTAGCCCGGTTTGCTCGTGAACCAGCTGGCGAATTTCGTCCTTAAAGTCGTTAGGGTCGAAAATCGTGAACAGGTAAATGGCCGCGATGCCTAGCAGCAGGGCGACTGCTACCGCCACTGCGGCGACGATTTTTACTACACTGCTCATAGGAGGTTGCTTCCTGGCTGGCGTGTGGGATTGCACATTTTACCCCGGTTCCAGCGATCGCTCTGGAGCCGGGGCAACACTTTGGTACGGCCGAATTACTCGCGGGGCAAAGCAGGCCCTATCAGGGCTTGACGGTTTCTACGCCTGAAGCGGTTCCGACCAGCAGGATGTCCGCCGCACGTGCGGCAAACAGGCCGTTGGTCACCACGCCGACGATGTTATTGATCTTCTCCTCGATCATGATCGGTTGGCTGATGTCCAGGTTGTAAACATCGAGGATAATATTGCCGTTATCGGTGACGACGCCCTGCCGGTATTCGGGATCACCACCGAGTTTAACGATCTCGCGGGCGACGTGGCTGCGGGCCATGGGAATAACCTCTACCGGGAGGGGAAACTCGCCCAATATGTCAACCTGCTTGCTGGCATCGACAATACAGACAAATTCCTCGGCGACGGCTGCGATAATCTTTTCCCGCGTAAGTGCCGCCCCGCCACCCTTAATGAGCTGGAGTTGCGGATTGGTCTCGTCCGCGCCATCCACGTACACGAGCACCCGATCCACGGTGTTGAGTTCGTAGACGGGAATGCCGTGCGCTTTGAGTTTTTCTGCTGAATCCACCGAGCTCGCGACGGTACCGTCAAACTTGTGTTTGATAGCGGCCAGCGCATCGATGAAACAGCTGGCGGTGGAGCCGGTGCCTACGCCGACGATGGTGTCGCTCTTGAGCATGGGTTCGATATACGCGAGGGCGGCGTCTGCAACCGCCTGTTTGAGTTGGTTCTGGTTCATTTTGGTGTGGTCCGATTTTCGATGGGTGGAATGCCCGGAATTATATGACGATCGGCTCTTTGTTTATAGACGTTGGTATGGGTAAGTCACTATGATAGGCCATCTTTAACAGCGATTGACCCATAAAACGCAATGCCACAGAAATACCTCAAAAAAATTCTTGAAGCGAACGTCTATGACGTGGCGATCGAAACCCCGGTCGATGAAGCCAGGTTTCTGTCTGAGCGCCTCAACAACAAAGTCCTCTTGAAGCGGGAGGACCTGCAGTCGGTTTATTCCTTCAAGTTGCGCGGCGCGTATAACAAGATTTCGAAGCTAACCCCGGAGCAACGGGCAAAGGGTGTGATTGCGGCGTCGGCGGGCAATCATGCCCAGGGCGTGGCCCTGACCGGGCAGCGACTGGGTATCAATACCATTATCGTGATGCCCAGAACCACACCCGAGATCAAGGTGAAGTCCGTCAAGGCGCGGGGTGCGCGGGTGATATTGCATGGCGATACCTATGATGAAGCCTCAAAACATTGTGAGAAGCTGGTTGAGGAAAAGGGTTACACCTATATTCATCCATTCGATGATCCCGATGTGATCGCCGGCCAGGGGACCGTCGGGATGGAGATTCTGCGCCAGGTCAGCGGACCGCTGGATGCGGTGTTCGTGCCGGTTGGCGGCGGAGGCCTGATCGCGGGCGTGTCGGCCTATATCAAATATGTGCGTCCGGAAGTGAAAGTGATCGGAGTGGAGCCCGAGGATGCGGCTTGCATGAAAGCGGCACTCGACAAAGGCCGGCGCGTGGTGCTGCCTGAAATCGGGATCTTTGCCGATGGCGTTGCCGTTGCCCAGGCTGGCAAGGAGACATTCCGGATCGCCCGTGAGTGCGTGGACGATATGGTGACGGTGAGCACTGACGAGATGTGTGCAGCGATCAAGGACGTGTTCGATGATACGCGCGCGATTGCCGAGCCGGCGGGCGCGATCAGTGTCGCGGGACTCAAGAAATATGTGGCGCAGCACGGGCTTGAAGGCAAAACCCTGTTGGCGATCACCAGTGGCGCAAATGTGAATTTCGACCGCTTGCGACATATTTCCGAACGCTCGGAGCTGGGCGAGAAGCGCGAGGCGATCATTGCGGTGACGATCCCGGAGCGCCCCGGCAGCTTCAAGGCGTTCTGTGGCGCGCTGGGTAAACGCAATATTACCGAATTCAATTATCGTTTTGCCGATGCAAGCGACGCGCGGGTATTTGCCGGCGTCCAACTATCGGAGGGCGAGACTGAGCGTCAGCAGTTAATCGATGAGCTGACGAGGCTTGATTATCCGGTGGTTGATTTGACCGACAATGAAATGGCCAAGCTGCACGTGCGCCACCTGATGGGCGGGCATGCGCCGGATGCGTCAAATGAGGTAATCTATCAGTTTGAGTTCCCGGAGCGCCCGGGCGCCCTGATGAAGTTCCTGCAAACCCTCGGCCAGCGTTGGAATATTTCCCTGTTCCACTACCGTAATCATGGCGCGGCTTATGGTCGGGTGATGCTGGGTCTGCAGGTGCCAGCCAAAGAGCGCAAGTTGGCGCGCGAGTTTTTAGACAAGCTTGGTTATCACTATCGTAATGAGACTGACAATCCCGCCTACCAGTTATTCCTCAAATAATAGTCAGGCTAGCGGCGCCGAAAATCGTAGTGCGTTTTCTCGGTATAAGCCATAGCCAGCGGCACGTCCCAGGGCTGGGGGCTCAACTCCGGAATGTGCTGGAACTGGTGTCCGAGACCTACCAGCAATGGGCCGCGTGCGGCACGCGGCGCACGCAGGAACTCAAAGGTCCGGTCATAATAGCCTTTACCCATCCCCATGCGATTGCCTTTGTCATCGAAGGTGACCAGTGGCACGAACACCAGGTCCAGTTGCTCCGCCGGTAGCAGTTGTTCATGCGAATGGAGCGGCTCGGGAATCCCGTAGCGGTTGGTCTGTAGCTCGGCGCTGGAGTGAAAGGGTGCGAAGTGCAGCCAGTTATCGCCGCTGTG
Source organism: uncultured Gemmatimonadales bacterium (assembly GCA_964195105.1). GTDB lineage: Bacteria > Pseudomonadota > Gammaproteobacteria > Pseudomonadales > IMCC2047 > CAMYKE01. The sequence continues at coordinate 7,797 of CAXMOT010000079.1, read as the reverse complement.
TTCGAGTACCGGAAGATAACAGTCCTTGCCCAGTTTGACGGCATGTTCCAGCAGCAGGTTAGTGCTTATTTCGCCGCGGCTGGACCAGTAAAAAGCGATGCGCTGATGGTCTTCGAGTAGTCCTGAATCGTCGATTTGCCGGAAAAGCTGGGCAGCTGCGCCTTTTTGGGCATGTTCGCTGAGTGCGGAGCGACGCGAGAATACCTCCGCCCGGATATCTTTGACCTTGATTAGCATATGCGCAGTTTACACGATACCGCTGGGTACGCCATGTTGGCGCGTTTGGTGGGGGGATGTCCTGATTGCCGGATAAGTACTGATAGAAAAGAGCTCTCCAGAGCGCCGCTGTCAAGTTGGCCCTTGAACCATTGGTCCAAGGTGGTGGCAGCTGCAACAATTAAGGCTTTCCGGTCGAGCGGACTTGCACACTATTGCTGTCTAGACGCCCCCGAAAATATCAATATAGGCTCGCGGACTAATCTGACTGGCAAACGCTGCAGAGAGCTTGATATTAAGTATATACCACTATCCAAAAATAGCAGTAACCCAGTGCTATTTTTATAGATTGATTGGGAGCTAACGAAGGGGGTTGGAAATTAATTCGATTTAAGAAAGATCTTGCAACACTTCATCCACTTTGGTAGCCAGACGATGGGCGATTTCCTGGCTGCCTGTATGTGTCTGATTTTTCTGCAAGAACTCGTGGGCCATGTTGAGAGCGGCCATGACGGCGATGCGTTCCAGGCCATGAACCTTTCCTGAGTTACGAATTTCACGCATTTTGTCATCGAGATAGACTGCGGATTCCGTGAGGGCTTCCTGTTCGTTCTCAGGGCAAGCGACAAGGTATTCCTTGTCGAGTATCTTGACGGAGACAGTGTTTCGGCTATTGCTCAACTCAGTGCTCCAGAGCCTTCAGGCGACCGATCATCGCTTCAACTTTGGTCCGCGCGAGATCTTTTTGCTGCATTACCCTGGAGCGCTCTGTGCGCCATGTGTCGTTGTCTTTTTGGAGCGACTGGTTCTGCAACTGGAGGCCTCTGCAAACCTCAATTAATTGATTCACTTTCAGCTCCAGGGCCTTGAAATCTAACTCACTCATAGCATTATTTTTCTTAAATTACATGTGTATAGTACTATAGTTGGGTCCCTATAGAGGGTCAATGAGCAATAATGAGATTTTTGCACAATTACTGCGCTCGCCAATACGTCGTTAAAAACAGACTCAAAGAGCTCATTTACTTCAGTAAACTCCGCTTTTTCGCCTGTTATTGCCTCGTCTTGGCATCGCTCGCTACATTGTGCGGTGGTCTCATAATGATTAAGAAGGGTATTTTTTATCGCCTGGGCCAGGCATACGGGGACAAATAGACAAGTAAATGACGCAGCAAGAGACAGGCACTAGTAGTGCAGACCGGTTCGACAACCTCGCAGATATATTGCTCGAGCTGGAGGTTTTTTCCTCGCCTTCAGAATTGCATGGACTGTTGTGTGGCAAGCTCGTATCCGACCCGGATTTTGACGAGGCACAATGGTTAACCAGTGCCAGCACATTTCTGGAGCAGCCCCGGCTTGAATCAGCAGACGCCAAAGGGTGCCTCCTGGAGGTCTTTACCGCGAGCCTCGAACAACTCACCGGTCCGGGTTTCGCGCTGGACCTGGTGTTGCCGGATGATGACGAAGATATCACCCTGCGCAGCGAGAGCATCGGCCGCTGGTGTGGTGGTTTTCTCGCAGGCTTTGTGCCGGGCCGGGCCGCCGGATTATCCGAAGATGCCAGGGAGTCCCTGGCTGACCTGGGCGAAATCGCCAGGATTGAAGAGCCGCTTAGCGAAGCCGAGGAGCACGAGCAGGACCTGATGGAAATAGTCGAATATGTACGGATGGTCGCCATCATGCTGTTCAGCGAATTGCATACGCAGGGCTCGGAAGCAAAAGATGCAGGACAGGCACCGCCCATTCACTAGGCGCTTTGCCGTGTGTTTCTGTGAACACGTTCATTAACCACGAGATTTACAACCTTGATACAAGTCAGTAATCGGGAATTCCAGCAACGCCGCAAAAAACTAATGTCGCATATGGGCGCTAACAGTATTGCGATCCTGCCCGCAGCGCCAGTGCGCAGTCGCAATCGGGATGTCGAGTTCCCCTATCGCCAGGACAGTGATTTCTTCTACTTGAGTGGCTTTACCGAAAGCGATGCGGTGATCGTGCTCAGGCCTGGCCGCGAGCATGGCGAGTACGTGATGTTCTGCAGGGAGCGTGATCGTGAGCGCGAGCTCTGGAATGGCCGCATCATCGGTCCCGAGGGCGTGTGTGAGAATTATGGTGCCGATGACGCTTTCCCGATTACCGATATCGACGAGATCTTGCCTGGCTTAATCGAAGGCTGCGACAAGGTTTACTATTCGATGGGCTCGAATCCCGATTTTGATCGCCATGTCATGGACTGGGTCAATGTGATTCGCTCCAAGGCGCGCAGCGGCGCCCATTCGCCTAATGAGTTTATGGTGCTGGATCACCTGCTGCATGACATGCGCCTGATCAAGAGCCCCAAGGAAATCCAGCTGATGCGCCAGGCCAGTGAAATATCAGCGCAGGCCCACGTTGCGGCGATGCGCGCGGTGAAGCCCGGTATGATGGAATTCCAGCTCGAGGCGGTGTACGTGAATCATTTCATGCAGCACGGCTGTCGCTCCTGTGCTTATCCGTCCATCGTTGGCGGTGGTGCGAACGCCTGCATATTACACTACACGGAAAACGACCAGCCGCTGCAATCCGGTGACCTGGTGCTGGTCGATGCCGGCTGTGAATACAATCACTATGCCGGTGATATTACGCGCAGCTTTCCAGTAAATGGCCGCTATAGCAAGGAGCAGCGGGCCCTGCATGATGTCGTGATGAATGCGAATCTGGCCGGCATCAAGGCGGTTAAACCGGGCAACCACTGGAACGATCCCCATGAGGCAGCGGTCAAGGTTATCACCGCCGGCCTGGTGGATTTGGGCATTCTAAAGGGCAGTGTCGCACAGTTGATCAAGGAAGAAGCGTTCAAGCCCTATTACATGCACCGCACTGGTCATTGGCTGGGCATTGATGTGCATGATGTGGGTGATTACAAGATCGGTGATGAATGGCGGCTGCTGGAACCGGGGATGACGCTGACCGTCGAGCCGGGAATCTATATTCCGCCCGATGCCAAGGGTGTTGCCAGGAAGTGGCGCGGTATTGGCATTCGTATCGAGGACGATGTGCTCGTCACCCGCGATGGAAATGAGGTTCTCACCCGCCATGTGCCCAAGGATGCGGATGAAATTGAAGCGTTGGCGGCGTCCTGACAGACGCACTGCTCTGAACTAATCATAATGAACCAATCCAGACAGTTTGATATTGCCATCGTTGGCGGCGGTTTGGTCGGCGCGAGTTTGGCGTGCGCCCTGCTGCCGGCGCTGCGTAAGTCTGGCCTGAAACTAGCGCTCATAGAGGCCTTTGTGCCCAGCCTGGAAAACCAAACGGATTATTCTCCGGTGTTTGATGCCCGCTCAACGGCGCTTGCCTATGGAAGTCGTCGTATTTATGAGCAGCTTGGGCTTTGGCAGGTGCTAAGTGAAGGAGCCACGCCGATCACGCAAATTCATGTATCTGACAAGGGCCGGTTTGGCAGTACGCGCCTGCACGCGGCAGAGCATGATGTCGAGGCGCTGGGGTATGTGGTTGAGAACCGGTGGCTCGGACACACGCTGTATGCGCAGTTGCTGGCGGATGCGGGCGAGGATGCAGCGTTGGAGCTGCTGGCGCCAGCGACAGTTCAGGCGGCCAACCCCCAACCAGGTGGTTTCCGCTTGTCGGTCGAGCAGGATGGGCAAGTTCGGGGCCTGGACACCAGCTTGTTAATCATTGCCGACGGCGGTCGGTCGGGGCTGTGTGAGCAATTACATATTGGCCAGCAGCAAACCGACTATGACCAGCATGCGATCATCGCCAATCTTGAGACGGCCAGTCCTCACCAGAATGTCGCCTACGAGCGCTTTACCGCGGACGGCCCGATGGCGTTGTTGCCCCTGCAGCAAGCGGGTGCTGCCGCCCAGAATCGCCTGGCGATGGTAATGACGGTGTCCGATGCCCACGCCGAGGAGGTCGCGAATATGGATGATGCGGGATTCCTGGCGCTGGCGCAGGAGCGTTTTGGTTATCGTCTCGGGCAGTTCCTTCGGGCGGGGGAGCGCTTCAGTTACCCGCTGGTGCTGCAGCGGGCCTCCGAGCAACTTAGGCCCGGTTTGGTGGTGATCGGCAATGCCGCGCACACGCTCCACCCGGTGGCGGGCCAGGGCTTTAACCTGGCGTTGCGGGGAGTGATAAGCCTGGCCGAAACACTGCAGCGGGCGATTGAAAGCGATCAACCGCTGGGCGATATGGCTACCCTGGAACCTTATCTGCAGGCGCGATTAAAAGACCAGGACCAGACGGTCGGGTTTACGGACCACACGCTGCGGCTGTTTAGCAACAACGACTTGTTGCTGGGTATTGCCCGGGATCTTGGCCTGCTGGCGCTGGATCTGTTCCCCACCGCGAAGGCTTTATTCGCGCGCCAGGCGATGGGTCTGCGCGGACGGCCCTTCACTGAGCACTGAGCTGAGCGTAACGATGCAGCAACCTTCGCAATCTCCACAACCTGATTATGATGTGCTGATCGTGGGCGGCGGCATGGTCGGCGCGACCCTGGCATGCGCGCTGGGCGACAGTCCGTTGCGTGTCGGGTTGGTCGAAGCGCGGACCCCGCAATTTGAACTGCTGCAGAATGAGGCTACGCCCTTTGATCCGCGGGTCAGCGCGCTGACGCAGGCATCACGAAACCTGCTCGCCAATTTGGGAGTGTGGGATTTGATTGCGGATTATAGACACTGCGCATTCAGGGGCATGCATGTATGGGACGCAGAGGGAACCGGCGAGATCAGCTTTACGGCCGAGGACCTGGGCCAGCAGTGGCTCGGCTATATTGTTGAAAACTCGGTGACGGAAACCGCGCTGCTGCGCCGGACACGGGAATTTGCCAATATCGAGATGATTGCACCGGCCGAGGTGCAAAGCCTGGATGTCGAACCGGATGGCCAGGCCACGATAACCCTGGGTAGCGGGGCCCAACTCACTGCTCGGCTGATAGTTGGCGCCGATGGCGGGCGTTCCGGGATTCGGGAGCTGGCGGGCATCGAAGTCGACGAATCCGACTATGGGCAGCAGGCGATCGTCACCACCGTAAAGGTAGCTGAGTCGCACCAATCTATAGCTTGGCAACGGTTTCTCCCCACTGGCCCGTTGGCGTTTTTGCCTGTCATGACCCGCGCCGGCGAAGATCATTATTGCTCGATTGTGTGGTCACTTGATACGGCGGCCGTGGAACAATATATGGCCTGCGATGATGATGAGTTTAAATTAGCGCTGGCGCGCGCCTTTGAATATAAGCTGGGTGCGGTCGAATCTGTTGAGCAACGTTTTTCATTTGGTCTGCGCCAACGTCATGCCAGCACCTATTACCGGCCGGGATTGGCTCTGGTCGGGGACGCCGCCCATACCATTCATCCGCTGGCTGGTCAGGGGGTTAACCTGGGGCTGATGGACGCGGCAGTTTTGGCCGAGGAAGTGCTGCGCGCCCAGGCACGCGGTCTGGCGCCGGGGGAGGCTAGCGTGTTGGCCCGTTATGAGCGTCGCCGTCGTGGCGAGAATCTGTTGATGTTGAAAGCAGTAGGCGGGTTTAAACAGCTGTTCGGCCAGACCGCGTTGCCAGCTCGCTGGTTACGCAGCAGTGGTATGTCGTTAGTGAATCGATTGGCGCCGGTCAAGAATCACCTGGCGGCCCGGGCTATGGGGTTGAATGGGGATCTACCGCGACTTGCACGCGTTAATCGCCACTGATCCCCGGTTTGTTTAAGTGTATGAGTCCGCACTCGACCCACTATCTTTAATGGCAGGTTTATACATAGACTGACAGTCAGCTAACGGCTGTGGGGCTATTTGGTAATTTGGAAAAGCGGCGGTTCAGTAACGCCCAAAGGCAGTCGAGCGGCGAAGCCGTCCGACTGCCTTTGCTTGTTATGTGTTGCTGCCTAGACAGGAACAACTTTATTTGCACAAGGTCCTTTTTGACCTTGGCCAACTTCGAATTCAACGGCCTGACCATCATTCAATGTTGCGTATCCACCGCCCGCTTGAATTTCTGAATGATGAACAAACAAATCTTTACTGCCATCTTCAGGTGTAATGAAACCGAAGCCTTTGTCGGCATTGAACCATTTAACTGTACCTTTACTCATTTTTTTTACTCATGGTTGTTGGTGAAATATAAAAATTATATCCGAATTCACCGGTTCGAATATAAAACGAAAAAAATCGATAAAGACACATAACGCCCACATAAAAGGCGCAGCGTCAGCGCCGTCCAGCCCAAGGGGCGATTTTTGATGCGCTTGTTAGACTGCGGTTTCACTATAGTTTACCATCACTTTCATCTGAGTTTTGCTTCTTCTGCATACTTGTACCAACGGCTATACCAATAGCGAGGCCAATTGCCAATCCTGCTCCGACATTGCCCATTGATGAGCCAATCGCAATACCAACACCTACGCCTATTGCGATACCTGCACCAGTCATATTGGTTTTAGTTTTTTCGTTATTATTTTGATGCGAAGCCAAAACATTACTCCTGGTTATAAAATTGGTTCAAGCTTACTTAAGTGGCCTAACAGCTTAATCCACGAGCCGCGCGGTTTGCATAATTCCGATATTGAGGTGTTAAGCGAATCAAGTTACGCATAACACCCTTATTCTGCCGAATACGCGAACGCTTAACAATTGCAAATGTCCGCAATAGAGCAACCAGTTCGCTTCGAGATAACCGAGCAGACAAGCGAATCGGTTTCAAATTGGATTAAGGATCGAAAGCTAAAGAGCGATGATTACCTTTTTCCGGTCGAGTAAGCCAATCGCCGCATATCGGCACCAGGCAATATGCCAGGGTTGTTCAATCCTGGACTAGGGAGCCTGGACTTGAGTCGGCTGACTACGGCACTCATTCACTTCGGAGAACGAAGGCTACATTGATCTATCGGCGCACAAAAAACCTCAGAGCAATCCAGTTGCTCCTGGGCCACACAAAGCTCGAAAGTACAGTGCGTTATCTGGGGATAGAAGTAGGCGACGCCCTGAAGCTGGCTGAGCAAACTGAGATTTAACCTAAAGGCGTGATAGCGGCTATGATTCAATAGTCGCTTTGTGCCAGGAGCGGCGGGTCGGATTTTACTTAGGCCCTAAAAAATCAATTATCACCCTATCAATATCGATTAATTCAATAGTGGGCTTTAAGTTTCGCTTGGCTTTTTCTCAACGGCAACAGGCTTGGGGTGAACCATGCTTGGCTGACCACTGGCGCCAGCTTTAATGTGCTGAATCTCTCCCCCCGCTTCCAGGAAAGCGTTGATGTGATCTTCAATGGATTTTGATGTCATTTTCGATGCCAGCGGCTTCTTTTTTGCGGGTGCTGTTTTTGGTTTTGCGATCATAATTGGGACTTTAAGTGATTAAGAAGTTGGGTATTTTAAATGAATTCAGTAGTTTTTATTGGTTGTTTTACTAAAAAGCTTGAAACGAGGCCGTATTCCGCGTATTTCGGGGGACATTTTGCTTAATTAACTTCCGCTTAGGGTCGAACTGAGGCCGTCTGCGTTGTATTAGCTGTCATCTCAGGTCGAGCTCTGGTTTGAGTAGCGTCGGTTCGGGTTTAAGCTACTACAGATTAAGACTTGC
>CAXMOT010000078.1:0-9871 GCA_964195105.1 uncultured Gemmatimonadales bacterium | reverse complement strand
AACCCGTCACTGAGCGCCAACGCCTGCCGAGCCTCACCCACCATGATCGGCTGGATAGGCGTTTCGGAATCCGCCAATTCGTAACCCAACTGCATAGCGCCGGTCCGGAATTGACTAATCAGTTCGGCGAGCCGCTCGCGCCGCCATTGTTCAGATTCTATTAACCTGAGGCTTGCGAGTGTAGCTCCGGCCACCGCGGGCGGAATGGCGGTGGTATAGATATAAGTTCTAGCATGCTGGATGAGTGTCTCGATCAGAGCCTCACTGCCGGCCACAAAAGCGCCCGCCGTGCCAAATGCCTTACCCAGCGTTCCCACCAGAATCGGCACCCGGTCCTGCTCGAGCCCGAGATATTCGATCGATCCACGTCCTGTAGCGCCGACGCAGCCCAGCCCATGGGCATCGTCGACCATCAACCAGGCGCCGGCCGCCTCGGTGGCCGCGACAAGCTCGGGCAAGGGGGCGACGTCACCGTCCATACTGAAGACCCCATCGGTTACCACCAGGTTACGCCGGGCGTCACTCTTTTCCAGCTGGCTCACCAGGTCTGCGGGATCCGCATGCCGATAGCGCGTGAACCGCGCCTTGCTCAACCAGCCCGCATCCAGCAATGACGCATGATTCAAACGATCCTCGAATACCGCATCATTGCGGCCCAGTAGCGCACTCACGGCACCCAGGTTGGCCATATAACCGGTCGAGAACAACAGCGCGCGATCCCTGCCAGTAAACTCCGCCAACGCCTCTTCCAGCTGGTGATGAACTCGACTGTGGCCATTTACAAGGTGGGATGCGCCGCTGCCGACGCCGTACTGGTCGGCTGCAGAATGAAACGCAGCGAGGACCTCCGGGTGATTCGCCATCCCGAGGTAATCATTACTGCAGAAGTTAAGGCAGGTGTTGCCGTCGATGCACAGCTCGGCCCCCTGGGGGCCGTCAACGACCAACCGCGAACGGTATAAACCGGCCGCCTGGCGTTGTTCCAGCTCCGTGGCGAGCGAATCAAAACTGCTCATACTAATACCGCCGAATCCTGCGCCCAGTGCTACTGTGGACCCGCGTTATAGAACCGGTTGTCCTGGGCATCCTGCGCGGCGGCTGCGACCCCTTCGGGTGCTGGCGCAGTATCGTCAACTTCTATTTCCTCACCCTGGATCCCCAGCTTCGCGAACAGCTTCATGTCGTTCTCGGCTTCGGGGTTAGCGGTGGTAAGCAATTTTTCACCATAGAAAATCGAGTTGGACCCGGCGAAAAAGCACAGCGCCTGCATCTGCTCGTTCATGCTTTCCCGGCCGGCCGACAACCGCACATGGGATTGCGGCATCAAGATCCGCGCTACCGCAATGGTGCGAATAAAATCGAAAGGCTCGAGGTCATCGACAGACTCCAGCGGCGTGCCCTTCACCTTCACCAGCATGTTGATCGGCACGCTCTCCGGATGGTGCGGCAGGTTAGCCAGCTCCTTCAGCAGCCCGATGCGGTCACGCAACGCTTCGCCCATCCCTACGATACCGCCGCAACAGACTTTCATGCCTGCGTCCCGCACATTCGCAAGCGTTTCGAGGCGATCCTGGTAGGTACGAGTGGTAATAATCTCGCCGTAGAATTCGGGTGACGTGTCCAGGTTATGGTTGTAATAATCGAGCCCCGCGTCCGCGAGCTGCTTCGATTGCTGTTCGTCCAACATACCCAGCGTCATACAGGTTTCCATGCCGAGTTGTTTGACCTCCTTCAGCATATCCACCACATACGGCATGTCCTTGGCAGACGGTGAACGCCAGGCCGCGCCCATACAAAACCGCGTTGCACCCTTGGCGCGCGCCGCTTTCGCATCCGCGATCACCTGTTCAATCTGCACCAACTTCTCCTTCTCGAGACCGGTGTTGTAATGCCCACTCTGGGGGCAATATTTACAATCCTCCGGACAGGCGCCCGTCTTGATCGATAACAGGACACTCATCTGGACCCGGTTCGGATCAAAATTGGCGCGGTGCACCAGCTGGGCTCGAAATAGAAGATCGTTGAAGGGTAACTCAAACAGCGCCTGGATCTCGGCGGCACTCCAATCGTGGCGAGTCTGGGAAAGGTCTTCCTGATACATAGAATTAGCCTGGCAGGTTGGTGCGCCATGCTTTCACTGCCGGTAAGGCTGACGCGGGTTAAAAAGGGGCTATAACGTCCTTGCGTCATGCCTGAAAACAAGGGCACCTCTGAATAATACCTTGATGTCTCTGGCTTACAGAGACTTGCTGGATCGCGGCGGCTTTGCGTAGCAATGTCCAGACCTTGGAAGCGAAGCCAACAAAGAGCCAGCAAATCTCTGAAAGCCCCGTAGGGCGAGCCCTGCAGGCTTCATCTGCTGTGTTGGAAGTCTTACCAATGCAATAAGCATTGGCTGCAACTCCCGCCTTGCAGCTAAAACCTCCAGATCTCGCAGAGGTATTAAGGTATTATTCAGAGGTGCCCAAGGCAAGATAGTAACAGCGACCCCTGGCTTGTCAACTATCAAGGATGATTATGGTTAACAAGTGGTTACTAAATAACCAGTTTAAATTCATGGATTTTAGCTGCACACTTTGCGGCAGCCGCAATTGTGACGACAAGGAACTGTGCCATGATTGCACCCTCGAGCTGCCCTGGCTGAACCATACCTGCCCGACTTGCAGCGAAACCCTGACCACTGCCGACAGCGAGGAAATGGTTTGCGGAGCCTGCCAGGCCGACCCTCCCCCCTATAGCCTGGCAAAGTGCCTGTTCGCATACCGATACCCGGTCGACAAGCTGGTGACCGCTTTCAAATTCAGCGCCCAATTGCATCATGGACGGCTATTTGGCGAACTACTCGCGGACTCAATGGCTGAGCATTATGCGCAACGAATCGATCTGCCCGAATGCATAGTACCGGTGCCGCTGCATCGTTCGCGCCTGCGCGAGCGGGGCTTTAACCAGGCCTACGAGCTGGCCCGGTTTTGTTCACAACGCCTTGGAGTGCCACTGGCAGCCAAACTGTGTGAGCGCCACAAACCGACACTGCACCAGCCGGGGCTGAAACCTGCCGCACGGCGCCGCAATCTTCGCAATGCCTTCAGCGTGGCCACCCCCGCAATAGCGAAGCCGCCGACAAGCGTATTGTTAGTCGACGATGTCATGACGACCGGCACAACCCTCCGGGAACTGGCAATGCAGTTACGCAGGGCGGGTACGCGCGATATCCATGTGTGGTGCATCGCGCGGGCGCTGACCGATTAGGACTGTATTAAGGAACCTCTGAACAAAACCTTGATGCCTCTGTAAGCCCCGTGAGGCGAGGCCTGAAGCCTTCATCTGCGGTGTTGGAAGTTTTGCCAATGCAATAAGCATTGGCGGCAACTCCCGCCTTGCAGTTAAATCCTTCAGATCTCGCAGAGGGAATAAGTTATTATTCAGAGGTTCCTTAAACCTGCGTATTTATACATAATAGGCTTTAAAAATAGGCTCCGGGTCCCATTCTTATGAATACTGAAAATGTTGTTTTCGCGTTCTTTATTGTATTAGCACTCACCCTGAATTTTGGCTTTACCCTCGGGGACATCGACAATATCGAGCATCACAACGTCTATGAATTGTTTGCGGCCATCGTAATCAGCCTCATTGCGACAGTGATGAAGTTCGGCGACCGAACCCATGTCGGCGCCGTGCTGCTCGCCACCAGCCTGGGGGCAGACTTGCAACTGATCATTTGCGCGTTGATTTGGGGCGGGGTTAACCATCTCACCGACACCGGCATGACGCCGGGAATCATGGCCAGCATCGTGTCACTGTCCGCCGGCGCATTGCTAGCCAACATCTGCTCAGTGATATTGCTGATCATGGAAACCAACATGATGAGACACTAGCGGGCTACAGGACCAGACGGAACCCGTCACCATGCAGCACGTACTCTACCTACTCCTGCGGCGCCTGCGCACACCAATTATCGCGCTGATCTCGGTCTATGCAATCTGTGTGCTGGGCTTCACCCTTATCCCGGGCCAGGACCTTGACGGCAATCCATGGCGCATGGATTTCTTCCACGCCTTCTATTTCGTCAGCTTTATGGGCTCCACCATCGGCTTCGGTGAAATCCCCTATCCGTTTACCCCGATGCAGCGGGGTTGGACCACCGTAAGCGTCTATGCCACCGTACTTACCTGGCTATACGGGGTGGGTACTATCTTCGCGCTGTTCCAGGACAGCAACGTCAGGCGCCTCATCCAGCGCACCAATTTTGCCCGACGCGTCGCTAAAATACATCGCCCTTTTTACCTGGTGTGCGGGTGTGGTGTAACGGGACAGAGAATCACCAAGCTCCTGGACGACCACGGCATCAATAGCGTCGTCATAGAAAATGACCAGGTACTTTTTGATCGTTTTGAAGGCGACGAACTGTCGCTGTCGGTGCCGGGCATTTGTGCCGATGCCGCCGATCCTGAAATACTGGCACTCGCCGGGATCCAGGATCCGCTTTGCATAGGCGTGCTGGCTATTACCAATAACGACCACACCAATCTTTCCATTGCGATCGACAGCAAGCTGGTGATGCCGGAACGGTTAGTCATCAGCGCCACCCAGTCCAAAGAAACCACCGCAAACCTGAATTCTTTTGGCACAGATTACATTATCGACCCGTTCGGGACGTTTGCCGACCAGCTGTACCTGACGTTACGCCAACCCTACAAACACCTGCTGCACGACCTGATCGTCAACCCGAACCACAACGTTCTCGCTTCACCGCACCAGAAAACCGAAGGCCGCTGGGTAATTTGCGGCTACGGACGGTTTGGCCAGGCGCTCGAGAAAAAATTCCTGGCCCACGGGATCGAGATGACCTTCATCGAGCCCGACCCGTCACTGTATAAAATCCCCGCCGGTAGCGTCCAGGGTGTTGGCACCGAAGCCAAAACCTTGCTGGAAGCGAACATTACCGGTGCGGTCGGCATTATTGCCGGCACGCCGGATGATGCCGACAACCTGTCGATTATCATCACCGCCCGCGACCTGAAACCGGATTTGATCACCGTCGCCCGACAAAATAAAGACGCTAACAAACCCATGTTTCGGGCCGCCGACGTGAATATGATTATGCAACCGGGACGTGCGGTGGCCAACGAAATTTATATGTTGATCCGCACCCCGATGCTCATGCAGTTTTTCAATGCCGCCCGGGAGAAGGACCGCGAATGGTCCCGCCAGTTGCTCATGCGAATCACCGATGTGCTTCAGGACCAGCCCCTCGACACCTGGGCATGCGAACTCGACAGCACCAATGCCCCCGCGGTCAGCGACTGGCTAGACCGCGACGGAAAACTTTCCATAGCAGCGCTTTATAGAGACCCGCGTAATCGCGACAACCCGCTATCCGCCGTACCTGTATTGCTTAAACGCGGCGATATTTCCGTGATGGAACCTTCTGATACAACGGAGTTGCTCACGGGAGACCAGATTCTGTTCTGCGGTCAACGCGCCGCGCATACCCACATCAACTGGACGCTATCCAATCACAATGCGTTGCGCTACATCATAACGGGTCGCTACGAACCCGGCGGCCATATCTGGCGATACCTGAGAAGAAAATGGTCGAGTAATAAAACCGACGAGCGCATCAGCGAAGAATCAGAAAAAAACCAATAATAGTTTTTTTCTATCAATTAAATAGATTTAATTGATTTTATATATCATCGCTTCTGTGTAATAGTAACTCCACTAATTTATAGTTTTACTTTCAGGAGTCATTATTATGTTACAGAGTCGTGAGGGACAGTCAGTCCCGGAAGTTACCTTTCATGCCCGCGAGAACAACGAGTGGCGCGATATCACCAGCGCCGAATTGTTCAAAGGTAAAACCGTTGCCGTGTTTTCCCTGCCCGGTGCATTTACCCCGACATGTTCGTCCACCCACCTGCCCCGCTACAATGAGCTGGCGCCGATTTTCAAGCAGAACGGCGTAGACGACATTGTCTGCCTGTCAGTAAACGACGGCTTTGTAATGCAGGCCTGGCAGGAAGACCAGAATGCCGAAAATATCACCTTTATCCCTGACGGCAACGGCGAGTTCAGTGAAGGCATGGGCATGTTGGTAGACAAATCTGACATTGGTTTTGGCAAGCGCTCATGGCGCTATTCCATGCTGGTTAAAGACGGCATTATCGAGCAAATGTTTATCGAACCAGAGAAGCCGGGCGACCCCTTTGAAGTCTCCGACGCCGACACCATGCTCGACTATATCAACCCGGAAGCCCAGCAGCCGGCGCGCGTTGCCCTGTTCACCAAGCCAGGTTGCCCGCACTGTCACCGCGCCAAGGGTTTGCTTGCCGACAAGGGTATGGACTACGAGGAAATTGTACTGGGCAGCAACGGCCTCAGCTTCAGCGGCCTCAATGCGGTAACCGGCGCAGGCACCGCCCCGCAGGTATTTATCGATGGCAAGTTGATCGGCAGTGCCGAAGACCTGGAAGCCTACCTGGCGGCCTGATTCATAATACATAGCTGCCAATAAGTAAGCGGTAATAAATAGCCCATAATCGATACCGGGCGGGGCGCCAGTGCCCCGCCCATTACCTTTCACAAATTAACCTAGAAACCTCAGTTGGACGTGAAAAAGATGTGCAACATATTGATGTGCATGGGAAATTAGAAAAACTCATGATCACCTTATTGGTGATGAGAGCTTTTTCAAATTTTCCAGGTGCGTCAAGAGGTTGTGCAGACTTTCGTGATCCAACTGAGGTTTCTAGGATTAACGCTCTATAGCCAACTAATCGACCGAGCAGAGCAACATCTGCGCCGCCCACCAGGCGACCGCCCTTCTGCGGTTTGGATTCGTTTTTAGATGGGTTACAATCTGCGCCCCGACGTAGCCCACATCCGTCACCGATACAGCATCAAATCCGGGTTTGACCCATGAAAACAGGTATTTTCTTGAAGCCAACGATTTACAGTCTGTTAAATTTGCTTTGCCCCGCTCTGACGGCCGCTCGGCACACATCTCATCACGAAACCCGCTTACGCATAGCGACAGCTATGCATTGTGCGCCTTTCGAGCGATCTGCGCACCGAGCGACTCGTCATCTTACGCGCCAATCGGTGACGGATGCAGGCTAGCCCCGGATAACCCATGCTGCGTTTTCAAACCTCCGCCGATTGGACCCAGTGCGTACTGGACGACTTCGATACCTTCCTGCTCGATCACGCGGCATGCGAGAAGAAAGCCTCCAGCATGGCGCTGGCGATGGTGTCCCATTACCCTGACAAGCCGGACCTGGTTCGCGCCATGATCGAGCTGGCGATCGAGGAACTCAGCCACTACCGGGACGTCTTCAAGATCCTCGACCGACGCGGCCTGGCGCTGCCCGCCGATGTGAAGGATCCCTATGTCGCCGCGTTTCGCCACTCGCTTCGCCAGGGTACGGAAGAGTACCTGCTGGACCGCCTGCTCATCGCCTCAATTATCGAGGCCCGCGGGCATGAGCGCTTCGGCCTGATTGCAGATGCGCTCGAGGCTGGCCCCCTTAAACAATTCTATATCGCCATCACGCGCTCCGAATGCCGCCATTACGAGTTGTTCCTGGATATCGCCAAACTTTACATTCCCGAAGCCACCATCACCGCACGCCTGAACCAGTTACTCGACCGCGAAGCGGAGATCGTGAGCAAGCTACCGCTGCGCGCGGCGCTGCATTAGTAATCCAACCACCTGATAACTTAAGATGCAGAGCTTGCCAGCAATGACATCCCAGGCCGTTCGCAAGTACCTGCACAATTATGCAGAACCGGAAGCGGCACTGTTACCCGATGGCAACATCATAGCGCAGCACTATCAACACGTGCTGGTGATTCCCGTATGCGATGAGCCACAAGATTTTTTCACCCACCTGATTGCCGGGGTAGAGATCGACTCACCACTGCTAGTGGTCCTGGTACTGAATTGTCCTGATAGCGACGATATCGACGCGGAGCAATCTCGCGTACAGCGCACGACCCAAACGCTACGGGATAGACTGCTCGCCAGTACCGATATGCGCTGGCAGGCCGAAGATGGCACGCTTGCGTTAACGCGCTATTGCGGCTCACCCTGCATCGACCTGCTACTGATCGATCGTTTCAGCGCCTCACGCTGCATTCCCCATCGCCAGGGCGTGGGGCTGGCGCGAAAGATTGGCAATGACATTGCGCTCACACTATTCGCACGCGGGCTGGTCGAGCAACCCTGGCTCTACAATACCGATGCGGACGTGCAACTACCCCGGGACTATTTCGCTACCGCGCCGGACCCGACCGCAAGCGCCGGACTCTACAGGTTTGAGCATCGCGCTGCTACGCCAGAGCTGGAACTGGCCATGACCCTGTATGAACTATCATTGCATTATTATGTGCTCGGACTGCGGTGGGCCGGCTCGCGCTATGCATACCACAGCATCGGCAGCATTATCGCCATTAGCGCGCAGCATTATGCTGAAATCAGGGGCTTTCCCAAGCGCAGTGGCGCGGAGGATTTCTACCTGCTCAACAAGCTCGCCAAAGCCGGCCGCATTGCTGCTGTGGCGAGCGAGCCGATATGCATTAGCGGGCGCGCCTCGACACGGGTTCCCTTTGGCACCGGCCCCGCCTTAAGCAAGATATCGCAACTTGAGCAGCCCCTCGAGCAATTCACATTCTACGATCCGAACACTTTTGCCGCGTTACGGCAATGGCTGAGTGCGGTGCCACGATTATGGGAACAGCGCGACAGAATCACCGCCGATGGCTTAAACCGGGTACTCGCCGACGCGCTCAGGGACACAGGCGCGCAACCGCCATTACTGGATACCATCGTCGCCGCCCTGGATTCACTCGGCATCGCGGCGGCCGTGGAGCATTCCCTGGCGCACAGCAAGCGCGAGCAAACCTTTGTCCAGCACATCCATACCTGGTTCGATGCCCTGCGCACACTGCAGTTCATTCACTACCTGCGCGATGCGGCGTTGCCATCGTCAGCCTGGCGAGGCAGTGTGGCTGAGGCTGAATTTATGAAGGGAGAAGCACCCGGACACGACACATCCTGGCAGCAGGCGCGCGCGTTATGCATAAACCTAGGAGCCTGTCCGAGAAAGTGAAGCTGAGGCGCGCTAAACCGCGGATTACTCCGCAGGCATAGCGCTGGATAAGCGGTTTAATGCAGGGACGAGGTGATCATACCCAGGATGTTCCAGGCCTCGGCCTGGGCGTATTCAATGGCGGGTTCAAGATCTGACTCTTCCAGTCCGCAGCAGGCCCATGCCGCCGGCTCGATCAAACTCAAGTAGTCCAGCCCTTCGGCATCGCTGGTTTCCTGTTCCATAGCACTTGCGGCACGGGAAGCGATATTGAGTAACGCGGCGGTTAGCACATCCTGCTCAGCATCCTGGGGAGCATGCTGGTGCCCGACCGCATCGATCAATACTACGGGAAGCCCCCAAATCTTCATCAACTCTGCGCCGGCTTCGGCGAAGGTGAAACCAAGGACCTCCTGCTCAGCCTGCCAGGACGGGGTTGTATGGCTCGCGGCGATAATCTTTTTCGCGTGATCCGGTTCTTCTGCCAATACCAGCAGCTTGCCAATATTGTGCAGCAAGCCCACCGTAAAGAAACGCTCCACGTCGCGAATATTCGCCAGCTTTCCTAAATGCCGCGCCACCAGACCGGTGTCAACGTTATGCCGCCAGAAGCTGTCCATGTCGATCATGGCCTGGGGCACGTTATTGAAAGAGCTGGCTACCGACGTTGCCAGTACCAGGTTACATAATTCTTTGGAGCCGATGAGCGTGATCGCGCGCGTCACCGTGTCGATCTGCGCCGGGAAATTATAGAAGGAACTGTTGGCCATTTTTAGCAGCCG
>CAXMOT010000077.1:0-13383 GCA_964195105.1 uncultured Gemmatimonadales bacterium | reverse complement strand
CAATCGTTCAGGCGTGCCAACATCGGTCCACGCGCCGCTATGCAGTTCACCGCTGACCTGCCCGCCCGCGATCGCATCGCGCAACAAGGGCGCAAGCGGAAAACGTCCCGCACTGCAGTTCTCGAACAACTGCGGCGACAGCACGCTGATGCCCGCAAAGGTATATTTTTCGCTGCCGGTTCCAGGCTCAGCCAGTACCGCGCCCGCGCCCTGGTCCAGGTAAAAATCGCCCTCGGGGTGGAAATCCTGGTTCGGCACCAAAACAAGGTGCGCCAGCTCTACGTGGACGTCCAGCAAACGAGATAAGGGGAAATCGCTCCAGATGTCGCCATTAACAACGACAAAAGCCTCATCACCGAGCAACTCGAGCGCGCGGTAAATACCGCCACCGGTTTCCAGCGCCTCGGCCTCATGGGAATAACGGATGCTGACACCGTGCGCCGCACCGTTACCGAAATACTCTTCAATTTGCTCACCCAGATGGGCATGGTTGATGACCAGCTCGGTGATGCCGGCGCCAGCCAAGCGTTCGATATGGTATTGCAACAAGGGTTTGCCATCAACCTTCAATAGCGGCTTGGGGATCTTGTCGGTCAAGGGTCGCATGCGCTCACCGCGGCCCGCAGCCAGGATCATCGCTTTCATACCATGACCTCCACGGATTGCCACGGCGATAACAACGGGTGCCCTGCCATTGCCGGGATAACCCTGGTGTCCAGCCACTGGTCAAACACCGCAAATTCGGGGTACTGGGCACATACCAGCTTCAGGTACCTGAAGGTGCGGGGGATATCCTGTAAATAATCCGGCTTGTCGTCACGCAAATAAAGTCGCGAAAATATCCCCACACACTTGATGTGGCGTTGCAGGCCCATCCAGTCGAAGGATTGCTTGAACTCGTCGTAGGGCGTTGCCGGCATGATGCCCGAGCGGGTAGCCAGTTCCAGGTAAGCTTCTACCCAGCTGCGCTCACGCGGCGCCGACCAACTGATATAGCAGTCACGCAGCAATGAAGCCAGGTCGTAGGTGACCGGGCCGATCACTGCGCCCTGGAAGTCCAACACACCCAGCCCGCCTGCAGCAGGTAACATCAAGTTGCGGGAATGGTAATCACGGTGCACGCACACCTGGGGCTGCTGTGCTGCCCGTTCTACGATCAACTCGAACACGGCCTCCAGCATTGCCCGCTCGGTGTCGGACAGTTCCAGTCCCAGCAGCCGGGTCAGGAACCAGTCCGGACATAAACTCATTTCCCGCGCTAGCGCCTCACCATCATAGAGTGGCAAACGATAACCCTCGATGGTTTGGCAACGCTGGATTTGAATAAGGGTCGATAGCGCGGGGCGGTATAAACTATCGGCAGATTCAGCTGTCAGTCCATCCAGGTAGAGCACATCGCCGAAATCACGCAGCAGCATAAAGCCCCGTTCGAGGTCGGTGGCAAGGATCTCAGGGACCGGAATTCCCGCCGCTCGCCAATTCCCGGCGATCGCTACAAAGGCTGCGCTGTCTTCTGTTTCGGGTGGCGCATCCACGGCAATAAAGGTATCCGATGCAACGCGGGCGCGAAAATATCGGCGGAAGCTGGCATCGCCGGAGACGGCCTCAAGACCGAGGGTCTGGTTCCCGGAATAGCGTTGCGATTTTTGAAGTTGTTCCGTCACCCACTGCGCGAGCAGGTCTTTGCGTTGGTCCAATACTAGTACTCCGTCATTACTACCTTGATGGAGTACCAGACTCCGTGTTGGGGCTGCCGCAGTGTAACCCAATTCTCTGGAAATGTGGCCCCAGCCCCTTTCGACCGACCAAAAAAATGCCCGCCAAGGTGGCGGGCTAATTTTCTCTTACTAGAGACTAGGGGGAGGTAAAAATCAAACATACGATCATTACGGTTTAATAGAGCGGTGATCGCGCGGAAAGTTCAGATATTTTTCAATTTTTGTTAAAAAAACCTCTATTTATGCGTTTCCCTGGCAAAAATAGCCGTTTTTGAATGCGATTGCCGTGCCCGAGCTACCAAAACACGCCTCGACAACAACTCTGTGGCATCCTTCGGAAACCCGTATGGGCAGCCCGCACGAATTGCCACCGGCATCGAAGCCGCAAAGACCAGCACAGGTAGTACTCTAACCACCTGCCAATGCGCGCGAAATCGTGAGTGACAAGCGCAGGTAAATACGGTTAAATTTCGGCTCGCCTCGACCACCCGAAAAACCAGCACTGCTGCGGAGTCCATTTATGTTTGAAACACTTGAGCGCCTGCCACCCGATCCTATCCTGGGGGTATCCGCTACATTCAGGAATGACCCCAATCCGGACAAGGTCGATGTCGGTGTAGGCGTCTACAAGGACGAGGAGGGAAATACGCCCGTGTTGCAGAGCGTGCGCCAGGCCGAACGGCGCCTGTTCGATGCCGAGCGCACCAAGTCCTATGCCCCTCCCTGCGGTGACGACCCGTTCCTGCAGGGTTATGAGAACCTGGTATTTGGCGACAATCACCCCGCCCTGCGCGATGGCAGGATATCCACTGCACAGACGCCGGGGGGATGTGGCGCCCTTCGGATCGCCGCCCAACTGGTAATGCGCAGTAACCCGCAGGCCACGGTATGGGTCGGCAACCCGACCTGGAACAACCACCAGCCGCTGCTGGGCGACTCGGGCCTGGCCATTCGCGAGTACCCCTATTACGACTATGACAATCACTCGATTCGCTTTAATGACATGATCGCCAGCCTGGAAAAAGTCAGGGCCGGCGACCTGGTGCTGCTACATGCCTGTTGCCACAATCCCACGGGGGCAGACCTGTCCCGCGAGCAATGGCAGACCCTGGCCGAGCTGGCATTGAAGAATGGCTTTACCCCGTTCATCGATATGGCTTATCAAGGGATGGCTGAAGGCCTCGCAGAAGATGCCTACGGCGTGCGACTGTTCGCAGAACAACTGCCGGAACTGATTGTGGTGGGGTCGTGCTCAAAAAATTTCGCGCTATACAGGGAGCGAACCGGCTGCCTGGCCCTCCTTGGCCAAAACGCCGAGCAAGCGCAGACCAATACCAGCCAGATCGCCAGCGTGATCCGTGGCGTGTATTCGACCCCGCCGACCCACGGGGCCTCGATCGTCAGCACCATCCTCAACGACGACGAGTTGACCAGCCTCTGGAAATCAGAGTTGACCGAGATGCGCGAGCGTATGAAATCGCTCCGCGCGCTGCTGGTGGATACATTACAAAATCACGGCGTGGAACGGGACTTTTCCTTCATCAGGAACCAGCGCGGCATGTTTTCGTTTCTCGGCATTACACCGGAGCAAGTGCGCCGCCTGCGCGACGAGCACAGCATCTATATGCTTGAATCCAGTCGCATCAGCATTGCCGGCATCAGCAGTCAAAATGTCGATCGGCTGGCGCTTGGCATCGCTTCGGTGCTGTAACGCGGTCGATAAGCCCCTGGGGCAGCAGTCCAGGGTGGTATTGCGCAGGGCTTCCCTATATTATCAGGCGCCATTATCGTGATCGCTGGCCGGTGCAGACCGTAGTTGCTAACATAGCTTCACAACACTATTAATAACACCATCATAAAAACCAGGCGCAAACCACCAACCGTGTTGAACAGCTGCAATAATCGCTCGCTACTTACAGCACTCGTATGCGCCGCCCTGGCCAGCGGATCATTAACCGCGGCCGCTGCGACGCCGGAGTCCGGTTCGAGCCGCCATCACTGCTCCGCCAGTGCGGATGGCCTGGGCTGGGACTGTGACTCCAGGGCCGCCGAGCAGGTGGACATCGCCCTGCCCAAAAAAACCCCGGAACCGGCTAGCAGCGGCGATAAGACAACTCCAAACCAAACCGCCGCTCCGGAAATTATTGCACCATCAGCCATTGTCGAATCAGCCGCTGCAAAACCAGCCGCCGCACAACAAGTGGCACCGGAGCAGGTCACTGCACAACCGGCCAATGCACAGCAAGCTCCTGAACAGCCAATCGCTGTTCAACAAATCACCGGGCCCCACGCGCATCTCGATTGGGTCGCGCGCGAACAATTCACCGAAGCCCAGGCGCTGGAAACACCCCGCTATTGTGCGGGCGCCTACGTTGAGCCTGAATATGTCAGTCCGGAAGCACGAACATTGGCGCCAGAATCCCAGCCCCTCAGCGCATCGGCGATCAGCTCGGAAGGCCTGTTTGACGGCCTCTCCACGCTGCGGGGAGACGTCGTCATAAAACAGGGCAATCTCCTCCTCGAAAGTAACGAGACGAGCATCAATCGCGTCGACAATACCGCCGATGTCGTCGGTGTAGTAAAGTTTCGCCAACCCGGCGTGTTGCTGATTGGAAATGATGCCCACCTGAAACTCGACACCAATGAGGTAACCATTGAAAGTGCGACATTCATCGCACACGAAAGTCACATGCGCGGCAGCGCCGAACAGATCAACCTGGCAAATGATCTCGTGACGATCCGGGACGGCCAGTTTACCCGCTGCGAACCGGGGGTTAACAGTTGGGCCATTCGCGGCGATGAGATCGAACTCGACCAGCAGACCGGAGTCGGCACCGCAAGGGATGCCACGCTGCGGGTCAGGGGCGTACCGATACTCTACACCCCCTATATACGCTTCCCGATTGATGACCGGCGCAAGTCGGGGTTCCTGTTCCCAACCCTGGGGTCCTCCAGCGATGGCGCTGAAATTGCCCTGCCCTATTACCTCAATATCGCCCCCAACTATGATGCAACCGTCACGCCCCGCTACATTGCCGACCGCGGCGCCATGGGCGAGCTGGAATTACGTTACCTGCACAGCAACAACACCGGCACCCTGAGTGGCGGATTCCTGGCGGACGACGATGAATTTGGGGGCGAAGATCGCTGGCGCGGCCAGTTGCAACACAAGGGCACGCTGTTCGAGCATATCAGCACGCTGGTCAATTACACCACGTTGAGCGATGAAGACTACCTGAGCGACCTCGGAGCCGGGCTGGACACCACCAGCCAAACCTATGTGTTGCGCCTGGGCCAGGCCAGCTATAAGCGCGACTACTGGAGCCTCACTGCCAAGCTGCTGGGTTACCAGATTCTCGATGAAGAACTCGCGGACGCCAGCCAGCCCTATGACCAGCTGCCGCAACTCGCGCTGAACATCAGCTACCCGCATGAAGCTACTGGCCTGGAATTTGGCCTGGACGTTGCCTATGCCTATTTCGACCGCGACAATGAAAACCTGACCATTGCCGACCAGGCCGCGACTACCAAGACCCTGCTGCCTGCTATTGGCACCCGTATCAATGCAACACCCAGCATTGGCCTGAACCTCGAGTGGCCATTCGCCTATCTTCGCCCGCAGGCCAGGTACAAGTACATAGGCTACGACCTGGATGATATCGACACGACCCTCGATACCAGCCCGGATGTGGGAACGCCGGTTTACAGCGTCGACAGCGGGCTGTTTTTTGAGCGTGACACCTCGCTATTTGGAACCGAACTACTGCAAACCTTCGAGCCGCGGCTGTTTTACCTGAACGTACCCGAAGAAGACCAGACTGACCTGCCCGACTTCGACTCCGCCGAGCTCAACTTCAGCTACAGCCAGTTATTCAGGGACGATCGCTTTATCGGTGGTGACCGGATAGGCGATACCGAGCAGCTTTCCGTCGGTTTAACCACGCGCTTTATCGATACTTCCGGTTTCGAGCGGTTTCGCACGTCGCTCGGCCAGATCTTTTACTCCCAGGACCGCAGCGTAACGCTCGCAGGAGTGCCGGGCACCGAGGAAATGACCAACGAGTCCGCCTATGCGGCGGAACTGCTGTTTGCGTTACGCTCTGGCTGGCAGGTGCGTGGCAATATCGAATGGGATCCTGAAGCCGAGCGAACTAATGAGGACAGCATCAGTCTGACCTATCGTTCCGATAATCGGCATATCTTTAACCTGGGCTACCGGGCCCGCCGGAGTCCGCAGCAGATCGAACAAACCAATATTGCGTTAATCTGGCCTTTGAGCACGCGATGGAGCTTTATCGGACGCTGGAATCAGGACATAATTAACGATCGCGCTGTCGAAGCACTGGCCGGAATCGAGTACCAGAGTTGCTGTTGGAGTGCCCGCATTGTCGGTCGCCAGTGGATTAACGACGACGACCTCACCGCCGTGGATAACATTGAGGAAAGAGAAGGGATTTACCTGCAATTCCAGTTTAAGGGATTAGCGGGCGTGGGTGAATCGCTGGAACGCATCATGAGAAATAGTATCGCAGGTTATCAAGAGCAAACAGAATATGAGTTTTAAAATTAACACGCACAAAATTTTCACCGCGGGCCTGCTGGCCCTGGCAATCGGCCTGTGTCTGGGTGGCCATAACGTTTACGCCGCTGTGCAACCGATCGATCGGGTCGCTGCCGTCGTCAATGACGGCATTATCATGCAGAGCGAAGTCGATAAACGCGTAGCCGATATACGCAGGAATGTTGAGGCCCGGAAAGCGACTCCACCAGAAGATGATGTGTTGCTGCGCGAAGTCATGGAGCAACTGGTCCTCGAGAGCCTGCAACTGCAGATGGGTGAGCGCGCCGGTGTGCGGATCGACGATAATTCCCTGAACCAGTACATGCAACGCATGGCGGCGCAAAACAAAATGAGCCTGCTGCAGTTCCAGCAGGCACTAGCGAACGATGGTGTCTCTTACCAGGACATGCGCGAACAGGTACGTCGGGAGATGATAACCAAGCGCGTACGCGAAGGCCGGGTAGGCTCGCGTATCCAGATCACGGATCAGGAAGTCCAGAACTATATGACATCGGATGTCGGCAAGGAAGAACTCCAGGCCCAGTATCAACTCGCGCATATTCTGATCAAGGTTCCGGAAGGCGCAACCGACGCGCAAGCTGCTACGTTGCAAACACAAGCCGAGTCCATATATCAGGAAGCGCTGGCGGGCAAAAGCTTCGGCGAACTCGCGAAGCTTCACTCGGCCGCCTCCAATGCAGCCCAGGGTGGCATCATGCCAATGCGTAAAGAGTCACAATTGCCCTCCATCTTTGCCGAAATCGTGCCGAAACTCAGCGAGAATGATGTAAGTGAGCCGTTTCGCAGCCCTAACGGCTTCCATATTCTCAAGGTGCTCACCAAACGCGGCGGGGACGACATCATGGTCGAGCAACTGAATGTACGCCATATCCTGATCAGCCCGACCGAGATTCGCAGCGAAGAGCAAGCGGAACAGTTCATAATCGAACTCAAGGAACGCATCGCCGCCGGTGAGGACTTCGCCACACTCGCCACAAAGTACAGCGACGATACCGGCACGCTGAGTGATGGCGGCAGCCTGGGGTGGATGAACCCGGCCGACCTGGTGCCCGAATTCAGGGAAGTGATGCTGGCGTCTGAACTTAATGTGGTCAACGAACCCGTGCTTACCCAGTTCGGTTGGCACATCCTCGAGGTGCTCGAGCGGCGCCAGGAGAATGTCAGTGCGGAAATCAAAAAGCGCATGGCACAGGAAGTCATCTACAAGCGCAAGTTTGCTGAAGAACTTGAAATCTGGCTACAGGAAGAGCGCACCGACGCCTATGTAGACATCAAGCTCTACTAGCCGCTACCCTCGAGTGCCAGCGCTGCAATGCCGACCCAAGCCATCGCAATTACCACCGGGGAACCGGCGGGCATAGGCCCGGACATTACCATTATGGTCGCCCAGCAGGGGCAGTCGGTGCCACTCGTCGC
This sequence comes from uncultured Gemmatimonadales bacterium, assembly GCA_964195105.1. Taxonomy (GTDB): domain Bacteria; phylum Pseudomonadota; class Gammaproteobacteria; order Pseudomonadales; family IMCC2047; genus CAMYKE01. The sequence goes on along the minus strand of CAXMOT010000077.1, from coordinate 5,667 downwards.
GATCGGTGACCCCCAACTACTCGAGCAGCGCGCCCGACAGCTCAATTTGCCACTCGCCATCCGGTTATACGATCCCGGTGAAAATCCTGGTGAGTCGCTCCAGCCGACGCTGCCGGGGGAATTGTATGTTCAGCCAGTAGCGCTTCGCGAAAATTGCATCGCGGGCGAACTCAGCCCCGCCAATGCCGCCTATGTCCTGGAAACACTGGATGTCGCGGCCGCAGGCTGCAGTACCGGACACTTCGCGAGCATGGTGACGGCACCGGTGCATAAGGGTGTTATCAATGACGCGGGCATCCCTTTCAGCGGCCATACCGAGTACCTCGCGGAACTCACCGGCACCCCCCGGGTGGTCATGATGCTCGCCACTAAAGGATTACGGGTAGCGCTTGCCACGACCCACCTGCCGCTTGCCGACGTGTCGGCGGCCATCAGTGCGCAGTTGCTCGAAGAAGTTATTACAATCCTGCATGGAGACCTGGTAGAGAAATTTGCGATTGCCGACCCCAGGATCCTGGTGTGCGGCCTGAACCCGCATGCGGGTGAAGGCGGCCATCTGGGGCGCGAGGAAATAGAGGTGATCGAGCCGACCCTGGCGCAACTGCGCGAACGGGGCATACGACTGGAAGGCCCGCTGCCCGCCGATACGCTGTTCACCCCTAAATACCTGGATCATGCCGATGCGGTATTAGCGATGTACCACGACCAGGGATTGCCGGTATTAAAATATGCCGGCTTCGGCCAGGCAGTCAACATCACCCTGGGTTTGCCAATTGTGCGAACCTCCGTCGATCATGGCACCGCGCTCGATATTGCCGGCACCGGTAGTGCCAATCCAGCCAGCTTGCGAGTCGCCATCGAATACGCCCAAAGCCTCGCTGCGCGCTGACACCCCCTGCTTAGGCGCGTTAAGCCCGGGTATGAATTACTGCCAGACATCCTCCGGCGTGACCGCATGCCATGTTCATCCGACCCCTTTAACCCGTTTTGCGCGATTGCTTCACAGAGTGCGCAATGCCAGAATAGATGCTTTCCCGGAGACTGATAAATATCTTATGCCGCCACCCGATTTTCACCAGGCCCGCAAACGTTTCGGCCAGAACTTTCTGCATGACGCGGGAGTAATCCAGCGCATCGCTGCGGCAGTTGCAGCCAAACCCGGTCAGCAAGTGGTTGAGATTGGCCCCGGCCGCGGCGCCTTAACCGAAGCCTTGTTATTGACTACCGATGGCGTGCTGCAGGTTATCGAGCTCGATCGTGACCTGATACCAATATTGCGCACCCGGTTTTTTAATTTCCCGAACTTGAGCATTCATGAAGGCGATGCGCTGAAATTTGATTTTGCGACCCTGGCCGCTCCTGAACTGCCCCTTAGGGTGGTGGGCAACCTGCCCTACAACATTTCGACGCCACTGATATTTCACCTGCTTGAACACGCGGGGCGAATCCAGGATATGCATTTTATGCTACAGCAGGAAGTCGTGGACCGCCTGACCGCGCAACCAGGCAGCCGGGCGTATGGTCGATTGGGGATTATGGTGCAATATTATTGCGAGGCCGAGGCGCTGTTCGGCGTACCGCCCACTGCCTTCAGCCCGCAACCGAAGGTCAATTCCGCAATCGTGCGGCTGACTCCGCACCGCGAGATGCCGATCGTCGCCAAAGACGAGCGGCGCCTGAGGAATGTGGTGCGTACTGCATTCGCACACCGCCGCAAAACCCTGCGTAACAATCTTAAGGGCCTCGTAACAGAGGAACAGATTCGGGCGCTGGATATCGATCCCGGCAGCCGCGCGGAACAACTGACACTATCCAATTTCGTGGCAATCAGCGATACTCTGGGTTCCGAACAAGATGCCGCGCCATGACCCCTGCAATAGATGATCGCTACCAACTCGACGTAACCGTCAAAACCGCGTACCTGGAGCAACGCTCCCAGCCGGGGCAAGAGCGGTTCGCGTTTGCCTACACCATCACCATCAATAATCGGGGCACGTTGCCCGCGACCCTGTTGCGGCGCCACTGGATCATTACCGATGCCAATGAAAAGATCCAGGAGGTCGAGGGCGAAGGCGTGATTGGCGAAAGTCCGACCATTCCGCCCGGCGAAAGCTTCAGTTATACCAGTGGCGCACTGATCGCCACTGAATTCGGGCATATGCGCGGCAGCTACGAAATGCTGAGTTCCGACGGAACCATATTTGATGCTCGAATCCCCGCCTTCACCCTGGCGCACCCATACGCGCTGAACTAGTGTCGGCTGGCGCTAACCGGATTCCCCATGGCGACTTATGTAATCGGCGACATTCAGGGCTGCTTTGACGCGTTAACCTGCTTGCTCGAGCAAGCCGCCTTCGATCCGGAACGAGACTATCTCTGGGTTGCCGGGGACATGGTAAATCGCGGACCGGATTCACTGGCAACCTTGCGTTACCTGAAACAGCTGGGCGACCATGCCGTGGTAGTACTGGGCAATCATGACCTGCACCTGTTGGCCATAGCCTGTGGCGCCAAGCGCGCAGGCAAAAAGGATACACTCGAAGCGGTTTTGGCAGCACCGGACCGCGATGAATTGCTCGCCTGGCTGCGATTTCAGCCACTGCTGCATGTATCGAAGCAACACCAGGCAGTATTGGTTCACGCGGGCCTGCCGCCGGCATGGACCCTGTCGCAGGCACAACTGCTGGCCGCTGAGGTTGAGGCCGTATTACGTGGACCGAAGTACCAGGATTTTTTACACCACATGTATGGCGACCAACCCGATCGCTGGCGGGATAAACTGACCGGATGGCCACGCTTGCGGTTGATTACCAATTACCTGACCCGAATGCGGCTATGCGCTGCCGATGGCACCCTTAACCTCACCCACAACAGTGGCCTGGACTCGCTGCCGGACGGTTTCCAGCCCTGGTTCGCTCACCCGCATAGACAAACCGCAGACAACACCATATTGTTTGGCCACTGGGCTGCCCTCGAAGGCGAAAGCAATGCAAATCATGTGATTGCCCTTGATACGGGCTGCGTATGGGGCGGCCGCTTGACGATGTTGCGCCTGGATGACCACCGATTCTTCAGTTGTGCCTGCCCGGCGCAGCCAACTCACCAAGCAACCAAATAACCAAATAACCAGGAATTCAACTCCATCGTGACCGATTTTGACCGCATCTCCGCCGAGCAAGTCTCACAGAAGCTGACATCCGGCCCCGCGACACTGATCGACATCCGCGACGAAACCAGCTTCGGTACCGGCCACATCAATGCGGCCCAGCACATCGACAACCAGGACGTCGCCACGTTCCTGGATGAAGCGGACAAAGCGCTCCCGCTAATCGTCTATTGCTATCACGGCAATTCCAGCCAGAACGCCGCGCGGTTCTTTGCCGAGCAGGGCTTTATCGAGGTATACAGCATGGATGGCGGGTTTGAGGCCTGGCGTGCGCTGTTTCCAGGCACCATAGACAGTGATGGCTGAGCGGTTTCCCGAGGCCTGGCAAATACCAAAAAATACCAATTTTGAACTTCACGGCGTCGCTAACTTCTAATAGGTAAGTTAATTTGGCCTGTGAGTATTCCAACCACCTAATAACTTAGGATTCAGGTAGCTGGGGTACTAGCACCGCGGCAAAGTTACAATTACTGTCGCAACCTGATTTCTGTAATATACTTGTTAATGACGCAGTGTTAAGCATTGCTCTTTTTGCGCCGATATATGGTAAGTAGTGAGTGTAGAAGGTTAACACCAGGAGGATACGATGAGTATTTTCGCGCACTATCAAGACCGTTTCGAAGAGGCACAACAAGAAGAATATACCCTCCAGGAATACCTGAATCTTTGTAAGGATGACCCAACCGCGTATGCGAGCGCATCTGAACGGATGCTGCGGGCAATAGGCGAACCGGAGCTCGTCGACACCGCGAAAGACCCTCGCCTGAGCCGTATTTTTTCCAATAAAATCATAAAACGCTATCCCGAATTTAGCGATTTTTATGGCATGGAGGAATGCGTCGAGCAGATTGTCTCCTTCTTTACCCATGCTGCGCAGGGCCTGGAGGAGAAAAAACAAATTCTCTACTTACTCGGTCCAGTCGGCGGCGGCAAATCCTCCCTCGCGGAAAAACTAAAGGCCCTTCTGCAAAAGGTGCCCTTCTATGCGGTCAAGGGCTCACCCATTCAGGAATCACCCCTCGGCCTGTTCAACCCGGAAGAAGACGCCCAGATACTGGAAGAGGAATACAATATTCCACGCCGCTATGTGATGAATATCATGTCGCCCTGGGCGACCAAGCGACTGCGGGATTTCCATGGCGATATCAGTCAGTTCAAGGTGGTTAAGATCTACCCGTCGATCCTGAACCAGATCGCCGTATCCAAGACCGAACCGGGCGATGAAAACAACCAGGATATCTCATCACTGGTCGGCAAGGTCGATATTCGCAAGCTCGAGGAATACGAACAGAGTGATGCCGATGCGTACAGCTTTTCGGGCGGCCTGTGTCGCGCCAACCAGGGCATCATGGAGTTCGTTGAGATGTTCAAAGCGCCGATCAAGGTGCTGCATCCGCTGCTGACCGCGTCCCAGGAAGGCAACTACAATGGCACCGAATCGATTGGTTCGATCCCGTTTGACGGCATTATCCTTGCCCATTCCAATGAGGCGGAATGGCAAAGCTTCAAGAATAACAAGAACAACGAGGCGTTCATTGACCGCGTTTATATCGTCAAGGTGCCTTACTGTTTAAGGGTGCAGGAGGAGATCAGGATCTACGACAAACTGCTGGCGAACTCTTCCCTGTGTGAGGCGCCATGCGCACCTGATACCCTGCGGATGCTGGCTCAATTTGCTGTCCTGTCACGACTGAAGGAGCCGGAAAACTCCAGTATCTACTCAAAGATGCGCATCTACGATGGCGAAAACCTCAAGGATGTCGACCCCAAAGCCAAATCCATCCAGGAATACTATGATTCCGGGGGTGTAGATGAAGGTATGGACGGACTGTCCACACGCTTCGCGTTCAAGATCCTGTCCAAGGTATTTAACTTCGACTCCGCGGAAATCGCGGCAAACCCGGTGCACTTGCTGTATGTACTGGAGAAACAGATCGAGCAGGAGCAGTTCCCGCCGGATACCCGTGATCGCTACCTTAATTTCCTGAAGGAATTTATTACGCCCCGCTACATCGAGTTTATTGGCAAGGAAATCCAGACCGCCTACCTCGAATCATATTCCGAGTACGGCCAAAATATCTTTGATCGTTACATCACCTACGCTGACTTGTGGATCCAGGACCAGGAGTTCCGTAACCCTGAAACGGGAGAGATTCTTGATCGACCGGCACTCAATGCCGAACTCGAGAAGATCGAAAAGCCCGCAGGCATCAGTAACCCCAAGGATTTTCGCCACGAAGTGGTGAATTTCGTACTGCGCGCCCGGGCCTCCAACCATGGCAAGAATCCGGCCTGGAACAGCTACGAGAAATTACGCCTGGTGATCGAGAAGAATATGTTCTCCAGCACCGAAGACTTGTTGCCCGTTATTTCATTCAATGCGAAGTCCTCCGGCGAAGACCAGAAGAAACACGGCGATTTTGTGCAACGCATGAACGAGCGCGGATATACCGACAAACAGGTGCGCCTGTTATCAGAATGGTATTTAAGGGTACGTAAGT
>CAXMOT010000076.1:0-15459 GCA_964195105.1 uncultured Gemmatimonadales bacterium | reverse complement strand
GAAACCTTCGGTGCTGATCCGTTTCGTGATCGGCCCTGCCAATTCGCCGGTATGCGCACCGACGAGGAATTCAATCCCATCGGTGATCCGCTGGTCATCTACTGCAAACCCGCCGACGATATGTTGCCACAGCCCCAGGCGTGCCTGATTACCGGTATTACACCGCAGGTTGCCACTGCCAATGGGTTGGTCGAGGCGGAGTTCATCAAGCAGATCCACCGGGAGTTTTCCCAGCCCGGCAGTTGCGTACTGGGTTATAACAGCCTGCGCTTCGATGACGAGGTGACGCGTAATTGCCTGTACCGTAATTTCTATGATCCGTACGCCCGTGAATGGCAAGATGGCAATTCACGCTGGGACATGATCGACCTCGTGCGGCTTACCCGTGCCGTGCGGCCGGAGGGCATCAACTGGCCCGACCGCGAGGATGGTACCCCGAGTTTCAAGCTGGAGCACCTGACCGCCGCCAATGATATCGAGCATAGCGGTGCCCACGATGCGCTGGCCGATGTCAGGGCGACCATTGCGGTTGCCCGGCTCATCAAGACTGCCCAGCCGCGGTTGTATGACTATGTCTACCAGCATCGTGACAAGCGGGTGGTGGAACGGAGCCTGGGCCTGGGTTCCTGGCAGCCGGTATTGCATATTTCCGCTATGTATCCTGCGCAACGCGGTTGCGCGGCGGTGGTGGTGCCGCTGGCGCGGGACCGGCTCAACAAGAATGCGATCTATGTGTATGACCTGAGTGTCGACCCGACGCCGCTGCTGGAGTTGTCCGCAGAGGCCATCCGTGAGCGCATGTTTACCCGCGCTGCAGATTTGCCCGAGGGCGTATCCCGCATTCCAATCAAGTCGGTGCACATTAACAAGTGCCCGGTGCTGGTGCCGATGAAGGTTGTAAACGAAGAAATCGCCGAGCGCTTGCAGCTGGATATGGCGGCCTGCCGTGAAAATTTAGGCTTGCTCCAGTCGGCGAGCCAGTTGGCCACCAAAATTTCGGAGGTGTTTGCGAAATCGCAATTTGCCGAACCCACCGATCCGGACTTGATGATATACAGCGGCGGCTTTTTCAGTCATGCGGATCGGCGTTTGATGGATGCGCTCAGGGACGTGCAGCCGGCGCATTTGGCGACGCAAAGTTGGCCGTTTGCCGATGCGCGACTGGGGGAGATGTTGTTCCGCTATCGTGCTCGCAATTATCCCGAAACACTGTCACCCGAGGAGCACGCGCGCTGGGATGAATATCGACGAACGCGCATACTGTCGCCAGAGGGCGGTGGCAGCATTGCATTGGAAGCTTTTCGCGCCGAGTTGTCGATCCTGAAGAAGACCCATGCAGATGAGCCGGAAAAGCTGCAGATTCTGGCGCGACTTGAAGAATATGAAGCGGCGCTGTTATAACGCGCAGGTCAGAAATAACGTCCCGCCTCCTGTAATACCCGAATATCCTTGAACTCCCTGTAGTCACCTAGTTGATCCGGCGCGGATGGGTGGAGTTGTCCCTGGGCAATAATTGTCAGGTGGCGTAATCGATCTTTAACCAGATATTCATTCAGTAATTTGCCAAACTCCTGCTTATCGATCGCTCGCACCGCCGCTACCAGCTGTTGCCGGGTGTCGAATGCGAAATTACTGCGATCTATTTCATGCCAGTAGCGGCTGGAACGCTGCGATAGCTGCTTATCCTGCTCGGTCAGGCGGATGATCAGGGCCTGGCGATTGCGCTCGAATTCATCCTTCGGCATGTCCTGCAGTTGCGTTATGAATTGGCTGATGAAGTTGTTGATGTGGGTGTCCAGTTCGCCGCCACTGGAGTTGGGAGACTGGATGATAAAGCCCAAGGCAGGGGCTTCCAATATCGGCATGGCAGCGCTCTGGACAATATAGCCGAGCTGCTGTTGGGTGCGTAGTTGATGGTAGAAGGGTGTCTTGATTAGCTGGTTCGCCAGCGAAAACAGGGCGCGGGTCGGAATAGAACGGTCGTTACCCTGGAAATAGGACACGATAGAGGAGTCGCTGTGATCCACGTCGAACTGGTACAGGAGCCTGGCCTGCGGATCGAGTTTGGCAACCAGAGCGCGCGCGACTTTCTGAGGGGTCGCATCGGCCAAAAATACCTGCTCCAGTTTGCTTGCCATGGCCAGTGCCTGTTGCACGCTCAGGTTACCGTTGGCTAGCGTTACGATTTCAATTTTCTCAAGGAACTGCGGGATGTAGGCACGCAGGTCCGCCACGCTGATTGAAGCGGCGGCTTCCAGCAGTGCCGTGTCGTCCCAACTCGGACTGATAAGGAGGCTGGAAAGTTTGTTCCATGCCTGACTGGAAGGGGTGTCCTGACTTTGGTTTTTCAGGCTGCGAATTAGTTCCGCTTTGTGCAGTGCGAATTTGTCGGCGTCCACCTCGCCCTGCCTGATCACGCCAGTTAGCTTGTCGAGCAGGATATCCTGTTTATCGTGATAGCCGGATATGCGCACGGTAACGCCGCGCAGGTGTTTGTATAGCTGGTAGTCGAGCCCGGCGAGCCGTGCCGGATAGCTGAACTCGTTGAGCTGCTCATTGATGCCACGCACCATTAATCCCGCCAATACCGCATGTGCGGGGGTGTCGTTGGCGATCGGGGAGCGAATTGCAAAGTAGAAATTGGCGCGCGGGGTGTTAAAGCTGGCGTCCACTTTATGCCACAGCTCGAAACCGGGTTTAGTAATGATTTTGGCAGGAATCGCCTCGACGTCCATTCCGGCATCCAGGCTGGCGAGGTCTTCGGGTATAAACGGATTTCGGTCCGGCAGGTGCAGGTTTGCCGCCTGGGCGTTGCCAGTCCATTGCGCTATACGGCTGTCGGGAATCTTGACTGCGCTGTAGTTGGCATCGAAACGGGGGCTGACCTGGTCGGTTTCGAGATCCATCGCCACATGCGTTGCCAGCAGGTTTTGGGGGTTCAAATGGGCCAGGTATTCTCGCAGCAGCTCCGGCTGGTAGTGGTCCATGGCATAGGGAGCACGCAGTACGTCTCGATAGGGGTAGTCGTGCAGTGCCCCGGCCAGGCGCGTGGCATAATGCATTGCGCCGCCTTTTTCCTGGAACTCGAAGGCCAGCATGCTCAATCGGGCTTGTTCGTCAAAGCGCCAGTCGGTGATGCCCTGATCGGCGACCCGCTCGATCGCGGCAAAGGTGAGGGCAATGATTTCATCCAGTTTGGCGTTGCCGGCTTCGGTCAGGCTGATGCCAATTCGAAACATCGCAAAACCATCGCCAGCTGTTCCAAGCCCGGCGCTCAAGCCTTCGGCCAAGCCGCGCGTCTTGAGTTCCGACAACAGGCTGCCACGGCCTTCGTGTCCCAGCAGGTTACCCAGGTAACCGGTGGGCTTGGCGAGGTAATGGGGCTGCACATCGGGTATCGGGAATTGCAGTACCAGGTTGCGCATCTCCTTAACGGGCTCGACGTTCACCCACAGCGGCAGGGTACCCGGCGTAAACAACGGGGCATCGGCTGGCGCCAGTGCGGGTTTGGAATCGGGAATGGCCGAGAACTTTTCGCGTACCAGTTGCTCTAGTTCCGCGACCGGTGCCTGTCCGACCACTACCAAAGTCATGCGGCTGGCGGAGTAGTACTCGTCATAAAACGCCAGTAACGCGTCGCGCACCGATGCATCGGGACGATCCTCCAGAGTCTCCAGGCTACCCACATAAAACTTGCTGAACGGATGCATCGGATTGGTGGTAGCCTTCAGCACGTCACGCTGGCGATGCCCGTCACTCTTGCGTTTTGATTGATATTCGGAATCCACGGCATGCTTTTCCCGCTCGACATACTCGGCATTGAACAGCGGCGCCGTAAAGAACTGCGCAAAGCGATCGAGCATCGGGGCCAGGAAATCGGGATCAATATCGAAAAAATAGTTGGTATGTTCCAACGACGTAAAGGCATTGTGGCTGCCGCCATGTTCGCTGATAAATGCCTGGTATTCGCCGGCGGTGGGGTACTTTTCAGTGCCCAGGAACAGCATGTGTTCGAGAAAATGGGCGAGCCCGGGCCGGCTTGCAGGATTGCTGCCGCTGCCCACGTTGACATCAAGCGACGCGGCGGCCTTATCGGTAGTTGGGTCAGAAATCACCAGTACGCGCAACTGGTTGGGTAATGAAAAATAATGATAGTCACGGCTATCGTTCGCACTGGTTACAATTTGCGGGTCGGATTCGCCTACCTGTGATGTGGTTTGGTAGGCGCAGCCCGATACTGTGAATATTGCAAGAGCAGTAAAAACTGCGAATACGGTGAACTTAACGGAAACAATTTTGGTTAGTGGAGTGGCTGGCACGTATGCATTCCCTGGTTACAAGTGAATCGTAAAATATCGGCATAGTCTGTTGAGAACATGAACTTCAAGCAGAGTTCGATTGTAGCAGGCTTGGTGGCATTATTTTGCTGGCGAGCGATAATATGGCCCGGTTGATTTGTGTCCGGGGGACAGAACTCTATAATAGTATTGCCTGGCGGGTGCGACGCCCGCCCTCAAAAAACATAACCGATAATATTAACAATGTTTTTAAAACTCTTATCCAGGCTGTCACTGACCACCCTGTATCGCATATCAGATATCCTGTTTGTGCTGACATACTATGTTTTTCGACCGCGACGAAAGCTGGTGTGCTCGCATATTCGGCAGGCTTTCCCCGATTGGGATGACGCGCGCGTAACCGCTCTGGCCAAGGATTTTTTCCGCAATGTCCTGGATGTATTTATGGAGATCATTGCCTCGTCGCGGATGTCGCCGGAAGAGATTACGCGGCGGATGGAGCTCACCAACATTGAGCAGGCCAGGAAATACCTGGACCAGGGCCAGTCGCTGGTATTCCTGTCGGCCCACATCAGCAACTGGGAATGGCTCCTGCTATCCACCAGCATCAATCTGCCGGTGCCTGTGGATGTGGTTTACAAACCGCTGCACAGTGAATCCGCGGACCAGTTTATGTATGACTCTCGCTCGCGATTCGGCGTCGACCCGATTTCGATGAAGGACTTTGCCAATGAGGTGATACGTCGCAAGCGGCAACAGCGCGTGTACTGTATTTTGGCGGACCAGAAGCCTCGGGGTGACTCCAAGGCGCATATCACTGAGTTTCTTAATCGGGAAACCCGGTTTTTCCTGGGGCCGGAAAAGATCGCCCTGTTTGCAAAGATTCCGGTGTTATTTATAAGGACCCAGCGCGTCGCCAGGGGCTATTATAAAGCCGAGTTTATACCCATCGGCGAGCCGCCCTACGAAAAGCGGCGCGATAGTTATCCTATGACTGAACGCTATGTGCGCGAGGTAGAGGCAATGATTCACGCACAGCCGGAGAGTTATTTATGGGGCCATAAGCGCTGGAAGGGTCAGCCGCCAATTATCCCTCCTGCGGAGCAGCCCGCATCTGATCCCTGAACACAAACCCTTGAAGTAACGCAACTCGTCCCCATTTTAGTGAGGGTAGGCGCTCGATGAGGCCTACATCAAACCGGCCTGGTCGCAGCACTCAATCCAACGAAGGATTGTACGCATGACAGGCCAAACACATGTTGCTTAATTTGAGGATATGATTATGACCAGACTAGATCTGTCACCCCTGTTTCGTTCATCTATTGGTTTTGACCACCTGGCATCGCTGCTCGACGCCAGTAGCAGAGTCGAACAACCCACCTACCCACCCTATAACATCGAGCGTGTCGGCGATGATAAGTACCGCATTTCCATGGCCGTGGCCGGCTTTGACCAATCAGAGCTGAAGATTGAATCGGAACGCAACACCCTGACTGTGGGTGGCGTTAAAGCCGATTCCAAGGAAGAGAAACAGTATTTACATCGTGGTATTGGCGCGCGTAACTTCGAACGTAAATTCCAGCTGGCGGAGCATGTTAAGGTAGTGTCCGCGAACATGGAAAACGGCCTGCTGCATATTGACCTGCAACGCGAGATCCCGGAAGCCATGAAACCGCGTTCCATCGAAATATCCAGCCAATCCAGTGAACAGGTTATCGTAGGCGAATCAGCGAGGCGCTCTGCCTGATGCTGCTATCCGGCTATTTGATGACTAACTAACGTATTGAGAAGGGGGCAAATAGCCCCCTTTTTTTATGAGAGCAGGACATGTTTGTAGGTGCCAGGCAGGACATCGCTAGCGACCGGTTGCTACTCGTCATCGCGTCGGGCGACCAAATCGACCGGCATTCCTTCAGAGTCCATCGCGTAGCTAATGTGAATGGGACGGCAACACACCTGGCAATCCTCGAAGTAGGCCTGGTCATCGGCACTACAATCCAGCAGTAGTACCAGCATTTCGGCACAGTAGGGGCAGGTGATCCTGGCCTCCTCAAGTTCTTGCATCTTTTACTACCCCGCATTTAGCGCTTAATCATTCGTTATTACTGGCGTTATAATAAACAGGCCGCTCCCGTTTGTCATAAACGGACACGCTTGCCAGAAATATTCGCTTAAAAGCTAACTCATTGAATAGTATGTTATTAGTGCTACTCTTATTTAAGTGGATGTGAAAAATAAGGCATGTTCGGCAGCAGCCGGCAGGTGGCGTAAGTGTGAACAGTTTGTTTTTAAGTATCGAGGTGAATAAGCGTGGTTGATCTTATTCCTATCGGGACTATAAATCGGTCTGCGACCGAAAATAATACCAGTAAAACCCCGGCAACTGTGGAAGAAACGGCCCGGATAAAGGCCGTTGCTGACCAAAATCAGCCGCCCCGGGTTGAACGGCGCCGGGTCGGTAATCGGCGTCGTACCCGCAGTGATCGCCGCTTGCTGCAAAAAAGCGCGCGCGGTGTGAAAATAATAGACCGTCGCCAGACCGATGACCGTCGCGCCGGCCGTAGGTTGGAAACACGAAAACCAGCTACCGGTGCCCGGCTGGCCAGGAAGGGTCGGATCATCGACGAGCAAGTGTAACGCGCTGCTTTTGTTGTTTGCTGTAGCCATAACTGGCGATCATTTCCATCCCAATTCCCCTGCTTCACTCCATCCTGCAAGCCGCCATCAGGCGATGCTCCATTCATTCGCTGCGCGAGCATGACGAAGTCGCTGTAAATTTAATCAACACTCAGGTAGAATCGGCCCCCTTTTTTGCTAGCTGAGTGGTCATCCATGTATAAAATTCAAACGCTGAATGCAATTTCGGTCAAAGGCCTGGAGCGTTTGCCCCGGGATAAGTATGAAGTGGCGACCGAGATTGGTCATGCCGACGCGATATTGTTGCGCAGTCATAAGTTAACCCCGGAAGAAATTGCGCCTTCTGTGAAGGCCATTGCGCGCGCCGGTGCGGGTACCAACAATGTGCCTGTTGACCACATGACCGAGATGGGAATTCCGGTATTTAACACGCCCGGAGCCAACGCCAATGCGGTGAAGGAACTGGTTCTGGCGGGCTTGCTGCTCGGATCACGCGGCATTCTGCAGGGCATTGGCTATGCCAACAGCCTGAAGGAAATGGATGACGCGGCCGCCATGAACAAACTCCTCGAAAAGGAGAAGAAGCGTTTCAGTGGCCAGGAGATTGCGGGCAAGACCCTGGGTGTTATTGGCCTCGGTGCGATCGGGGCGCGGGTTGCTCGTATGGGCCTGGAGCTTGGCATGGAAGTGCTGGGGTATGACCCGGCTATTTCGGTCGATGCGGCGTGGCGCTTGCCAAGCGACGTTAAGAAAATGGAAAACCTGCAGGCACTGTTGGCACGCGCCGATTTTGTCACACTGCACTTGCCAGTGCTGGAAGCGACCCGCCACTTGATCAACGCGGATCGGCTCGAATACATGAAGCCCGACGCGTGTGTACTCAATTTTGCTCGCGGCGAGATTGTCGATAATAGCGCGATTGCTGCTGCGTTAAATAACGACAAGCTGCGCTTGTATGTGACCGATTTCCCGGCACCGGAATTGTTTGAAACCGAAAAGGTTATCCTGATGCCGCATATCGGCGCCAGCACCCAGGAAGCGGAAGAGAATTGCGCTGTGATGGCTGCAGAGCAACTCATGGACTTCCTTGAAAACGGCAACATCAAGAACTCGGTGAATTTCCCGCCCCTGGTTCTGGAGCGCACCACCAAGTACCGGCTCGCGCTGGTTAACAAGAACGTGCCGCGTATATTGGGTGGGGTGTTGTCAGTACTGGCCGATCTCAATATTAATGTCGTGGATATGCTGAACAAGAGCCGTGACGATATTGCCTACAACCTGATCGATATCGAATCCCCGGTTGGGGCAGACCTCGTTGAGAAGCTGCACGACATCGAAGATGTAATTAGCGTCCGCGCTATCTAGGCGGCCGGTTTTGGCAGCTTGAGTGGCCTGGTTCAAACATGACTGATCGCGTATACAACTTCGGGGCCGGGCCGGCCATGCTCCCGATCGAAGTTCTGGAGCAGGTCAGGGATGAATTCCTGGATTACCGCGGGCTTGGTGCGTCAGTCATTGAGATTAGCCATCGCTCAAGGGATTTCGATGAAATCATCGATGCTGCGGATGCGCTGATCCGGGAACTCAGCGGGTTGCCTGATAGCTACAAGATTCTGTATGTTGCTGGCGGCGCGCGCATGCAGTTTTCGGCGATGCCGATGAACCTCATGAACCGCCTGCCGGCGCGCAAGGCGTTGTATTTTGAAACCGGTGATTTTGCCCAGCAGGCGCGCATCGAGGCGGATCGTTATGGCGATGCCAGGGTCATTGCGAGCAGTGAGGGCAATCGGTTTGATCGTATTCCTGATATCGATCCAGGCCTGGTTGAGCAGGATGCGTCCTACGCCCACCTGACCAGTAACAATACGCTGTATGGAACTCGCTGGCATGATTTTCCCGATACCGGTGCGGTGCCGCTGGTGGTCGATGCGACGTCAGATATTTTTTCACGGGTCTGGGACTATTCCCGGTTAGGAGCGGTGTATGCGGGATTCCAGAAAAACCTCGGTCCATCCGGAATCGCGCTGGTACTGATTCGAGAGGACCTGCTCGGGCACGCGATGACGGAGACGCCTGCGTTACTCAACTATGAGCAGCATGCCCGGACCCATTCGATGGCCAACACCATCAATACCTTTGCGGTCTACGTAATGCGCCTGGTGCTGGAATGGATAAAGGAGCAGGGCGGTATTGCCGCGCTTGAAGCAAGGAATGAGGCAAAGGCGAAAGCCCTGTATGAGATGCTCGATAACAGCGATTTTTACCGGGGCATAGCGCATCCGCAACATCGTTCCGCGATGAACGTGACCTTTAACCTGCCCAGTGCGGAATTATTGGCGCTGTTCCTCGAAGAAGCGCCCAAGGCTGGACTGTATGCCCTCAAGGGCCACAGCCATGTCGGGGGAGCGCGCGCCTCGATATACAACTCCATGCCCCTCGAGGGAGTGCAAGCACTAACAGAATTTATGCGCCAGTTTGAGCAGCGCCGCGGTTAATCGGGCGTTAAGGTACTCCTTCGAGATTCCCTGCTGCTGCTCCGGGTTGGCTAACCGGATTGCCGGTCAGGTCACTTTCCCCGTCACATGACCAGCATATCGATTAGTGCCGAATAGCAGTAAAAAATCGATAGGAAAAAACACCCCACTTCAATGATATTGAACGAGAGTCGCACGATCGCGACCACGGGTCCGACCTCCGCGATGTCATAACGCAGGTCGTAAATATCCACCAACAGATCTAAAAAATAGTAAGTATCGTCATCGGAGAAGCCGTGCAGGCTGAAGAAAAATAGCATTTGCCACATCAGGAAGATGATAAACGCGGCGTCCAGCAGCGGCAGCATCATGCTGAAAAAGGCATCGGGATGGCTAAAGTCGGTGTAATGCAGCGCCAGGGTACCGATTACGTAGACGCCTGTCTTAAGCATGTGATGTCAGTTGGTTTGGTTTGTTGGCGGTGGTTACAGGCGGCATTTGAATCGTTGCTAAGGAATTAGTCGCTATTATAGCCATAAAATCGGCTCATGCTCTTTTACAAACCCCGCATTATTAGCCAAACTAGTTAGGGGTGCCTTAGGTAACTGTAGCGGTTCACAGGGCATCAGTGGCAATTCATTTATTGATCAAAAGGAAAGTACATGGATATCGGTTCTATCATTTTGTGGGTTGTGGTTGCAGGAACCCTGTTTTACGCCATCAATATTTACAATACGCTGGTCAGTTTGAAGAATCGTTACAAGAACGCATTTTCGCAGATCGAAGTGCAGTTGAAGCGCCGTTATGATTTGATTCCCAACCTGGTGGAAACTGCAAAAGGCTACCTGGAACACGAGCGGGAAACCCTGGAATCGGTGATCAAGGCGCGTAACCAGGCACTTGCAGGCCTCGAAGCTGCGGCCGCTGATCCTTCCAGTGCCGCCGCCCTTGGTGAGTTGGCGGGCGCCGAAGGGGCACTTGTCAGCGCCCTGGGTAAATTAAGTGTGGTGGTCGAGGCCTACCCCGATCTCAAGGCCAATGAAAACATGATGCAATTGACGGAAGAGCTCACCGGCACTGAAAATCGTGTCGCTTTTTCGCGTCAATCCTTCAATGACTCCGTGATGGCGTATAACACCTTCCGCCAGAGTTTCCCGAATAACTTCCTGGCGCCGACGTTTGGCCATGGCAGCGACGCAACCCTGCTCGAGTTTGCAGATAGCGAGCAGATCCAGGTTGCTCCCGAGGTTAAATTTTAAGCGCGGGATAATTTTGTTGCGGATGGGAAACGTATGGCAGGACTGTTACTCCGCTGCTTTCGGCAAATGGGCTAATCCCGATTTATGAATTTTTTTGAGCATCAGGACCAGGCGCGGCGCAATACCGCGCTTTTGGTTGTGCTGTTTTTGCTGGCGGTCCTGTCCCTGATCGGATTGACCTATATTTTGGTGGTAGGGGTATTGGCTTACGTGAGCCAGGCAGTGATCGACAATCCGCAGTCACTCGTCGACAGCTTTAACCTGCCAACCCTGATTTATATCGCGCTGGCTATCCTGGCGATCGTCGGGCTGGCCAGCCTCTACAAGTTTGCCCAGTTGGCGGGTGGCGGACGTGCAGTTGCAGAAGCCCTTGGCGGGCATTTGGTGAACACCAACACCCGTGACCACAATGAGCGTAAATTGCTTAATGTTGTTGAGGAAATGGCACTGGCATCGGGTATTCCCGTTCCGCCTGTTTATGTCATCGAGGAGCAGGCAATCAATGCCTTTGCCGCCGGTCACCAACCCCGTGATGCGGTGATCGGGATTACCCGCGGCTGCATTGAGTTGCTAAACCGTGACGAGCTGCAGGGTGTTATCGCCCATGAGTTCAGCCATATTTTTAACGGCGATATGCGCCTGAACCTCAACCTGATCGGCATCCTGCATGGCATTCTCGTGATCGGCATTATTGGACACTATGTCCTGCGTATGGTGTCGCACAGTAGCTACCGGGTGCGCTCCAGTAAAAATAAAGGCGCATTGCCATTACTCGTTCTGGGTGGCGGGCTTATGGCTATCGGCTATCTTGGCACCTTCTTCGGTAACCTGATCAAGGCGGCGGTAAGTCGACAGCGGGAGTTTCTGGCCGATGCATCGGCGGTGCAATTTACCCGCAATCCATCGGGTATTTCCGGGGCGCTACAGAAAATTGGCGGTTTGAATTTGGGTTCAACGTTACAGACGCCCCATGCCGAGGAGTTAAGTCATTTATTTTTTGGCCAGGCGGTCAAACCGATGTTCAACACTATTCTTGCCACCCATCCGCCTCTCGAAAAGCGCATAAAGCGTATCCAGCCGCAATGGAATGGTCGCTACCCCAGTGTCAATGTCGCGTTGGTCAAAGCTGCGGCGGGTCCTGTTGATAGAGAGCTTCCCGGTGCGACCAGCATAATCGCAGCAACGCTAGCTGCTGTGGCCGCCACCGGGCAGGACACGACTTCGCTGGCAGTTGAGGAGGTCTCCCATACGTTGGTCGATTCAATTGGTGAGCCGCAACCCGCCCACCTGGCGGCATCTGCGCGGTTCCTTGCCAGCTTGCCTGAGTTGGTCACGCAATCGGCGCATGAGCCCTATGGCGCCCGGGCGCTGGTTTACTGCCTGTTGCTGGATGCCGATGCAGGGATTCGGGAGAAGCAATGGCAGTGCCTGGCAGAGGCCGCGGATCCCGATGTGTACCAGCTCGCTCGACAGCTTGATTCGCCACCTACGCGGTCTGTGGAGAATCGGTTGAGTTTGATGGATCTTTGCCTGCCGGCGCTCAAGCAACTTACCGCCGATCAATACACACTTTTCAAGGCGAACCTGGTCAAGTTGATCAAGGCCGATGCGCACATATCCATCAACGAGTGGGCGTTGTTTCGCGTTGCGGTCGCCAATCTCGAACCGGCCAGGCGGATTCCCGGCGGCCGGGAAATTCCGTCGCTGAAGTATGTCGCCAGGGCGACGGGGCTCATGCTATCGGCGGTTGCCGGAAGCGCAGCCAATAATCCCGGGCAGGCGGAGGCCGCCTTTGCAGCCGGCCAGGCGGTCACGGGATTGCGGCGAATCAAGTATGTGACGCATGACCAATTGCAGGTCAAGAACCTGTCCAGGGCGGTGGCCTTGTTGAACCGCCTCAAGCCACTGCAAAAACCAAAGCTGCTTAAGGCGCTGTGTGCCAGTGCCGCCCATGATGGATTTATACAGCCATCTGAGGTGGAACTCATTCGCGCGCTGGCGGATAGCCTGGATTGCCCCATGCCGCCTCTGTTGGCTCAGTAAAAACACAGAACAACATCTCTTTTGCCTCCTATTAGTCCCGCAACGGATCCACGATAGCCCGGTCGACTCGGGCCGGCTCCTGACTCGTTTTCGCACTCACCGCGTACCTGAATATGGATGTGGGGTGCGTTTGCCAGTCAAAACGGGCAAAAACAGCGCTGCCGGTTTATAAAACAGGACGCCAGAATAAGCCAACAAGGCCGTCGATAACTGGAATAATCCCGGTTTTTGGCTAGGCTTAAGTAGGAATTATCGGGATCGACAGGAATACATCCCTCCAATCAAAAATCCAATTGCATTATCAAGAGGATATGTATGCAAAAAGTGGTATATGCATGCTCTGTTGTTGTCGGCTTTGTATTGCTCAACGTGGCACATGCCGCGCCTGGCGCAAAGCTTATCGAGGTCTTGCAGTTGGGTTACGCAGAATGTAAATCCGCGCATGTCTTGCGACGTAAGGATCTTCCGCTATCAAAGCAAACCTATGCACGCTACCTGGCTATCAAGGACCAGGTTGCTGAACTTGATGGCACCATTTTCACGTCAGGGAATCCGGACGTCTCCCGGGTTGTCGACTATTGCGATACGGTGGGCCGTGACATTGCGCGAAGTGAGGCATTACCTATCATTCAGCAAGGTATTGAAACCTGTGGTGTGGCCGCCAAGTCGATACAAGGTGGCGATCTTGATGCCGCCAGGAAAGCGTTAGCGCAATATGATGAATTCAGGGAACAGGCCGTTGAGCTTGCTCCGGCCGTGCTGGAAGTGTATTCGGTGATGGCGGGTGTGCGCCGTTGTGAGCGTGTGGCGACGGAGATAGAAAACCTGTTTCAGCAACAACAGGAAGTCGCGGCGCAACTGGACGACGTCATCGGGCATTTGGACGGGGTGTTGGCGACCTGCGAGGCAATCGAGGTTCCGGGCATCGAAGTTCCAGGCATCGAGAACGAGATGGTGGTAGCAGAAGTCGAAGATTTTGTCGTGAGTGCAGCCGCGCTTGAAAATACAGTTAATTCACTGCAGGAACAATTAGCCGCATCGCAGCAGGCCCTGGCGGAAACTCTCGGCGAAGAATTGCTGGCAGATGAATCTCTGGCCGGTTCAGGGATACTGGCAGCGACCGCTGAAATCAGGGAAGCGATCGCGGCTTGCCATACTGAACTCATCGCGGCTATCGCGGATTCGAGCAATAGCCTTACCACGTTGAACGCCGAGCAAGAGAAACGCCAGGCCGCTCAAGCCGAGGCTGAAAAGGTTGCTGCGGGAATCGCGGCCCGCGAAGCTGAGCAACTGGCTCGCCAGCAGGAGACCCCTGAACAACGGCGCGAGCGGCTGCAAGAAAACGCCGCTTCCTATACCCTGGTTAAACGGGTCGTTCCCAAGTTCCCTGGTAAGGCGCTGCGGGCTGATAAAGACGGTTATGTGCTGGTGGAATATACGATCGGCGTGGATGGCAGTGTGATTGACCCGATAGTTATAGAGTCCAAACCGGGGCGGGTTTTTAACAAGGCTGCGTTAAAAGCAATCAGTCAATGGGAATATGAGTCCGGGTTTGCAGAAAGTACCGAACCCGAGGTTGCGCTAATGCGTACCCGGATTAATTTTCAGCTCCAGTAATGCCTCGCCTAATAAGTTGCACGAAATAAAAGCGCCTTCGGGCGCTTTTATTGTTTCTGGTCCCGGGTAAATACCCATTGGCGGGCGTCGCTTAATTTAGCATTAAAGCCGTAACCCGCTTCATTGAAGGCCTTGATATCTTCTGGCTGCTCAATGCGATTTTTGATGATGAAGCGTGCCATGCTACCGCGCGCCTGTTTGGCAAAAAAGCTGATAATCTTGTAGTTGCCGTTCTTCAGGTCCTTGAACACCGGGGTAATAATCGTTGCGGCCAGTGTTCCCTTCTTCAGGGCCTTGAAGTATTCGTTGGAAGCGAGATTGATCAAGGTGTCGCTGTTTATTTCAGCCAACGCGTTGTTTATGTAGTCCGTCAATCGAGTGCCCCAGAACTCATACAAGTCTTTGCCGCGGGCATTGTTCAGTCGCGTACCCATTTCCAGGCGATATGGCTGGATCAGGTCGAGCGGCTTGAGTACTCCATACAGTCCCGACAATATGCGCAGGTGTTGCTGGGCAAACTCAGCGTCGTCGGCGCTAAAGTCATCGGTTTGTAACCCTGTATAAACATCGCCCTTGAACGCCAGTACGGCTTGCTTGGCATTTTCCGGTGTGAAGGGTGGCGACCAGGATTCATAGCGGGTACTGTTCAGCACTGCCAGTTTATCGCTCAGGCTCATAAGGGTGGCCAATTCAGCGGGTGAGTACTTGTTAAGGGTGTCGACAAGCTGTTGGCTTTCACCGAGGAAACCTGGCTGGCTTACTAGTTCGGTATTTGGCGGCGTGTCAAAGTCCAGGGTCTTGGCGGGAGATATGACCAAAAGCATAATGTACGGCGTTCTCTAGACTGGCAAAAGCGCTATTATAGTCTCACAACTAACCGCTTGCCCACTCTAACTGCCCGCCGGAAACTACTGGGAACTGAATATCGATGGTAACCAAACAACAGCAACCTGAGGCCGGGCAGGGGCAGCCCTCACTGCTCAGGCAGCAGCGTTTTTTACCGTTTTTTTGCACCCAGTTTTTCGGTGCCTTTAATGATAATGTCTACAAGAATGCGCTGATCCTCCTGATCGCCTACGAGTCTCTTCGTTATACGGCCCTTGATTCCGACCTGCTTAATAACCTGGCTGC
>CAXMOT010000075.1:0-5920 GCA_964195105.1 uncultured Gemmatimonadales bacterium | reverse complement strand
CGACGCATGCTTTCAATGTCGCGCCGTGATTGGCGGTTCGCCTGTAAGCCAGAGGCGCCATATAGTTATTCAGAGGTTCCCTAAATGCTGGAGAAGTAAGTGATTAATAAATTGTCTAGAGAAGACCTGCTGTCGCTGGAACAGTACGCCGCAGGTCGCAGTGAGTTCCGGGCCGCCGTGATGGAACACAAAAAGAACCGCAAGGTAGCACTGGGTGATCGAGCGACCCTGTATTTCGAGGATGAGCAGACCATTCGCTACCAGATCCAGGAAATGCTGCGTATCGAAAAAGTCTTCGAAGCCGATGGTATCCAGGATGAGCTGGACACCTACAATCCGCTTCTGCCTGATGGCTCGAACTGGAAGGCGACCTTCATGCTGGAATATGACGATCCTGTCGAGCGTAAGGAGATGCTGGGCAAACTACTCGGTGTGGAAAAGCAGGTCTGGGCGCAGGTGAGTGGCCATGACAAGGTCTGGCCAATTGCGGATGAGGACCTGGAGCGGGAAGATGAAGAAAAAACCTCATCGGTGCATTTTCTGCGGTTTGAACTGACCCCGGCTATGGTTGCAGATGCAATTGCCGGTGCAGCTATCATTATGGGCGTCGATCATCCCGCGTACCCTATCGAGGGGGTTGAAGTGGCGCCTGCGATTCGCGATTCCCTGGCCAGCGATCTCGCTAGCGCAGGCTAATTCGGCCACTACCGCCGCCGCGCTCGCGATGAATGCTGGGATGATGTTGAGGTCCGTCTATATCTTGATGGTTGTACGGCGGCCTTTCTTTCTGGAGCGTGCAGGCCAGACTATTTCGCGGCATTACCCGTATTGTTGGTCATATAATCCCCAGGCTTGAATTCGGATTTGCCATTTTTCAGGTCTTCCACCAACAGCGTCAGGTTCACCAGTCGTTGCCGGCCAATCTTGGCAGTGGGAATCGTATGGGTTTGAATCCAGCCCCTCACGGTATCGGATGTGGTGCCCAAATAGGCGCCAAATTGCTCGCGGGTGAGTAGGGGGGGTAGTACAGAAAAATTTATTGTTTTAACTAGCTTGAAACTCGAATCATCCATGATGTTTTATTTCCATTAGTGCCTAATCTGGCATATTATAGCATAACTGCACAAAATTAGTGCGTTTTTACGAGGCGTAGCTTTTAGAACTTAGCGACATAATACCGGTAATTATTACCAAGTTGAAGACTAATAGCGTTAATTCAAATTTTCCTGGTGTTTTACCCGGCTTGCAGATGTTGCTTAGCGGTGAAGACCCAACCAACCAAGATTACAGCATGGCAATTGATCGTATCAGAGAAATAATGAGAGCCGAGGGATTGAGTATTCATGACCTTGCTGCTCATACCCGCATAGTTTATAACCGCTGGGCGAATGTCCTGGCCCTCAAGACCAAGCTGCGCCACGAGGAGATAGAGGCATTGGGTGCAGCCTTTCCCCAGTACCGGCATTGGTTATCTTTTGGCGAGGAGTTGCCTCGATGCGGGCAGGTCAGGCCGAAGATCAATTCTTGATCAAAGCCCCGTGATCAAAGCCCCTTGATTTAGACACGCTGGCTCGTCGCACCGACCCAACGCTTATTGGGTACTGTTTCCCAGCATAAACGCCGCGACGCTTGTTAGGCCTAAGCCTGGCTGTTGCCGGCTCCGCTACCGGTTAGCGCGAGTAACTTATCGCGGCCCAGATAGATCAGGGCGGCACAACTCAACCAAACGCCACAGGCCATAAAGAAAAGTGCACCTCCATCGGTGTTGCCCGCGGCATCAACCACCCGTACGACCCCGAGGGGAGTGAACAGGTGGAAGAAAATCGCCCCGGAAATTACGCCCAGGCCAAGCATGGCGCCCCAGACCCGGGTGCGCGGAATTAGTACCAGCGCACTTGCAACCAGTTCGACGCTACCAATCACGTTGCCGCCATAGGCCATGAACGGCTCGGAAATCGGCTTGAGGAAGCTGATGCCGGCCATCCAGTCGCTGATGGTCGAAAATATAATCACGGTTTCTTCCGAGCCCGCGAATTTAAAAAACAGTGATTGCAGAAACACGAACGCAATGAATATTGCCAGCGCCCAGGGGATATATTTAGTCATTGTTGATTCCTTATAATTGTAAGTTGTTAATTTAAAACCCCGGGCCAGTAGCGGTTGGCGGCATTGATAAAACTATCGCGCTCACCCAGCCATCGGGTTTGAATCTTCTTGTTGTAGTTAAGGTAGAGCTTGCCCTCATGGACGGTGAACTGGGTGGGATCAATGCCTGCCGTGGAGTTCTGTGAAACGGCATAGGCGCAGTAGCCACCATACTGGGGCGCGTATTGTTCGGGATCAGCTTTGAAGAGGGCCAGGTTTTCCGCGCTGCTAAAGCGCCACGTCGCATCTGTCCACTCATATTCAAATTTCTTGTCACCCTCAATCGGACGGTTGTCCTTGAAGTAGGCGACAGTATCGTAGCCTTCGATGGCCAGGTTGCCAAAATAGGTGGTGTTGATCGGATCTGCTGCCATGGCCGGCAGGGATACTGCGAGGGCTAAACCCAGCGCTAGCCGATTAAGCCAGCGCCGTAGCCAAATACTGTTATAAGATATCATGCCTGTTTGCCTCCACATTAGGGCCGCGTAACTATTTTCATAACCTGATAGACGCGGCTCAGGCCAAAAAGTTACATAAAAGTGGGACCAGTAGGCTGTCGGACCTGGCAGGCGGTTGAAAAACGTTTTCGAGGCAGCGGAGACAAGGTAAAAATTGCCGAATAAGCGTAGTTTATATGAATAAACGAGCATTTTGAGGCCATTTTTAACGCCGTATCAGCAACGCAGATAGTTTTTCAATAGCCTGCTAGGGCCGGTTTTTCAACACCGCCAGGTAGGTAGGCTGGGAGATAGTAGCCGGCTCACCCACGCGGGTGAGGGTGCCCTGCGCATCGATTTCAAATGCCACTACGTTATCGGACCTTTGGTTAGCGACCAGCAGCAAACCCTCTTCTTCCAACAAAAGGAAAAAACGCGGCCAATGACCGCCGGTGGAAATGTGCTGGAGAAGTTGCATCGTGCCATCGCCGGCAATCTCAAATACCGCAATGCTGTCGTGACCGCGATTGGAAACATAGAGGCGTGAACCTGCGGCATTTATGGCAATGTGAGCACCCTGGGTGGCACCCTCGAAACCTTCCGGCAGACTGCTTACGGTCTGTAGTGGCTGCAAATGGCCGCTTGCCATTCTCTGTGCCGCGACAACTTCGTTGGATAATTCATTGAACAGATACACCCGGTCCTGTGTCGGGTGAAATACCATGTGCCGGGGGCCCGCACCGGGTGTGGTTTCCAGCGCGGTGAAGCCGTCACCAATCTCGCCACTGTTCTGATCAAAGGGGTAGGCCATGACCTGGTCCAGGCCAAGGTCGACGACATACAGGAACGTAGATTCGGGATTCCACTCAGCCCAGTGCGCATGTGGGCCCTCCTGGCGTTCCGGATTCACTCCGACACCCTGGTGCTGCAGCACTCGTGGATCGTCTTGCAGTGCGCCCGAGCCGTCCAGGCCGAATACAGCTACGTTTCCGGAACTGTAATTGGCGACCGCGAGATGCTGTTCGTCGGGGCTCAACGCCAGGTAGCACGGATGAATGCCCTGCGTGGACTGGCTATTGATTGGCGTCAGGCCAGTGTTTTCGAGGTCGCTATTGAACGCCTGTACCTTGCCGTCGCTGTCCTCGACCACAAAGTAATGCTTGTCCTGGTTCTTGCTGGCGGTGCCGTAGGACGGATTGCTGAGCTCGGCCAGCAAGGTTTCATCAGTGAATGAATGCGTCGCCGGATCATAGGAGAGCTGGTAAACACCGCGGCTATCGGTATCCGAGTAGGCGCCGGCAATGAGGTTGATCGTGCTTTTTTGGGGCTGTGTGGTCATAGGTGATTGTTCAGGTTTTGAGCAGCTGGACATAACGAGCAGCATCAAAACGATGCCCATTAACCGTGAAGAGTGGCCGAGCGGCTGGTGATTGAAAAGGTTGTTTAGCATGCGCGTTTATCCGGTTAGGTAAATGAGTCATATGAAAGCTCCAGGACAGGTTAGTCTCCTGCGGGCTGGTCCAGGCTATGGCTTAGTAGCCAGGTATAGATATCGTCGCCCGCGTAGATTCTTTTCCAGGCATCGTGGCCCATATCTTGATGGATAGTGAAACGGACCTCGGTGTGCCCCAATTCTTCCAGTTTATTTATCCCGGCAAAGAATAACCCGACATCAACGGTAGCATCGCGGCCCGCGGCAAAGGCCCACACGGGAATCTTGTGTTCGGCAATGGGCGCCATCCGGTCGGGATGCCCCCAGCCTACCACAGGACTGATTGCGGCGAAGGTTGTCGGGTGTTCGCTGGCCATATACCAGGTGCCATAGCCACCGTAGCTCAAACCGCTCAGGTACAGCCGGCGGGTGTCTGTCCGGTAGTTGGCGACAACATGGTTTAGCATATGCAGCAGGTCTGGCTCGGTTTTGTCCCAGCCATTGAGAGGTACCGGGTCCCGGTCAAAGGTCGCGGGGGGTTGCGCGCCACGCATGGGGTCGGGGGTGGCGTCAAATCCTCCACGCTCCGGGACACCCTGTTCCAGGCGACGGGGGATAGCCTCAGGATTCCTCTCGTGCAAGCCGGCGACGCGAAGGGCGTCCATGCCAAACATGTGCAACTGCGGCGCGATGATGATGAAGGGCAGGTCCTTGCGCTGAATCCAGGCTTCATACAAGGGGCCGTGGTTCATGACGAAATCAAGTTCACTCTTGCCATTGCCGCGCTCGCCGTTGCCATGCAGGAACAGGAGCACTGGCCATTTCTTGTCCGCATCCTGGTCATAGCCTTTGGGCAGGTAGAGCAGGAAATCACGCCGGGTGTTATCGACGGCGCTCTCATAGGGAATACGTAGCAATTGCTCGGGCATAGGGTGGGACTCATGTGTGGCGCAACCCGCGACCAGGATGCCCATGCTCAACAAAAAGGCCGGAATGTGGGGGATGCCGAGATCAAAATTCATTATCGCCTTGCTTTTCGGTTAGTGTGTTCTTGTTATTAGATTCCAGCGGCGCCTGAAAATGCACTGCCAGTGGCCGCCTGTCGGGAGCCCGACCAATATATCGAGTCTGTCCGGGTTTGTAAAAGCGGGGGTATTGAAATTCCCGGTTTTGCAGGGATACAGAAGCCGTGCGGGTGCGCAGTCAACATGGCCAATGCTCGTAGATACAGGGTATTGGCTAAAGCTATAACCTCCAGCAAGGGAATACTGCTCGCGCCATTTTTTGCGCTCACTTTAACGCGATCGCCCTCGAGAGGGATAACTATTTATACCCGGTGTTAAACATGTGATTAGGCAGTAGTGAATCACGAGAGGGGGAGATGGAGGGCAAAAGATGTTATCGTCGAGCAACGTCGCACTGCCAGTGCCTGGGTTTAGCGACGCCTACGCGAGTACGGAAGTGATCCAGGGTGCCGACTTGTTTCACTATTTGATCCAAATCAAGGCGCCAGGCAAAGGATGGCTGCAATCTAGTCATAACGCTCCAGGGCCAAATGCAGCGCACTCGATTGAAATCACGACAAGGATTCAAGCAGATGACTGATTTTTTAATAAAGAAATTCCCCCAGCAGGTATGTGAAGCTAACTACTGTGCCAGTCCAATTCGCCTCTTGCCGAGCCTTTCCTGGCTGGCGTTGGCGGCCATTATGGTGTTGCTCTCATCGACGGCATCGGCTGAAACCAGGAGTTATAAACTCACGGGATTCGATGGCGTCGTGGCTGCAGAAGGCATTCACGTTTTCGTCGATGTCGGAGAGGACTTTTCGGTTACCGCTGAGAGCGAAGACCCAACGCAACTGGAGCGCCTGCAACTTGATGTTAGAAGGGGAACATTGAGGGCGGAA
>CAXMOT010000074.1:0-11926 GCA_964195105.1 uncultured Gemmatimonadales bacterium | reverse complement strand
AAAGCCCCGGTCGAAACTCCATTGCACGAAGGCGAGCATGCCCGCGACCGTGATCGAGGTCGTGAGCAAGAAGGCCAGCACCAGTTTCAAGCGAATACTTTTCATGGCTTTATTATGCCGGTTCTTTTTAAGGATGCGACGATTTTCCCCGGCTTCCCCATTGTTTACACATTTCCTGAGTATTCGGTGACCCTGATTTGAGTATTCCATACAGGAGCGCATTACCATGATCGGTCACTATCTTTTCGAGCATTCTCGAGCCTCGCAATAATCGCCGTATTGGTTGCCGGTTGTGGCGAAGCAGGGGCGTGAATTTCTGGCCACGTTGTTTTTTCTCCGGGGCGCCGATGACTTCGTCGTGCACTCCTTTTCGACATCACTGCCGAAAAATACCATCCAGACATTAAATATAATTGCGACAGCGCGGCTGCATAATGCGACAGCGTGGCTTCACAAGTCGGCCCGAAACTGCCAGAATTAGCAGTTGTTGAAAACAGCGTGACAGTGCTTTGCGAGATTAAGCACAGTAGACTGTTGATGAGTAGAGGCTACAGCAACAGCTGGAGTTTGAACTGAGGCAGTTGAGATTGTAAGGGGGCTAGACGCAGGCATGTCGAGAATCATTATTCTGATGGGAGTATCCGGGGCAGGGAAGACCACGGTTGGTCAACTATTGGCTGGCGACCTTGGTTGGCCGTTCTACGATGCTGATGATTATCACCCGCCCCGGAATATCGACAAGATGCGCAATGGCCAGGCGCTATCAGACGAGGACCGTGTTGAGTGGCTGGAGGTTTTGCAGCAATTGATGAAGGACCTCGACGGACGTTCGCAGAGCGCCGTGATTGCTTGTTCAGCCCTAAAAGACAGTTATCGTAAGCAGCTTGCCATCGGCCCCGGAGTCGAATTTGTCTATCTTGAAGCCGATCCGGAAGTAACCCGCCAGCGGCTGCTCTCGCGCAAAGACCATTATATGGCGCCTGATTTGTTGCAGAGCCAGTATGATACGCTGGAAGTGCCCAGCGGTGCTATTACCCTCCAGAATACCCTGTCACCCGAGACTATCGTCGCGCAAATTATACACAGCCTTGAATTACCCCGGGCCTGATGATCGGCCAGCTGGCGATGATGTTATCACGCCAATTTATATGCCAATCCCGGCCCCTTGGCGGGTTGCGCGACCTCTGATAGCCACTCCTATATGCAAGATAAAATGATGACAAATACGCCCGATGAAGCCGCTGCAATATTGAAGGGCCAGCGCGCACTGGTGACAGGCGCAAACAGCGGCATTGGTGCGGCAGTGGCGAAAGCCCTGGCCCAGGCCGGGGCGGCGGTAGTCGTCAACTATGTCGAGGCGGAGCCCGCTGCGTTGAAACTGGTAGAGGAAATTCGAGCGGCCGGTGGTGAGGCGCTGGCGATACGTGCGGATGTCAGTGATGAAGACCAGGTGCGGGACATGTTTCAGGCGATGTACGATGCTTATGGCAGTATCGATATCCTGGTCAATAACGCCGGGGTGCAGCGAGACGCGCCGTTTCACGACATGACCCTGGAACAATGGGATCATGTTGTTTCGGTAAACCTCACCGGCCAATTCCTGTGTTCCCGCGAGGCGGTACGCGAGTTCCTGCGCCGCGGAGTCGTACCGGAATTATCCCGCGCTGCCGGTAAAATCATCTGTATGTCGTCGGTTCATGATGTTATCCCCTGGGCCGGGCACATCAATTACGCGGCCTCGAAGGGCGGCGTCAACATGATGATGAAGACCATGGCCCAGGAGTTGGCGCAGGATCAAATTCGGGTCAATGCGATTTCCCCCGGCGCGATCAAGACACCCATTAATTCTGATGCATGGGCCACGCCTGAAGCCGAGCAGAGCCTGCTGGAAATGATTCCCTATGGTCGCGTAGGCGAGACGCAGGACATTGCCCGGGCAGCGGTCTGGTTGGCGTCGGACGATTCGGATTACGTGGTCGGGCATAACTTTTATATTGATGGCGGGATGTTGCTCTATCCGGGTTTTCGTACGGGCGGCTAACCTTCAGGTGAGGGTCGATTTCCCAAGGAACCTCTGGTTAATCAAATGTATAGCTGTCATTGCCAGGAGCGTCGCGACGCGGCAATCTCTATCTTATTGCTTCAAAAGAGAGATTGCTTCGCTATGCTCGCAATGACAAATACGGCCTCTTTCCTTCTTTCTTTCTAACAACTAATATCCTTTGAGTGGCTAGATATTTCAAGCATAGGATGACGGATTAATCAGAGTTCTCACAAATTTATCGTTCATACAGAGTGTTTTGTGGCCCGTATGCAGTATGATTTGCTGAAAAGGGCGTTTATAATTCGCCAATTCTTTAATTGGCAACCAACGCGCTGCCTTAAAGCTTTGGTCAATAACTCCGTAAATGGAAAAATATCCAGCATCGGGACCAGGCACTAATTTAATGACCCTACAGCGACCGGCGTTAAGCACCGTAATTAATAACGGGCGGGCGCCCATGTATCCCTGTTGGGTCTGTCAAATTACAAACAAGTTATGGGAGAGTTTTGGATGAGTGCATCCATGGAAGCTAACAACGCCGTGTCCGGCGAGTTTATAGATTTACAGGGCGAACGTTATTATGCGATTCGCAACGTTGACAAGATGCCCGCGTTTTTTGTCAGCGTTATTTCAGACAGCGATCACTGGCTGTTCATATCGTCTACCGGGGGGCTGACCGCCGGTCGCGTTTCGCCCGATACTGCACTGTTTCCTTATGTGACGGTAGACAAAATTCACGAGAGTACCGAACACACCGGTAGCAAGACGCTGATCCGTGCCGATGTCGATGGCAAGCTGCGTGAATGGGAACCGTTCAACAAGGAGCACGACGGCCTCTACAACACCACGCGCAACTTGTATAAAAACCTGCTGGGCAACAAGCTCTGCTTTGAAGAGATTAATCACGACCTGCAGGTGGCTTTCCGCTACCGCTGGGTAACCAGTGATATCTATGGTTTCGCCCGTCAGTGTGAACTGGAGAACCTCGGCGACAAGAGCCTCAACCTCGAGTTGCTTGACGGTTTCCAGAATATCCTGCCTGCCGGTACCCCGCGTTTTGCCCAAACCAACTCCAGTGTATTGGTTGATGCGTACAAATGGAGTGAGCTGGACGAGCAGACCAGCCTTGGAATGTTTGCCCTGTATTCCGCGATTACTGATCGTGCCGAGCCTTGTGAATCGCTGAAGGCGACTACCGTATTTTGCCTCGGCCTCGAGGCTCCAAAAGTGCTGCTTTCGTCGCTACAGATCGATGATTTCCGCCGTGGCAAACCGCTGACCCAGGAACCGCACAAGCGCGGTATTCGTGCTGCCTATATGGTCAATACCTCGCTGGTCCTGGCACCTGGTGCGACGCAGCATTGGCAACTGGTAGCAGATATCGAGCGAAGCCAGTCCCAGGCTGTGAGCCTGCGTAATCGTATTGCCACCAATCCTGGAGCAATTGCCTCCGAGATAGAGGAGTCGGTCGCCAAGGGCTCTGATGAACTTGCGCGCATCCTCGCCGGCGGCGACGGCTTCCAGGCCACCGCGGAAGAAAACGTATCCGTGCACCATTACGCCAACGTGCTGTTCAACATCCTGCGTGGCGGCACCTTCGACAATCAGTACCACGTATCCTCGCAGGATTTCAGCAGCACCATCCAAATGTTCAATGCCGACGTTTACCAACGCCACCAGGCGCTGCTCGACGGACTTCCGGAACAACTGGATTACAATGACCTGCTCGCCACCATCAAGGCAGCCGGTGATGCACAGCTGGAACGTTTGACCTATGAATACCTGCCCATCACCTTTGGTCGCCGCCATGGCGACCCGAGCCGGCCATGGAACCAGTTTGCGATCAAACTGAAAGACGACCAGGGTAACCGACTGTTGTCCTACCAGGGCAACTGGCGGGATATTTTCCAGAACTGGGAGGCATTGACCTACAGCTACCCGGAATTCATCGAGAATGTCATCGCCAAGTTCGTCAACGCGTCGACAGTGGATGGCTATAACCCCTACCGAATTACCAAAGAGGGCATCGACTGGGAAGAAGAAGACCCGGAAGATCCATGGAGCTATATCGGTTATTGGGGCGATCACCAGATCATCTACCTGCAAAAGCTGCTGGAACTGTCGAACAAGTTCCACCCGGAGCGCCTCAGCGAACTGCTGCGTGAACCGATTTTCAGCTATGCCAATGTGCCCTACAGGATTAAGCCGTTCGAGGCGCTACTAGAAGACGCCAAGAGCACGGTGGACTATGACAATGATCTTGCTGAGCGCATCGAGGAGCGGGTTGCGACTATGGGCGCGGATGGTAAGCTGGTCCGTGCCGCAGACGGATCTGTATACCAGGTAAATCTGTTTGAAAAACTGCTGGTGCCACTGCTGAGCAAACTCGGCAACCTGGTACTGGACGGCGGTATCTGGATGAACACCCAGCGACCGGAATGGAACGACGCCAACAACGCGCTGGTGGGCCAGGGTGTGTCTATGGTGACGTTGTATTACATGCGCCGCTATATCAGTTTCCTGCAACAACTGCTGGCAAGTGAATCGGGTTCCTTCAGCCTGTCAACGGAAGTCCACCATTGGCTGGTTGATACAGCCGCAGCACTGGCCAAGGTTAGCCCTTTGCTTGGCGCTCAGCCGGTCAGCGCAGAACAGCGCTTTAAGACCCTGGTAGAACTTGGCCGGGTGGCGAGCGGCTATCGCCAGGAGGTCTACGCGCAGGAAGCCTTCAGCGGTACGGTCGAGCAGGAGCTAGGACAAGTATCAGCCATGCTGGACGATGCCCTGGCCGCGATCGACCATAGCATTGGCACCAACCAGCGCGAAGATGGTTTATACCACGCGTATAACCTGCTGGACCTGCAGTCCGGTGCGGCTGATGTCCAGACCCTCTATGCGATGCTGGAAGGCCAGGTTGCCGCGTTAAGCTCCGGGGCTATTCCTCCCGAGCAAGCCGTCGAGGTGCTGGACGCTTTATTCGCCAGCGATGTATACCGGGACGATCAGCATACCTTTATGCTGTATCCGGACCGCCAGTTGCCTAGCTTCCTGAACAAGAACCGGGTACCTGCCGTAGCGGTGGAATCTATCCCGCTGCTGCAGCGCATGTTGGCCGAGGCCGATCGACGCATCATCGTGCAGGATGATGACGGCTGTTATCGCTTTAATGGCGATCTGAGCAACGTCGGCGGCCTGAATGATCGGTTGGACAGCTTGGCCGGCGTTTACGGTGAAGACGTTGAAGCCGCTCGCCAGCAATTGCGGGATCTGTACGAAGAGGTCTTTAATCACAAGGCGTTCACCGGGCGTTCCGGTGGCATGTTCGGGTTTGAAGGCCTGGGTAGTATCTACTGGCACATGGTATCGAAGTTGCTGCTCACGGTTGAGGAGAATTTTACCGCCGCTGTTGAGCAGGGCGCGGATGCGGATACCTGCAAACGCCTGGGAGAGTTGTATTACCGCGTGCGATACGGCATCGGGTTCAACAAAACCCCGGCCGAGTATGGTGCGTTTCCGACCGATCCCTATTCGCATACACCGAAACATGCCGGCGCCCAGCAACCGGGTATGACCGGACAGGTGAAGGAAGAAGTGTTGTCTCGTTTCGCTGAACTTGGCGTACAGGTGGCCGGTGGTACGGTAACCTTCGAGCCCCGCTTATTGCGAGCACTGGAGTTTGTTGCGCAGCCAGAAGCGTTCCGTTACCTGGATGTAGACGGTCAGTGGCAAGAGTTGGAGGTACCGGCTTCGGGATTGGCATTTACCTGGTGCCAGGTGCCGATAATCTACCGCCTCGATGATGCTGCAGAGCCAGGGATAACGATTACACGTAACGACGGCAGTCGGCAATCTGTGCCTGGTTTGGCACTTTCTGCCGAAGACAGCACCGAGATATTCCAGCGCAGCGGCAATATTCGCCAACTGGAAATGGTGCTGGGCTCAAGCCTGTTGTTTGCCAGTTAGGGATAGGGTAGCTATATCGAGTATGAAAAGGGGGGATAATATCTCCCTTTTTTTACGCCCGTAAAAAATCGCGGGTTTGCTTGTTGGATACCAGGCTGGCTATACTTGGGTGACCAACTTTTTGCGCACAGTAAGTTGTTAAACTGATGTACCAGATTTTCCTCACTCTCACCCTATTGCTGCTATCGACAGCAATCCCCGCGGACACGCATGTGCTCGCCGACCGAGTGCTGGTCAAAAAGTCAGCGCATAAGCTTTACCTGATCAAGGATGGTATTTCCTATCAGGAATTCCATATTGCATTGGGCCCCAAGCCAAGGGGGCGTAAGCTTGAGGTGGGCGACGAACGCACCCCGGAAGGCAGTTATGTGCTCGATTTCAAGAATCCCGATAGCGACTATTACAAGTCGATTCGCATTTCCTATCCCAACGATTACGATCAACGGCGCGCAGCAGCAAACGGCGTTGACCCGGGCGGGATGATTATGATTCACGGCCTCCCGAATGAATCGACGCTTCCATCGTCGCTGGTTCAACGCTTCAATTGGACGGATGGTTGCATCGCGGTTACCAACGTTGAGATGGACCAGATCTGGCTAGCGATAGAGCCTGGAACGCCCATCGATATAGTACCTTAGGTGAAAGTCTCGAGGATGGGAAAACGCAGGTCCGGCAGGATTCGAAACGTGGCTCTGCTGCGGGCGGCGCTGGCCCTTGCGCTTGGCCTTGGCTGTGGTGTTGCGCTGGCCGAATACGAGCGGAGCTTTACGTTGCCGGCGTCCGATGATGATTTGGTGGGCGACAATGCTGTCGTAACGACGTCGGTCGAGGATACTTTGGTGGATATCGCGGCCCGCTATCATTTGGGCTATAACCTGATCCGGTCTGCCAATCCGGGTGTCGACGCGTGGTTGCCTGGTGAAGGTACCGAGGTGCTATTACCGCTGCACGCAATTTTACCCGATGCACCCCGCTCAGGCATTGTCGTCAATGTGCCGGAGATGCGCCTGTATTTTTACAAAACGGACCCGCGCGGCAGGCAGCAGGACAGTGTGGCTGTGTATCCCGTTAGTGTGGGGCGCGGCGATTGGCATACGCCGCTAATCCAGACTCGCCTTACCGGACGGGTAAAAGCCCCGGACTGGTACCCGCCGCAGACTATCCGCGCAGAGCATGCGGCACGTGGCGATTTTTTGCCCGCCAAGGTGCCAGCGGGGCCAGATAATCCCCTGGGTGAGTATCTGCTGGTGCTCGACATCCCCAGCTATTTTATTCATGGTACGAACAAAAAGTTTGGTATAGGGATGCAAGTCACCCATGGCTGTATTCGAATGTATCCGCAGGATATAGAGCAGCTCGTCAAAATGGCGCCCAAGAATACATCGGTATCCATTATCAACCAGCCGATCAAGACTGGCTGGCAAAATGGCCAGCTCTTTCTCGAGGTGCACCAGCCGCTGGAAATGGAGGGGGAAAGGGATGGTCTTGAGCGTTCCGCCATTATAGAGGCATTGGTAGCGGCGACCCGGGACGCGCCCGAAACCTTGATAGACTGGGATAGGGTAGATGCGGTGATCGCCGCCGCCAACGGTGTCCCGGAAAAGGTAGGACAGTTGCCGCCCGCAGTGTCACGCGTCAGTGACTGAGCGAAGCTAAATACCGGCGCCCGGTATCACTACTGAGCGCCGGCTAGTGTCGGACGAGATTACTTTTGCATAGCCTTCTTGAATGCGCGGTCGACTTTTTCGTTAGCTTCGTCGGCAGCGGCCTGTGCAGCCTTCGCTATCCTAAGCGCTTCGTCTGCTGTGGCTTGTGCTCTGGCTGCGGCACTTTGCGCACTTGCAGCATCACTGCTGGCCGTGCTTGCAGCACTTTGGGCGCTTTGTGCCATGGCCTGGTTTGCATCGAGCTGGGAAGTGCTGGCGCAGCCGGCTGCTACAACCATTGCGGCCAGGGGTAATATTTTAAAAACAGACTTCATTGGAGACTCCTTGGTTTAGTTTTATAAAAAAGCTATGCATCGGGCCACTAAGGCGCAGCCACTGGAATTACGGGTCTATTGTATTCCAGCGCCGGTTGCAATTAAAGGCGAATAACATCGTTTTCTGCACTGCAGCGGTGGGCTTCCTGAAGAGCATGCACGATCAGGTGGATTGGGGTAACATTCTGTAACAACTACGGGAGGGCCGATGCATAATAACAACAAAACCCTTGTTGATATTTTCGATCATAGCAGCCAACGCTTTGCGGGTAATCCAGCGTATTCGGCGCTAGGGCACACTATTACCTTTGGTGAACTCGACCTGATGGCGCGCAATTTCGCGGCCTACCTTGAGAGTTTGCCGGAGCTGGATCCCGGTGACCGGATAGCAATACAGTTGCCAAACTTGCTGCAATACCCCGTGGTTGCCTTTGGTGCGCTGCGTGCCGGCCTCGTGGTGGTCAATACCAATCCCCTGTATACCAAACGTGAGGTAGAGCACCAGCTACGCGATTCCGGTGCCAAGGCGTTGGTGGTGCTGGAAAACTTTGCTGCTACCGCCCAGGCGGTGCTGGCTGAGACCGACGTCAAGCATGTGATTACCACCCAGGTCGCGGACTTGCATCCGCAGCCCAGGCGCTGGTTGATGAATACTGCGCTTAAATACCTGAAAGGCGCAGTGCCC
The DNA here is from genome assembly GCA_964195105.1 of uncultured Gemmatimonadales bacterium. Taxonomy (GTDB): domain Bacteria; phylum Pseudomonadota; class Gammaproteobacteria; order Pseudomonadales; family IMCC2047; genus CAMYKE01. The sequence continues at coordinate 3,253 of CAXMOT010000074.1, read as the reverse complement.
GCCTGGAATATTCCCACCGCCGTGGCGTTGCCTGAAGCACTGCGGATTGGTGTTGGCAAGGCATTGCTGCATCCGAAGATAAGTGCTGACGATCTTGCTGTGTTGCAATACACCGGTGGCACGACCGGCGTGGCGAAGGGCGCCATGCTGACGCATTTCAACCTGGTGAGCAATATGGGGCAACTTATTGAGCACACCCCGGCGGTGTTTCGTGAGCGCAGCCATGTCATTGTCGCGCCGCTGCCGCTGTATCATATCTACGCCTTCAATATGCAGTTACTGTGCGCATTGGCGACCGGCAATCACACCGTGCTGATCCCCAACCCCCGTGATATCAGCACAATTGTAAAAGCCTTCCGCGACTATAGGGTGACGGGCATTATCGGGCTGAACACACTCTACAACTCGTTATTAATGGACGAGGATTTCAGGGAACTGGACTTCTCGAGCCTGGAGTTCACCTCGGCAGGCGGAATGGCATGTTCCCTGGATACGGCGGCACGCTGGCAGGAGCTCACGGGACAGGAAATTATGGAAGGCTATGGGCTCACCGAGACATCGCCGGTGGTGTCCGCGAACCCTATGGGTGCAATTCGGGTTGGCACGGTTGGTTTACCCGTGCCCGATACCGAGATAAAGATCGTCGATGAGGACGGAGCAGAAGTGCCGCCAGGGAAATCGGGGGAACTGTGTGTCAGGGGGCCGCAGGTGATGCAGGGCTATTGGCAACGTCCTGACGACACTGCAGAGGTGCTTGATGATGAGGGCTGGCTGAAAACCGGCGATATGGCCTTACTCGATGACGGCTATATCCGGATCGTCGATCGTAAAAAAGACATGATTTGCGTCTCGGGCTTCAACGTCTATCCCAACGAAATCGAGGATGTGGCCAGCATGCATCCGTTGGTGGTGGAGTGCGCGGCCATTGGTATCCGGGATGATCGCAGTGGCGAAGCGGTCAAGTTGGTGGTGGTGGCCAGCGACCCGAAGCTGAGCGAAGATGAATTGCGCAGTTTTTGCCGCGAAGGGCTAACCGGCTATAAGATTCCCAAACAGATCGTGTTCCGGTCGGAGTTGCCCAAGTCCAATGTCGGCAAGATATTGCGTCGTGAACTGCGCGAGCAGGAAACCTAGGGCACCTCTGAACAATGGAATGCGCGCTCTGGCAAGCTTGAATTTGCAGACTTTTTGAAAGCTGCCCCGAACACCGCAAATGAGACTTGGAAAAACGCCGGTCTGTCCCTACAATACCCGTCCGCATTATTCACGCCACTACTGTGACGAAAGCACATGACCAAAGCACTTGTTATCAGAGACCTGAAGAAAATTTACCCCAATGGGGTGGAAGCCCTGCGCGGGATAAACCTGGACGTAAACGAGGGGGATTTCTTTGGCCTGTTGGGGCCAAACGGCGCGGGTAAATCGACCACGCTGAGTATTATCACCTCTCTGGTCAACAAGACCGGGGGCAAGATCTCGGTGTTCGGCCACGATATCGATACAGACTTTTCCCAGGCGAAGCGCTATCTTGGCGTGGTCCCGCAGGAATTCAACTTTAACCAGTTTGAAAAGGTCCTCGATATTGTCATTACCCAGGCCGGTTATTACGGGATTCCCCGCCAACTTGCCACAGAGCGCGCCGAAAAGTATTTACGCCAGCTGGGCCTGTGGGACAAACGTTCGGTCATCTCCCGCACCTTGTCCGGCGGCATGAAACGGCGCCTGATGATCGCCCGTGCCCTGGTCCATGAGCCGCAAATACTGATTCTCGACGAGCCCACGGCTGGGGTGGACATCGAACTGCGTCGCTCCATGTGGGAGTTTTTGCGCAAAATTAATGTAGCCGGCACCACTGTGATTCTCACCACTCACTACCTGGAGGAGGCGGAAAGCCTGTGCCGCAATATCGCCATCATCGATCATGGCGTGATCATCCAGGATTCCAGTACTCGCGACCTGATTCGCCAGCTCAATACCGAGACGTTTATCTTCGATACCGAAGAGCCGCTGGTCAGTGCACCACATATCGAAGGTTATCAGCTGAACCTTACCGACGAGACAACCCTCGAGGTGGTGGTCGGGCGGGACCAGGATCTCAACACCGTGTTCAGCGCGCTAAACGACCTGGGAATACAGATTTGCAGTATGCGTAACAAGTCCAATCGTCTCGAGGAACTTTTCGTGTCATTGGTTAACCAGAATCCACAGGACGCAGCATGAATCCACAAGAATTGTATGTTGCGTTCAGCACGATCGTAATCAAGGAAATCCGCCGCTTCGGCCGCATTTGGGTGCAGACCCTGATCCCCCCGGCGATCACCATGGCGCTGTATTTTGTTATCTTCGGCAACCTGATCGGTAGCCGCATCGGCGACATGGGCGGCTATGATTACATGGCCTACATTGTCCCGGGCCTGATTATGATGTCTGTCATCACCAACTCCTATGCCAATGTGGTGTCCTCTTTCTATGGCGCCAAGTTCCAGAACCAGATTGAAGAGTTGCTGGTATCTCCAACCCCCAACTATGTAATCCTGACCGGCTTTATTGTCGGCGGAGTTGCGCGGGGCCTTGCGGTAGGTTTCATTGTGACGCTGTTGTCGTTGTTTTTTACCAAGCTTAGTATCGCGCATCTGGGAGTGACCATCCTGAGCGTGGTGATGACGGCCATCCTGTTTTCGTTGGGTGGCTTTATCAATGCCATTTTTGCCAACAGCTTCGATGATATCTCGATTATCCCGACTTTTGTCCTGACGCCACTGACCTACCTCGGCGGGGTATTCTATTCGATCGACCTGCTGCCCGAATTCTGGCGCCATGTATCGCTGTTTAACCCGATCGTGTATATGGTCAACGCCTTTCGCTATGGCATTCTGGGCGTATCGGATATCAGCTTGGTGACAGCCTTTTCGATTGTCGGATTATTTGTCGTTGTATTGTTCACCTTTTGCCTTTACCTGTTGAAACACAGTAAAGGACTGCGCAGTTAGCAGTCGGGTAGATTCGATGGGCCACGCTTCAGGTACAGATCATTCAGCGCAAGATTCGCCGTTAGGCAAGGAAACCGCGTACCAGACCCAATATGCCCCGGAATTACTGTATCCCATACCACGTGCCGCCAATCGGGAGGGGCTGCGCCTGGGCGAGGCACTACCCTTTGTCGGCGAAGATCGCTGGACCGCCTATGAACTGTCCTGGCTCAACAGCAAAGGCAAACCTGAAGTGGCCATAGGTGAGTTTATCGTACCGGCGG
>CAXMOT010000073.1:0-8635 GCA_964195105.1 uncultured Gemmatimonadales bacterium | reverse complement strand
AACAGCGTCGTGGCAAATTCGCTGGGTATACCAAACCTGACCCGTCCGGTCAGGGTTGGCTGCTTGAATTCGGCGATCACCTCGTCATTCAGGGCCAGGATTTCCAGCGCATACTTCATCAACTTGCTGCCCGATGGTGTCAGCCCAAGTTGCTGGCCTTTCCTGGTAAACAAGGATGCTTCGACCTGTTCTTCGAGCCGCTTGATTTGCAGGCTGATCGCGGGTTGTGAGCGCCCGAGCAGTTCGCCGGCCTGGGTAAAGCCCCCCAGCTCAGCCACCGTCACAAAGGACCGCAACACATCCATTGGCAGATTACGCATCAAACATACTCATAAGTATTATTAATACTTGCATTCTAATTATTAATTTAACAAATAGCGAGACACTCATTAAACTAACAAGCGTGATATTCACACACTCATCCATTCACACACCCAGGGGGAAAAATTATGTTTAACAGGGCAGTTCGTATCGCGGATTATGACCCCGACCTATGGCGGGCCATACAGAACGAAGAAATACGTCAAGAGCAGCACATTGAGCTGATCGCCTCGGAAAATCACACCAGCCCCCTGGTGATGGAAGCTCAGGGCACCGTGCTGACCAACAAATACGCCGAGGGCTATCCCGGCAAACGCTATTACGGTGGCTGCGAGAACGTCGACGTGGCAGAGCAGTTGGCCATCGACCGCGCCAAGGCATTGTTCGATTGCGATTACGCCAACGTCCAGCCCCACTCCGGCTCACAAGCCAATGCTGCGGTTTACATGGCATTGCTAAAGCCTGGCGATACCATTCTCGGGTTGAGCCTTGATCATGGCGGCCACCTGACCCATGGCGCCAAACCCAATTTTTCAGGCAAGATCTACAACGCCATCCAATATGGCCTGAACCCAAAAACCGGCGAGATCGATTATGAGCAGGTAGAAGCGCTGGCCCAGGAACACCAACCCAAGGTAATCGTCGCAGGCTTCTCCGCCTACTCACAGGTGTGGGACTGGGCCCGGTTTCGCAAAATCGCCGACAGTGTTGGCGCCTGGCTCTTCGTTGACATGGCCCACGTGGCCGGCCTGGTTGCGGCAGGCGTCTACCCGAGCCCCATTCCCCACGCCCATGTGGTTACAACCACCACCCATAAGACCCTTCGCGGCCCGCGCGGCGGACTCATCCTGGCGCAGGGCCAACCCGAGCTGGGGAAAAAATTCAATTCGATGATCTTTCCGGGGATCCAGGGCGGCCCGCTAATGCATGTGATCGCAGCCAAGGCGGTCGCCTTCAAGGAAGCGCTGGAACCCGGCTTTCGCGAGTATCAACAGCAGGTCGTCAAGAATGCCAAGGCGATGGCGTCGACTTTCCTGGAGCGTGGCTACAAGGTTATCTCCGGTGGCACAGAAAACCATTTATTCCTGGTCGACCTTATTGACAAGGGAATGACCGGCAAGGACGCAGACGCGGCACTCGGGCGCGCCAATATAACGGTGAACAAGAATGCCGTACCCGATGACCCCCAGTCGCCGTTTGTGACCAGCGGGCTGCGCATCGGCACCCCCGCCATGACGACGCGTGGAATGAAGGAAGATCAAGCCCGCAAGCTGACTGAATGGATGTGCGATGTGCTTGACGATATTGAAGACGAGTCCGTCATTAACCGGGTTCGTGACCAGGTCCTGGCGCTGTGTGAGCAGCACCCGGTTTACGTTAACCACGATTTACCTTAACAAATAACCAGCAGGCACAGGCGTCACGCCATGGCAATCAGCGTTTTCGATCTTTTTAAAATTGGTATTGGACCGTCAAGCTCACATACCGTCGGGCCTATGCGGGCGGCACTTACGTTTGTAGAAGGCCTGCAGCACGCAGATCGCCTGCAAGATGTAGCGCGGGTTAAGGCAGAGCTATTCGGGTCGCTGGGCGCCACGGGAAAGGGCCACGGTTCCCCCAAGGCCGTTATATTGGGGCTGCAGGGTGAAGCGCCGGAAACAGTAGATGTCGCCGGCATTGCGGCGAGCGTCGCCCGGGTGCGCGAAGAGCATCGCCTCAACCTGAATGGCGAGCGACTCATAGAGTTTGACGAAGCGCACGACCTCATTCTACACCGCAGGGAATCACTCCCCTACCACCCCAACGGCATGAAATTTACAGCCTTCGATGGTTTGGGAAATGAGCTCGATAGCAAGATCTATTACTCGGTAGGTGGCGGATTTGTCGTCGATGAACGTGCGGCCGGGGCTGAGCGGATCATCGAAGACAAAACCCAACTGCCCTACCCCTTCACCACCGGCGCGCAGTTGCTCGAACTGGCGCAAAACACCGGTTTCTCAATCAGCACCCTGATGCGTCACAACGAGTTGAAGTGGCGCAGCGAGGATGAAATACGGGAACGCCTGTTAAATATCTGGGCGGTCATGGAAGGCAGCATCAAGCGCGGCTACCAGACCGAGGGCATATTGCCCGGTGGCTTGAAGGTAAAACGCCGTGCGGCGAACCTGTATCGCCAGCTGAAAACACAGCAGGCGGGCGCACAGGATCCGCTCGATATCATGGACTGGGTGACCCTCTATGCGCTGGCCGTTAACGAGGAAAACGCAGCTGGCGGGCGTGTCGTAACCGCACCCACTAACGGTGCGGCTGGCATCATCCCGGCGGTCCTGCGCTATTACATGAAGTTCTGCACGGGCGCCAATGAAGACGACGTTGAGCGCTTTCTACTGACTGCCGCAGCGATTGGAATACTGTACAAGGAGAACGCATCGATCAGTGGCGCGGAAGTCGGCTGCCAGGGCGAGGTTGGATCCGCCTGCTCAATGGCTGCGGGCGCCTTGACCGAAATTTTGGGGGGCACTCCCGAGCAAGTGGAGAACGCCGCGGAAATCGCTATGGAACATAACCTTGGCTTGACCTGTGACCCTATTGGCGGCCTGGTGCAGGTTCCCTGTATCGAGCGTAATGCGATGGGGGCGATCAAGGCTATCAGCGCCTCCCGAATGGCATTACGTGGAGACGGCAAGCACTTCGTCTCGCTGGACAAGGTCATCAAGACGATGCGCGAAACTGGCAAGGACATGCACCACAAGTACAAAGAAACCGCCCGTGGTGGATTGGCGGTTAACGTTATAGAGATCCCGGTCAACATCATCGAATGCTGATCGGACCACACCTTTTTTGACATACCGGGACAGTCGATTATGAATGAACAAACCATGACATTAACAACGCCATTGCACGACCTGCATGTTGAACTGGGTGGCAAGATGGTGCCCTTTGCAGGCTATGACATGCCGGTGCAGTTCCCAAGCGGCATCATCAAGGAACACCAGCATACCCGGAACCATGCGGGGCTGTTCGACGTCTCCCACATGGGACAGCTTATTGTGTCGGGGCCCAATGTGACGCAAGAGCTCGAACGCCTGGTACCAGTAGACCTCGAGGCTCTGGCGGTGAACCAGCAGACCTATGCCGTATTTACCAATCCCGAGGGTGGCATCAAGGACGACCTTATAATCACCCGCTTTGCCGACGACGAATTCTTCCTGGTAGTGAATGCCGCCTGTAAAGCGCAGGACACCGCCCACCTGCGCGAGCAACTCAGTGATGATATCAAGATCGAAACGCTCGCCGATCGCGCGCTGCTCGCATTGCAGGGGCCAACCGCGAAGGATGTGATGGCCGAACTCGCCCCGAATGCGACCGAATTGGTGTTTATGCACGGCTGCACTGCAACTATTTCAGGCGTGGAATGCTACGTTACCCGTTCCGGCTATAGCGGCGAAGACGGATTCGAAATTTCTGTACCCGCCGCAGAGGCCGACGCTATTGCGCGGTTACTGTTAAGCTATGACGAAGTGGAGTCCATTGGGCTTGGCGCGCGGGACTCCCTGCGCCTGGAGGCAGGCCTGTGCCTGTACGGCCATGATATGGACGATAACACGAGCCCCGTCGAGGCAACCTTGCTCTTTTCAATCTCGAAATCCCGGCGCCCGCAGGGCGACAAAGCCGGCGGATTTATCGGTGCGGAAAACGTGTTCGCCCACATTGAGAACGGTGTTTCACGCAAGCGTCGGGGGCTGCTGGTCCAGGGCCGGATACCCGTGCGCGAAGGTGCAGAATTAGTCGACGCAGACGGCCAGGTGGTCGGTGCAGTCACCAGCGGCGGCTTTGGCCCCACGCTTCAGGCGCCGATAGCGCTTGGCTATGTGAACATTCAGTCTGCCGACTTCGGGACCGAGCTGTTCGCGCTGGTGCGCGGTAAACAAATCCCTGTCACCGTCGCGAAAACGCCTTTCGTACCGCAGCGCTACTTCCGCGGCTAAACGATCCATCCATTTTCCTATTCGAACAAGAGATTAAAACATGACCACAATCAAATATACCGAAGAACACGAATGGCTTGCACTGGAAGGCAATGTGGCAACGGTTGGGCTCACAGATTTTGCCCAACAACAGTTAGGGGATATCGTCTTTGTCGACCTGCCGGAGATCGGCAAGGAACTTGAGCAAGACGAAGAAGCGGCGGTTATCGAATCGGTTAAAGCCGCCGGCGAAATCAAGTCACCGGTCGCCGGCACCGTAGTTGCAATCAACGAGGCGCTCGCCGACTCGCCCGAAACTGTAAACCAGGATCCCATGGGCGATGGCTGGTTCATCAAGCTCCGCATCAGCAGCGACGCAGACCTCGGCAACCTGTTGGATGAAGCCGCCTATAACGCGCTGTTGGAAGACAGTTAGGGCAATTCGTCATTGCGAGAAGCGCGGCTCTTTTCAGCCTGTCCCTGCAAATCGCTACAAATCGCTACAAATCGCTACAAGGATGTATCTTATTAGAGCAATGCAGGAGCAATTGCCGAGGCCGGGATAGCTATCTCTGGTTTATAGATCCAAGAGCGAGATTGCTTCGCTTTGCTCGCAATGACAATTGTCTATTTAATTATTCAGATACTCCTTAAAACAGCTCGCAGGTAACATTAATGACCGAAACAAACCAAACAATAAGCGATTTTAAGCAGCATACTGAATTCGTTAGTCGCCACATCGGGCCGACGGCTGATGATCAGCAGCACATGCTCGAACAGCTGGGTTTAGATTCAATGGAAACTCTCGTTGAACAGGTCGTACCCGCAGCCATCCTGTCGCAAGAACCCCTGGCGCTCGACCTCAGTTGCACGGAGCAGTCCGCGCTCGCCACCCTGAAATCCATCGCGGCGAACAACGACCTGTATAAGTCCTTTATCGGCCAGGGCTATTACAATACCCATACGCCTAATGTGATATTACGCAATTTATTGGAAAACCCGGCCTGGTATACGGCGTATACGCCTTATCAACCGGAGATTTCGCAGGGCCGCCTGGAAGCGATACTCAACTACCAGACCATGGTGTCCGACCTCACTGGAATGGACCTGGCCAACGCGTCATTGTTGGATGAAGCAACCGCCGCCGCCGAAGCCATGACCCTGTGCCAACGGATGAGCAAAGCCAAAAGCCAGGTGTTTTTTGTGTCCCGGGAATGTTTACCGCAAACCATTGATGTCATTAAGACCCGCGCCAAACCTATTGGCATCGACGTGATCGTTGGAGATCACCGCACCGATCTCGCTGATGTGAACCCGTTCGGGGTATTGCTGCAGTACCCTGCCGCCGACGGTGCAGTGTGTGACTACACGCAATTCATCGAACAGATTCATCACACCGGCGGACTGGTGGTCATGGCGGCGGACCTGTTGGCCCTTACCCTACTCAAATCGCCTGGCGAATTAGGCGCCGACGTTGCCATTGGTTCCAGCCAACGCTTTGGTGTACCGCTTGGTTTTGGCGGGCCGCACGCGGCTTATATGTCCACCCGGGAATCCTATAAGCGCGCCCTGCCCGGCCGCATAGTGGGCGTCTCAATCGACCACCATGGCAACACTGCCTATCGTTTGGCGCTGCAGACCCGCGAACAACATATCCGGCGCGAGAAAGCGACGAGCAATATTTGTACCGCGCAAGTGCTGTTAGCGGTAATGGCGAGCATGTATGCGGTCTATCACGGGCCACAAGGCCTGCGCAGCATCGCGCTGCGGGTCAACCACCTGACGCGGTTGTGCGCAGCAGGCCTGTATCGGTTGGGGTATTCCGGCAACGCCGAAACGTTCTTCGATACCCTGACGCTTGCAACCGGCGACAAGACCGCCGCTATTCTCGTCGCCGCGCGCGCCCAAAAAGTGAACCTGCGTGAAATCGACGCAACCCATATCGGGATATCGCTGGATGAGACCAGCAGCGCCGCTGACCTGGAATTGTTGTGGACTATCTTCGCGCTCGACCAGGCCAAAGACTTTACGTTGGAGCAACTGGAAGCCGCGCTTGCACCGTCCATTCCTCCGGCATTGCTGCGCAGCGACGATGTCCTGACCCACGAGAGCTTTAATCGCTACCATTCAGAAACCGAAATGATGCGCTACCTGCGGCGCCTGGCGGACAAGGATATCGCGCTGGATCGCGCCATGATCCCGTTGGGTTCCTGTACCATGAAGCTCAATGCGACGGCCGAAATGCTGCCCGTCTCATGGCCCGAATTTGCAAATATGCACCCCTTTGCGCCTATCGAGCAGGCACAGGGTTACCTGCAGATGATTAGCGAACTGGAGCAAATGCTTGCCGCAGCGACCGGCTACGATGCGATATCACTGCAGCCTAACGCTGGATCGCAGGGCGAGTATGCGGGACTACTCGCCATCAAGGCCTACCACGAAAGTCGCGGCGAAGGTCAGCGTAACGTATGCCTGATTCCCAACTCCGCTCATGGCACCAACCCGGCCTCCGCGCAAATGTGCGGCATGAAAGCGGTGGTGGTCAAATGTGATGACATGGGCAACGTCGATATTGCTGACCTGCAGGGCAAGGCGGAGAAATACAGCGACGACCTTGCCGCTATCATGGTCACCTACCCCTCAACCCACGGGGTGTTCGAGGAGCAGATCAAACAGGTTTGCGCCATCGTCCACGATCATGGCGGCCAGGTATACATGGACGGTGCCAATCTCAATGCCATGGTGGGGCTGTGTTATCCGGGGCGCTTTGGCGGCGATGTATCACACCTCAACCTGCACAAGACATTCTGTATCCCGCACGGTGGTGGCGGCCCGGGCGTCGGCCCGATCGGCGTCGGCGCACACCTGAAACCGTTCCTGCCGGGCCACGCAAGCTTGCATAAAGCCCAACTTGGCAGCGACCGGAATGCGGTGGCAGCCGCCGCCTGGGGCAGCGCCGGTATTCTCCCGATCAGCTGGATGTACATCAAGATGATGGGCCGCGATGGCCTCAAGCAGGCTACCGAGTGCGCAATCCTGAATGCCAACTATATCGCCGAGCGCCTGAAGGCGCATTACCCGATCCTTTACACCGGCGTGAATGGTCGCGTGGCACACGAATGCATTATCGACCTGCGGCCGATCAAGGATGCGACTGGCATAACGGTAGATGATGTAGCCAAGCGCCTGATCGATTTCGGCTTTCATGCCCCGACCATGTCGTTTCCGGTCGCAGGTACACTAATGATCGAGCCTACTGAAAGCGAATCGCTCACGGAGCTGGATCGATTTTGTGAAGCGATGATCCTGATCAGGGACGAGATCAGCGCGATCGAATCGGGCATCTCGGACCCGGCGGACAACCCGTTGAAGTTTGCACCACACACCGCGGCGGCACTGCTTACCGAGCTATGGCCCCACAGTTATTCGCGGGAAACCGGCGCTTACCCCACCGCGGCACTGCGCACCAATAAATATTGGCCACCGGTTGGCCGGGTCGACAATGTATTTGGTGATCGCAACCTGATCTGCTCCTGCCCATCCATTGCTGACTATGAGGAAGACGTGTAATGACGACATCCATTATCCTGACCGTGCTGGGAGACGACCGGCCCGGGATTGTAGAGACCCTGTCAAAGTTGCTGGCGGACCGGCACGGTAACTGGACCGACAGCAGCATGCTAAACCTGGACGGAAAGTTCGCGGGTATACTGCGAGCGACGCTGCCAACCGAGCAGGCCGACCTGTTTCTCGCTGAACTGCCGGCGCTGGCGAACCAGGGGCTCCTCGTTACTGCTGCGCGCAGCGACCAGGAGTTGGCCAGTGATACGCACACCTATCGACTTGAGATGATTGGCCAGGATCGGTCGGGCATGCTGCATCAACTCACCAGCGCCCTTGCGCGGCACCATATCAGCATCGAGGAACTGAACACGGAAGTGCGCTCCGCGTCCATGTCCGGCGAGGATTTGTTCGTCGCCAGCGCCAATCTGGGTGTTCCTGCTGGCTCGCAGATTGAGTTATTACGTTCAGAACTCGAAGCGCTCGCCGATGAGTTAATGATAGATATCGACCTCACTAGCTGAGCGACCGCGCTGGCGGGAGACACACACATCAAACATTCGGTAATGAAATTATCCTGGAAACCTCAGTTGGGCGTGAAAAAGATGTGCAACATATTGATGTGCGTGGGGAATTTGAAAAACTCATGGTCACCTTGTTGGTGATGAGAGCTTTTTCAAATTTTCCAGGTACGTCAAGAGGTTGTGTATGCTTTCGTGATCCAACTGAGGTTTCCAGGATTATTCGCGCGCTGTCCGCTGAAGGCCTGTAATGGCCATTGACCA
>CAXMOT010000072.1:0-5597 GCA_964195105.1 uncultured Gemmatimonadales bacterium | reverse complement strand
ACGCCGCCGGAAGGTGCGCTGGTCTTGCTCGCGCAGCCGGTTAGCAGGGCGAATGCAGGTAACAGTATCAGGATCAGGTATTTCATGATGTGGGGGATTCTCCGGTATTGAAAACAGGGTTCTAACGGATGGAAACGCGCTAATGCGGAATTGGTTGACCCGATGATGCAGAAACTCCAATTAAATTAACTGGGTTGCGCTGCAAAATTAATGTAACAAAACCGGTAATTTAAGTTGCCGAATGGCTAATATTGACTTTAATTAGAGGTAACAGTTTCCCGTTGTAAATCGCACTCGGTAGCGCGGGCCAATCAGGACGGATGGGGCGGGACATGAAAATCACATTGGAGGTTCTCACATCGTGAACGCTTTGACCGGGCGATCGAAGTCATATTTTATTGGAGTGCTGGTTGCATACACCGCAGTCGTGTTGGCGCAGGCTATGTATTTCAAGTTTACCAACTCAGTTGAAACGCAGCTTGTTTTCGGCACGCTGAGCGATTGGCTGGCGCAGGGCCAACTTGCTCAATTTGCACCAGTGGTGAGGAGTTACGGTCACTTCCTGGTTGCCAACCTCGAATTGGTAGCCGCCTTTTTGCTGTTGCTGCCTCCCACTCGCGCAGTTGGCGCATTGCTTGCGATGTGCGTAGCGTCGGGCGCTGTATTGGCACATATGTTTACGCCGTTGGGAGTGAGCGTTGTAATCGATCGTGCGGGTGCAACCGACGGCGGCATATTGTTTGGCCTCGCACTCGGAACGTGGTTTGCGAGTGGCCTGATCATCTTGCTTGACCCGTTGCCTTCACGAGCGCGCGCACAGGTTACGCCGCACGCGACCAAATCATCATTGAAGACGGCTGCGGCACAACAAGCTCCGAAGGAAGATCTGGAAAACCTGGACCGGCTCGTCGCATTTGACGCCGCCGATGTGACGCAGCTCGAGGAGTCCTTCGATCAGTTGCTGTTCAATGTGAAACGCGTATTTCGAGACGAAATAGTTGGCGAGCACCGTCTGGTCCTGCGCGATTGCGTACAGAGTCTCGACAGCTTGCCCAGCCAGAGCAAATATTTCCCGCGTCGGCCGCTGATTATTCCCAAGTTGATTCGTGCCGTGAACAATGTGGCCAGCAGCAAAATGGATCTGGTTGCCGTTATCAGTCACGATCCGGTATTGGCCGGCGAATTATTGAAGGTTGCCAACAGCCCGTATTACCGCCTGTCAGATGAGCCTGTTGATAGCATCGGACGGGCAATCGTGGTGTTGGGTATGGACGGCCTGAAATCGATGGCGTCGACCCTGGTAATGCAACCGGTGCTGCAGGTCAGGACCAGTTACTTTCCCCGGTTCAGCGAAACGGTATGGCTGCACTCCGTAAAGGCGGCGCTCGCGGCACAGGCCTATGCGCGCAAAACCAGCGCATGCGATAGCTTTCAAGCCCACCTGCTGTGTTTGTTGAGCAGCATCGGGCATATTGTGGTGTTTCAGATGATGATGGAAATCTACACCAAATATTCAGTCACCCGACCTCAAATCGAGGTGTTACGCTCCCTGCGCAACGATCATGCCGACAGTGTTTCGGCGGCCGTCGTTGACCAGTGGCACTTGTCTGACGAGTTTGTCGAGATTCTGAATGCCTACCAGCTGAAAACGCCCGTAAACGAATTGGAGCCACTCGGTAGAGCGCTTTACTACGGACGTTTGGTGGCTACCGCCCATATGCTGTTTGAAGGTGGCAGGTATACCCAGGAGCAGATCGATGAGATCATGAAAGCACGCGGGCTACATCCCGAGGTGTTTCAAGTGATGTGGGGTGTGCTCAGCAAGGACAAGGCGAGCATGACTGCGGGTACACTGGTATCCAAACCCGCCCCTGCGCAACGTAAAACTGCCTGATTACCGGGTAGGCCCGGTTACTGCATAGATACGACCCAGGCGCTAACCCCGGTTATGAGGCGCAAACGCTTATAGCGTCGTATGCAGGCCGCATTCCCGCGCTTCCTGCGCCTTGGTAGGGTCGAAATAGTCCGCTTCGTTAGGCAGGTCATGCTGCAGCAAATACTCGTCCATGCGGGCTTCATCCCAAGCCAGCAGTGGTGCTACCTTCAAGTAATTTTCCCGGGTGCGGCTCACAAAATCGAGTGACTTGCGGAAGTCGGTCTGGTCGCTGCGAATACCTGCAAACCAAAGCTCCGGACGCAGGTCCGACATGGCGCGCTTAAACGGCTCCAGTTTTACCTGGCGGGTAAACTCCTCGTGTAACGGCTCGTCTACTTCGGGAATACCCCGCATCAGGACGTTCCTGCGCGCTGAACTCATCAGCGGGTTGTATACCTTGAGGTTCAGGTCAAGGGCCGTGGTGAGTTGCTGGGCAAAGCGATAGGTCGCAGAGGTGTTGTATCCCGTATCAACCCAGAGTACCGGCAGGTCGGGCTCAATTTGCTTGAGCATATGCAAGAGCACGGCCGAATGGTCACCGAAGGTGGTGGTTACCAGCGAGCGCATCCCCAGATCGAGTGCCCAGCGAATGATCTCTTGCGGCGATTTGTCGACAAGGCTCGCGTTAGCGGCGGCCAACTCGCTATGGCTGGTCAGCGCGGGCTTTATCACTGGTTGCTCCTGCTCTGCGACTTGCATAATCATTTATCGAATGCATCATTAAAAGGGTTAGAGATTATATAACATTATAAAACATAAGGAAGTTTCGGTTAGGAACGATGTGCTATTAGTATATAGCGAGGTCAATAACCTGCTTTGCAGGGATGTCAGTTCAGGAACGCCGGATCCGCCACGACATCGACCAGGGTGTCGGCTAACTGTTCGAGTTCATCTGTCGTAATGATATACGGTGGCATGACGTAGACCAGCTTCCCGAACGGGCGAATCCAAATGCCACGATCAACAAACGCCTTGGTAATCGCTTCCATGCGCACCGGTCGTTCACATTCGATAACGCCAATCGCGCCGAGCACGCGGACATCATGGACATGGTCGAATTCAGCTGCGGGCGCCAGCTTGTGCGCCAGGGTCGCCTCAATCCTGCTGATCTGGTGCGCCCAATCCGAGTCGAGAAGCAGATCGATGCTGGTCAAAGCGGCTCTGCACGCGAGCGGGTTGCCCATGAAGGTCGGGCCATGCATAAAGACTCCGGGGTCACCCGAAGAGATGGTGTCGCTCACGTCCCTGGTTGCCAGCGTTGCTGCGAAGCTCATATAGCCACCGGTCAGGGCTTTGCCAAGGCACATGATGTCGGGTGCAATAGCCGCGTGCTCGCAGGCGAACATCTTGCCGGTGCGACCAAATCCAGTTGCGATTTCATCAAGGATCAGTAGTACGCCATTGGCGTCGCATAACTGCCGGGTGCGCCTGAGGTAATGGGGTGAATAGAAACGCATGCCTCCCGCACCCTGCACAATCGGTTCCATAATCACCGCGGCGATGGAGTCGCCTTGCTCCCGCAGCAGGGTCGCTAAACTCTCGATATCCTGTTCGTCCCATGGCTCCTCGAACCCGCAACGCGGTGCGGCGGCGAACAGGTGTTCCGGCAATGCCTCCCGGAACAGGTGATGCATGCCCGTTACCGGATCACATACCGCCATCGCCCCGAAAGTGTCACCATGGTAGCCGGAGCGGATGGTCAGGAATCTGTTTTTGTCGGGCAGGTTGCGGGTTTGCCAATACTGGAGCGCCATCTTTAGCGCAACTTCCACTGCCACGGAACCCGAATCGCTATAAAACACCTGCTGCAATGGCGCGGGGGTAATGGCCAATAATTTCTCAGTTAACGCTACCGCCGGTTCATGGGTCAGGCCGCCGAACATCACGTGCGCGAGCTGCTCAACTTGTTCCTGCAGGGCGCGGTTCATGACCGGATGACTGTAACCATGGATCGCGCACCACCAGGATGCCATGCCGTCGATCAGTTGCCGCCCATCGGCCAGGGTAAGGTGCACGCCTCGGGCGGATTCAACAGGATAGACCGGCGGGGTTTGGCTCATGGAGGCATAGGGATGCCAGATGTGCTCGCGGTCTATGTCAATGAGGTGCTGTATTTTTGAGCTTTCCATCTACTGTATTTACTCGGGTGTAAGGGTCAAATCCGTGTTTTAAAGCCAGCGTCGGATGGTACAAATTCATGTACCCTGTCATTGAGGGATGGCGTACTATAACGTAAACGATGGAGTGGAGCGGAGAAAAAATAATGACCAGGGTATTTGAATTGTTTGGCTATGCGGCGGCGAGTGTCGGCCTGTTGATCTGCCTTGTAGCGGGGGTGCTGCGCGTCACGGGCGCAGCGGAGTTCATGAATTTCGAGCCTATTACGTTGCTGCAGGGCGGCATGGCGCTGATGATTGCGGCTTGCATGGCCAGGCTGTATTTGCCGCGCAGCTAGTACTCTAACCATCTGATAACTCGGCCCGCTGCATCCTGAGTTATCAAGTGGTTAGAGTACTATTAAAACCTAAAGCGTCAGATTTCAAGCGACAGCCTCCTGGACAAGCGCTGGATGGGCCGTGGCCAGCACGGCGCTTTGGGTCAGTTCGTCCGCCACCTCAATTTGCCGGCACTGGGTCATTTCAGTCGCAGACAGGTACCCGGCGGTCTGTTCAATGTCATTAAGTTTGCCGCCTTGCCTGGCTAGAAACAGCAGATAGCCAAGCCGAATATCCTTGAAGCCGACCGGTTCCGGCTCATTCAGTCCGGCATCCTCGCTGGCATGTTCCAGCATTAACTCCAGTTCCGGCAGCGTCAGTTGTTCACCCGCCGGTGTCGCCCACAGCCCTGTGTTACTGTCCGCCCGGATGCGTTTGAATGTTTCCAGGGCAAGCTCCGGTAAGGTCAGGCGTCGTTGATGTTGCCCCGGAACCATTAGCTGGCGGGTTTTCTCGTCAAAGTCTGCGGCGTCAAGGCGCAGTAGTTCATTCGCGCTGACGCCGCTGAGCATTAGTGTCAGTGCCAGCTTGCAGTGCAGTGGTGCGCTTTCCAGCAGGCTGCGGCATTCTCCCACAGTCAGCTCACGGGCCTGCTGGTAGCTAATCCCGGTCCGGGAATCCGTCGCCAACTGTTCCTGCACCACCTGCGGTTGCGGGTGATTGGAGTAGGTGGATAAAACAATGCCCGGCCGATGCTGGCGATTGATCAGCGTGTAGATTCCGAGAGTCAGCAGCGACAGCATGACTGCCAGGAGTAATGCCAGACCGGAATCGCGGGTGTAGTTGGGTCCGATGGGAAATCCCGGTTGCATGGGCGGCTCAAGAATATCGATACTGGCCTGAAACGGTTTGCGAACCTCGGCTTCGATGATCTGGTCCCTGATCATTTGTGTTTGCAGCTGCAGCTGATCCAGGTCCAGGCTCATTCCGTCGTATTCGCTTAACCTGTGGCTGAATGTCTGCGCGCGGCTTTGTAACTCGACCAGCTGCTTGCGGATATCGGCTTCCTTGAGGCTGCCGGCTTGCACGGCCCGCTGTACTTCGTCCAGGTAGGTTTGTTGGCTCTGGCTTTGCCGCGCAGCGATTTTGTCCCGTAGCGAGGCAAGGTTGTTGTTGATGCCGACAATCTGCGGATCCAGGGCCATGTACTCGGGGGTAAATTGCCG
>CAXMOT010000071.1:0-9871 GCA_964195105.1 uncultured Gemmatimonadales bacterium | reverse complement strand
GACTTGGCTGGCTTCGGCTCGATCGCCGCCTGTGCAAAGCATTTTGCGGGCTATGGTGCGGCCGAAAGCGGTCGCGATTACAACACGGCCGATATTTCCGAGAACCAGCTGCGCAATGTCTTCCTGCCACCTTTCGAGGCTGCCATTGAGGCCGGTGCTGCAACCTTCATGGCGTCGTTCAGTGACCTGAATGGCGTGCCCGCTACCGGTAGCGAATTCCTGATGCAACAAATCCTGCGCGATGAATGGGGCTATAAGGGGTTGCTGGTCAGCGATTGGGAGTCTATCACGCAACTCTCCGTGGACGGCTTTACCGAAAACGACAAAGAGTCGGCATTCGCTGCGGCCAGTGCCGGTATTGATATGGAGATGGCCAGCACAACCTATGAAGACCATCTCGACGCGCTCATCGAAGAAGGCCGGATCAGCGAACAGCAGGTGGATGCCATGGTTGCGAACATCCTGCGGGCCAAATTCAAACTGGGCCTGTTTGAAAACCCCTATACCGATCCCGCCAGCTTTCCGGATTTGGTTAACGAGCAGCACCGCAATGCCGCCAAAGTCGCTGCAATTCAAAGCTGCGTGCTGTTACGCAATGAAAACGACGCGTTGCCGCTGCAACTGCCCGCCCTCAAGAAACTGGCGGTGGTCGGTCCCCTTGCGGATGCGCCCTATGAGCAGTTGGGTACCTGGGTATTTGATGGCGATTCCCGGCATAGCGTTACCGGTTTACAGGCGATCCGTGACTATGTCGGCGACGCAGTAGAGGTGAGCTACGCGCAGGCGATGGCAACCTCCAGAACCCGTAACCGCGATGGCTTTGCAGAGGCGGTAGCGATCACCGGCGAGGCAGATGTGACGATTCTGTTTCTCGGCGAAGAATCGATTCTGTCCGGCGAAGCGCACTCACGCGCGATTATCGATCTGCCCGGTAACCAGGAGCAGTTGATCGAGGAGATTGCCGCCACCGGCAAGCCGATTATCCTGGTGGTCATGGCCGGGCGGCCGCTGACGCTGGAGAAGGTCCTCGATAAGGTAGATGCCATATTATACGCCTGGCATCCCGGTACCATGGGTGGCTCTGCGATTGCCGAGCTGTTGTTCGGTGAGGAATCGCCCTCGGGCAAGTTGTCCGTGACCTTCCCGCGGGTTGTGGGCCAGATTCCAATGTATTACTCGCACAAGCATACCGGCAAGCCGCCGACGCAGGAAACCTATGTCTACATCGATGATATTGACTCATGGGCCGCGCAGACCTCGGTAGGAAATACCTCGGTTCATCTCGATACCCACTATACACCGCTGTTTCCCTTTGGGTTCGGGCTCTCGTATGGCGATTTCAGCTATAGCGACATAAAACTGTCTGCCGATCGTATCGATATCGGTGATACCCTTGAGGTCAGTGCTGAACTGAGCAATCGTGGCAAGTATGCGGCTGATGAAATAGTGCAGCTTTACATTCGCGACCTGGTGGGGAATGTGACCCGTCCCGTGAAAGAGTTGAAGGGTTTCCAGAGAATCCGGTTAGAACCTGGGTCCCGCCGGACCGTGACCTTTGAGCTGCATACCGATGCCCTGGCATTCCATGACCGCAACATGCAGCGCATCGTTGAGCCGGGGGATTTTTATGCCTGGATAGGTGGTAGTTCTGAGACGGACTTGAAAGCCGCATTTGCGATAGTTGCGGAGAAATAATATCTACATAAAACCTACGCCAAGGTCCCTGTTACAAGGTGCCTAAAGCAAGCCAAGAACTGTAAAACTATAACTAGAGAGCGATACCATGACTAGAGATACCGGGGGTTCAACCTTCTACACTATATACGTCGCGTTGATTGTGGCGCTGGGCGGTTTCCTGATGGGTTTTGACGCATCCGTTATTTCGGGTGTTGTTAAGTTTATCGAACCGGAATTTAACCTCACCAAGATTGAGTTGGGTTGGTCGGTTGCATCGTTGGCGCTCACCGCGACGTTTGCCATGATGATAGCCGGGCCCCTTAGCGATAAATTGGGCCGCAGGGTGGTACTCAAGTATGCCGCGGTACTGTTCGCGCTGTCGGCAGTGGCTTCGGCAGTGGCGCCTTCGTTTATTGTGCTGGTGATCGCTCGAATGATAGGCGGGCTGGGTGTTGGTGCCGCGCTGATTGTCGCACCGATGTACATTGCTGAGATCGCGCCGCCACATATGCGCGGCCGCATGGTGTCATTCAACCAGTTGAACATTGTCATTGGTATCTCCGTGGCATTCTTTACCAATTACCTGATACTGCAGCTGGGCCAAAGCGACTCTGAGTGGGCGCTGGCGATGCAGTTTGAGGCATGGAACTGGCGCTGGATGCTGGGCCTGGAGACCCTGCCGGCGATATTGTACTTTTTCTGCCTGTTTGTGGTGCCCGAGAGTCCCCGCTGGCTGATTATGCACGGTAAGGAAGACGAAGCCCTGGTGATCATGACCAAGGCCAGTGGCGAGATCCAGGCCCGCGAGGAACTGCAGGCGATCCACGATAGCGCCAGTTCGGAAACCCACAAGGAGAAGGTGCCTTTCACTGACCTGTTCACACCGTCCATGCGGCTGGTGCTGATGATTGGTATCACCGTAGCCGTGTTGCAGCAGATAACCGGCATCAACTCGGTATTCTTTTATGCGCCAATGATCTTTGAACAGTCGGGCATTGGCACCGATGCGTCATTCATGCAGGCGATCCTGGTCGGCCTGGTTAACCTGGCGTTCACCATTGTCGCGATTGCCCTGATTGATAAGCTCGGCCGCAGGCCGCTGCTGGGGTTCGGGGTTGCCGGCATTGCAGTGTGCATGTTTATTCTTGCCTATGGCTTCGATTCTGCGACCTATACCTTGACCCAGGAAAGCATCAGTCAGTTGCCGGAGCAAATCAAGTCGGAGCTACTGTACCCGATTGCGAACGTCACTTATGCGAGTGATATCAGCTTCAAGGAAGCGATTTCGGTCCAACTGGGTGAAAGCGTGGTCCGGGAGTTTGAGTCACCGCTAATTGCTGCGGCTATCAGCATGAACCCGACCCTGATCCTGGTTGGTATCCTGGGGTTTGTTGCCAGTTTTGCGATATCCATCGGTCCGGTCATGTGGGTGCTCTTTTCCGAGCTATTCCCCAACAGAATCCGCGGGCTCGCGATATCCTTCGTGGGCTTGATTAATTCCGGTGTTAGTTTCCTCGTACAGCTGGTATTCCCGTGGGAACTGTCGGTTTTTGGCAGCGCGGCAACCTTCATGATCTATGGCGTGTTTGCGGTGATAGGGCTAGTGATAATTATGAAATTACTGCCGGAAACCAAGGGCAAGTCGCTGGAGGAGTTGGAAAAAATTCTCGTCAAAGAGCCGGCGCTGCAGGGTAAGGCAGTTGGGGCGCAGGTAGAGCAATAGTCCGGGTTGGTTTGTTGTATTGAGATCGCCAGTTTAGGCTGGCGACCTCATTCCCGCCTCATTGCGGTAAAGGGGGCGGCAGGGCAAACGTTAATGTTTTATTAAAATAGAAAAGTCGGTATATTGTTTTACCAATACACCGACTTTGGGGCAAGGAGTCGAGGGAGGGACACGACTCCTCAGCAACCTGGGGAAGTACGCCTGAATTCCTGGCAAAACCAACTAACTGGTAGTTGCAGTCGCGTCAGGCTGTATAAATTATTGTGTGCCCTTAGGGCCTTTGTTGTGCAATTACTAAGCAAGGGAATTTCGGCTATAGCAAGCCGGTGGAATGCATGCGGGTTTAATCTGCCTCGCCCTGCTATCCTGTTCGTTCGTCGTGGAACGTATCGTTGTTATCCTCAGGGCATAGGTTAAGCCTTTGCCGATGAGCGAAACAAGGCAGATGCGATGAGATGGGTTGTGGTTGCGACGAAGCGTAGTCCCTGCCGCCACTAGTGAAGTTTTTAACCCCGCTGGCTGGGGCAAGGGGTTGTTTTGCGGTTTTAATTGAACCCCAATGATTGATAACTATAAGAAACAGAGTTTGTTGTACTGTTGATGAGAGTGCCTCCTAGAGCACACCTACGGGATTATCTATTGTAGGCGTAACGCCCGTTGTGGCTGATGTTCTGCTCGGCCTTGCCGTGATCTCCTTCATTGCGTCAACACTCTGGTATGGCAATTCAGGCTGGATCTACATTAAGTATGCCTTGCTGCAAGGAGTGCGGCGGCAACACGGTGAGGGACGTATGCTAAGGAACCTAATGACACACGAGTGATTCACGGACGCTATGGCTAAACTGCGCACCATTATTGTAGATGACGAGGATTTATCGCGGGAGTTGCTGCGCTCCTATCTGGAGGAGATGCCGGAGATTGAAATTGTCGCCGAGTGTAAAAACGGCCGCGAAGCCGTTGCGGCAGCATTCTATGTTAATGCACATTTGATTTTCCTTGATATTCAAATGCCCGGTATGAATGGGTTTGATGTCATCCAGGCCTTGCAGGGCGATATCCTGCCGATGGTCATTTTTGCTACTGCCTTTGACAAGTACGCGTTGGATGCCTTTGACGTACACGCAGTTGATTACGTTCTAAAGCCTTTTGATGAAGAGCGAGTCAGGCGCGCCGTGCTGCGGGCTGTCGCGCGTCATGACAGTGGACAGGACTTTCCAAATCCCAAGTTGAATTTAATGGGGGCGATTGATGATATTTCGAAAAAGGTTGCTGAAGACGCCTCGTTGGAAAAAGTTGCGGCAACCGAGCATATGCTGTTCTCCGGTGATGAGCGAAAGCTTGTCATCAAGGATAAGGACACTATTAACCTGGTGGCAGAGAGTGATATTGACTGGGTGGATGCGGCGGGTGACTACATGTGCATCCATGTCTCCGGCGTGATTCACATTATCCGGAGTACCATGAAGGATCTCGAGCAGGAGCTTAATCCGGATGCCTTCAAGCGAGTGCACCGCTCTACGATCGTTAACCTGAATCGGATCGAGCGGGTCGTTCCGCTAGCTAAGGGAGAGTATGTGCTGCAACTCGGCCATGGTGCGCGGATTAAGGTGAGCCGCAATTACCGCGCCGCGATCAAAAGTTTCCTGGCGCAGGGTTAGGCCTCCCTTCTGGCAATATTAACCCGACACTACGTCTATGCTTAAACAGCTGCTTGATTTCCTCAAGGACAACCGAAACCGGCAGTTCTGGTTTTTGCAATTGATGGGCTGGTCTGCCTACACCGTGATCGCCCTGATCGCCGGTCCCGGGTGGTACGGCTTCCGGAATCCCGTTAATGATACATTGTCCGTGGTTCTGCAGTCCCTTACCGGAGTATTGTTTACGATCCCCCTGCGGATTCTGTTTCGCAGCGTTTGGTCATCTCCGTTCTGGATTCGCATCACCCTGAGCATCATTCTTTTATGGGTTGTGGCCGTCGTATGGACCCTGGTCAGAATGTCAATATATCGCGAACTGGTGGGCGGTGGCCTGGGTCCGGACATTCGGCAGGATTTCGGTGGCTGGTTTTACGTGAGTATTATCGTTGTGGCCGGCTGGGCCGCGTTTTACCACGGTATTCGCTACTACCAGTTGATGGAGGGCGAGCGAACTCGGGCGCAACGGGCTGAACGACAGGCACGCGAAGCGAAGGTTAGGGAATTGGAATCCGCTGCCGTCGCCAAGGAGGCCCAACTGCGTATGCTGCGTTACCAACTCAACCCGCATTTCCTGTTCAATACGCTCAATGCTATCTGTGCACTGGTGCGGTTTGAGCGTACTGCGCCCGCACAGGAAATGCTCGTCAAGCTGAGTGACTTTCTGCGTTATTCGCTGGATAGCGATCCGGACAAGTTGATCCCGCTGAAGAAAGAAATTGAGGCGTTGATGTTGTACCTGGATATCGAGAAGGTCAGGTTTGGTGACAGGTTACGGCTCGAATTCCAGATTGAAGACGCGGCCGCCACCGCCCAGGTACCAAGTTTAATGCTCCAGCCCCTGTTCGAGAATTCGATAAAGTATGCCGTATCTGCGCAAATAGAAGGCGGCACCATTGGGTTCAGGGCCTGGGTGGAAGATAAGCGCCTTAAGCTGCATGTTTTCGATGACGGCCCGGGGATTGATGCAGGCAAGGATGATCCGCAATCGCGCAAAGGTATTGGCCTGGAAAGCACCCGGAAGCGCCTGGAAACCCTGTTTGGCGAAAATTTCCTCCTTGTGACCGGTAAAGGTGATAGAGCAGGTTTTAGTGTTGAAATTGAATTACCCTTTGTGGCGGGCGACACCGTTTGATGGGATCGCTGCGGACGCCGGGTTCGCCCGGGCGCAATTCAACCAGAAGCGGTTCATATATAAATATTTCGCCAAGGGCTACCTGTAATTGCTGGATGGCTTTATAATCGCTGTCTGGAGTGCGGTTTGGATGATTAAAGCGCAGTCCTTATATTAATAAGAAATGAAAATATAATAATAGATTTGGGCAGAACAAATTGCCCGGTTGCTGGCCCATGCGGCTAGCGGCTAAATAAATACCATGACCTTATACCATCGTAGGAGTTGTACACGGGTGAATCACATCTGCAAGCCTGCCTTTCTGTGCGCGTTAATTTTTAATATTGCACTGATCTCAGGTTGTGCCCATGAGTCGCCGACTACTGAATCCGCCGCGCAGGTATCAGCGCAAACGCCCGTTGAAGCGTCTTCTGAGCCATCCGCCCAAACCTTCCCGTTTGTGGCTTCGGTCGTCTGGGCTGTTAATGTTGGTGGCGGCGAGGCTCTAGGGGTTGACGGTGTCGCGTATCGGGCCGACGAGGATATCAGTGGCGGTGAGGTCGGGACGCTGGATACGATCAAGGGGTCACAAGATGGTGTGCTGTATGAAAGCTATCGCATCGGGGATATCCAGGTTAAGCATCCCCTCGAAAATGGTCTCTATGACATCATCTTCAAATTCGCCGAGCCGTTTGATATCCCAGTCAAGGAGCGGGTGTTTGATGTGTTAGCCGAAGGCGAAGTGGTTGTTGACGAGCTCGACATACGCCTGGCGCGCGATAATAAAATTGTTTCGGCGCTGGAGCGCGCGGTGACGGATGTACAGGTGACGGATGGCCAGCTCGACATCACCTTCGAAGCCTCCGCCGGTGAGCCCGTTTTGAGCGCCATGGTGGTGCGCAAGAAGTATAGCGACCCCAGAGCGTGGGAGCTGGATTGGAGCGACGAATTTGATTACCAGGGTCCGCCGGATGCGACCCGCTGGAATTATGACATCTGGCGCCGCGGCAAGGCCAACGATGAGGACCAAACCTATACCGATTTGCCGAGAAATGTTCGGGTGGAGAATGGCTTACTTGTTCTGGAAGCCCACAAGGAAGAATACAATGATGCGCACTATACCTCGGGCAGGATCAACTCCCAGGACAAAGGCGATATTCTATATGGCCGTGTCGAGGTTCGCGCGAAAATTCCAAGCGGGCAGGGTACCTGGCCAGCGATATGGATGCTACCGAGCAGTCCATACAACTACGCGACAACCTGTGTCGCGCCGCAAGAGTGGCAGGGTAGCCTGACCTGTGATGCCTGGCCCAACTCCGGTGAGATCGACATTATGGAGCATGTCGGCTATGACATGCAGACCATTCATGGCACGGTGCATACCAAGGCCTATTACTGGGTTAACTGGGAACAGCGCAAGGCCAGCGTTGAAGGTAAAAATGTAGAGGACGAATTCCACGTATATTCGGTTGAATGGACGCCGGAGTATATTTATATCTTGTTTGATGGCATTCCGTACTTTTTCTATTTAAACGAAGGGACCGGCTGGAAGGCCTGGCCATTTGACAAGCCTTTTAATGTTATCCTCAACCTCGCGATTGGCGGCGGCTGGGGCAGGGGCGGCGGACCGATCGACGACAGCATTTTCCCGGCCAGGATGGAAGTCGACTACGTACGCGTTTATAAACTTGCAACGCCCTGAGCCAGGCTAGCCCCTGGGAGGTTGTTGAAAAACGTTAGCGAGGCAGCCAAGGCAAGGCAGAAATGTTCGAAAAAGCGGAGTTTACACGTAGTAAATGAGCATTTTGAGGGCATTTTTAACGCAGTATTGGCTACGCAGGTAGTTTTTCAACAGGCTCCTGGCTTATATTAATGGCGGGGTCTTGGTGGAACGTTCCCGGCCTGGTTCCAGGAACACTTTGAATAGCACGGATGGTGGACATTATTGTTTTCTGCTTGAGTCTAAATCTGGTAAATTTACCAACATCGAGCATGGAAACAGGGCCTTTGATGTGAAGAAAAGCAAAATAAGCATGGAGCGCGAAGAAAATTTACTAAATGTTCTCGGCGCGTCATTGCTTGATCTAAGCAACTCCGAGCGCAAGGTCGCCAATGTTATTTTGGCTGATCCGGAGCGAGCAACCCGATCAAGTATTGCTGAGCTTGCTGATGAGGCGGGTGTTAGCGGCCCCAGCGTTAACAGGTTCTGTAAGCGTTTCCGTGCGGAAGGGTTTCCGGACTTTAAGCTGAAGCTGGCGCGTTGCCTTGCGGCGGGTGTACGCTATGCCAGCCGTAATATCGAGCCGGATGACCAGGCAGACGCCTACACACCGAAGATTTTTAATAGCACAATAAGCACCCTGGAGCTGGTACGGGACAGCATTAGTTACAAACTCGTTAATGAGCTTGTCGACAAGATGATCCAGGCTAAAAAAATATACTTTTTCGGGCTGGGGGCGTCGAGCGCCGTAGCTCGGGATGCGGAGTTAAAGTTTTTCCGGTTTAACCTGCCGGTATTCGCCTATAACGATGTGCTGTTGCAGCGTATGGCAGCCGCTTCTGCGACCACGGGGGATTTGTTCTTTTTTATTTCCTATACCGGACGGACGCGGGAGGTGGTTGAAATCGCTAAGCTGGCGCGCGACACCGGGGCGACGGTCGTTGGCATTACTGCGCCTGACTCACCGTTGGCGCGAGTATGTAACCTGGCGATAGAGATCGAGGTGTTTGAGGATACCGAGGAGTACCTGCCGATGGCCTCAAGAATCGTGGATATGGTGATTCTGGATGTACTGGCTGCTGGTGTAGCGCTTAAGCGTGGTGTAGAGTTTACGCCCCACCTTAAAAAAATTAAGGATAGTCTCAAGGTGACCCGCTTTGTGGCAGAAGGGCAATTAGCTTCAGAGGATGCCGGTGAAGACCGGCGAAGCTCGGGTTCATAATAAGATGGCCGCAATGATCGGTCCAAATAAATAAAAATTGTTACATTTTTGTAATAAAATAACTATAAATTGTTGGGTGATTTTAAACTGAAATCGATACAAACCCGCGGTTAGCCCGCAAAAACCACCAATATATTGGTTGATGCGCTGTTTTTATCGAAATTCTGGTGCTTAGGTTTAACCCTTATTGCGAGGCGGGCTTGTTTTACGTAAAATAATTACGTAATTTTAAACCGCGAAGTGAGTAATGATGTAAAATCACTCTGCGCCAGGAGCCTGTCGGGTTTAGGTGATCGTAGTGAGGGAAAGTCCGGTTTGAGGCAGATTTTTCGATTATTTGAGGCGAATAGCCCGCTATTTAACGAGAATAATAGAAAAATCTGACCCCCTCTGTTACGAGAGGGGCTTTACCGCAGTATATTAACCCTGAACCCGACAGGCTCCTGGATGAAACAACAAGAAAAACCAGGACAACAAGAGCGAGAAAATCGCTTGGGCGCCGGTAAACCCGGCGGACCCATAGAAAAAATTGTGACGTACACCGATTATCGATTACCTGCAGGTGCTTCTGCACTGGCCCGGGATTGAGTCGGCGTATAAAAAAGTTAGCAACGAACACTGGATGGGATTGCATGAAAAACAACACAGATATTGTCATATTTGGAGGTCTTGGTGACCTCTCTATCAGGAAACTGCTGCCGGCACTGTATCGCAGCGAAGT
>CAXMOT010000070.1:0-36134 GCA_964195105.1 uncultured Gemmatimonadales bacterium | reverse complement strand
TGGTTATCAACTGTGCCACTGAGGGTAACCGTTCTATCCTCCAGCTGGATAACCTGCGGCTCAATTTCCGCTTCAAGCGAGCCACCCAACTCCTGCAGCGCCTCGATGTGAATCTGCGATTCAGTACGTTTATCCAGCCCGGATTTGATGAGATAGGCGCCGCCCAGCACCCCAACGGTTCCGGCCTGGCGGACCGCACCATCCGAAGATCCTGCAGCAGCGACACCGATAATCAGCGCTGCGGCTCCGGCAAGCATGGCATTTCTTGATTCCCGACGCAGCTCCCGTAACGCCACCACCTCATCGTAACTCAGCCTGCGCCACTCCTGATAAGGGCCTTCCATCTCCAGCGCGAAAGAGGAATAGTAGTCCTGCAGCGTATCAATAAACAGGTAATCGCGTTCCCGGATTTGGCGGACCCGCTGCAGCACCGGATCGTTATCCGGAGGCAAGCGCATAACCTGGTAGCGCCCCTTGCTATCCTGAACCATGTAATCCACAAACACTTCAGGGGAAAAGCTCTCCGCAAACTTCAGCTCCGAAATCGTGCGAATGCGCGCGAGTTCGGAACTGGAAAGACGATCGCGAAACTTGAGCATATCATTGGCAATCCGGTTATACATTCCCTGGAACGGTTCTCTATCCTGGCGCTTACGATCGTCATAACTATAGCGACTGGCGACTTCCTCGTACTCCCGCGTGTACCAGGGACGTCCTGACGAATCTTTAACAGTGACACTAACCTCAAGTTTTTCACCGTCGGAATGCAAAATCTCTCCCGAGACATACAGATCGACCATGCTGGAATCATTGGGAATCACCCTGACTGCACCCCAGCTGCCATTTTGTTGCAGGGTTTCAGACAATCGGAACGGCATGAAACGCGACTCGGCGCGGCGAATTTCAGGCAGCGTAATTGCGTTATCCTGTTCCAGCAACTCGTCAATGCCGGGCTCGAATATGATCACACCGATGTCGAGCAACTTATCCTCACTGACATCACTGCTCGCATACTTGAGTGGTGTTATATCGGTCGATTTGACGGTCGTTGTCGAACACCCGACAACGCCCAGAAAAATAACCAAAAGTACCCAGTTTCTCATCACCATCTGCCTTTACAATAAAGTCGTCTTGCCATACCCGGTCCTAACCACCCCTAACCCTTATTTTTATACTTACGATACTCTTCCCAAAGCTTGTCACGCAACTCCGGATCAGTTTCTTTGATGGCCGCTTCGCGTAGCTGCCGCGCCACGACGTCATCATCCGAACCATCGGGAATATCCGACGGCACCTGGTTCACCACCGCGGCCTGCTCAAACTCACCGTCGCGCTGATCCGGATTGGCCGGCCGATTGCCAGAGCCGGATCCGGATATTGGTTCACGAAATTCGCCATCGCCACCAACATAGCCGCTGCCGTCTGCCTGCTCACCGCCGGATCCCTCGCCCGGCATGGGTTCCAGTTCAGCACCGCGCGCCTGCTCCTTGCCTCGCACATAATCGCGCTCACGCAAAATCATGCCTTCAAAGCGGCCATAGGAATCTTCCAACGAGCGGTCCAGCACCGCGAGCTTTTCATCTGCTGTCTGAGCGCCACCACCGCCATTGCCCGAGCCCTCTGGCATGCCTGCCTGGCCGCCCGCCTGGCCACCTCCCTGTTCGCCCTGCATACCGGCTTGCTCGCCTGCCTGGCCACCAGTATCACCTTCACCGTCCTGGTTTTCTCCCTCAGCACCACCCTGTTCAAGACCGTCACCAGTATTACTCGAAGCAGATTCCGGCAACAGGATTGGGAAATCCGTCGCCTCCATTGCCCCGCTCGGATCGGAACCACTAGCCGAACTTCCCCGCGCTTTCTCAAAGGCTTCCAGTGCAGCGGATAACACGTCATCTCCGGATCCACCCTCGGAGCCACCCTGGCTCGCCTGCGCCCCGGCGCCTGATTCCTGGCCGCCCTGGGATTCCTGGCCGCCTGAAGATTGTTGACCGCCCTGGGATTCCTGGCCACCTGAGGATTGCTGACCGGAGGAGGACTGTTGACCCGCTTGGGACTGCTGGCCAGACGAAGACTGTTGACCCGCTGATGACTGTTGAGATGAAGACTCGCTGCCGCTGGAAGACGACTGCTTGCCGGACTGGCTGGAACTGGACGATTCACTTTGTTTGCCCGAACTGGACGATGGCGATGGCATCGATGGGCTGGGTGAAGGCATCGATGGCATCGAACTGCTGGGCGAACTGCTACTGGACGAACTGGACGGTGGACTACTGCTGGGCATCGAAGGCGTTGCCGGCGGTGATTGTTGCGACGGGGTCTGGCACGCGTAAAGTAGCGTACTTATGGCGATGATAAAAAAACTGCGGCGCATGAATAACATAACTTTACCTTGAGGGTTCGGGCTCTACTTCAAATACGTGCCGGTAAGAAACGCCCTTGGTAGTAACCGGTCGACCTTCAACAAAACGAGGACGATAGCGGGTGGCCCGAATCGAGCGTTGCACACGTGAGTCCATAACATCCGACGGGCTTGAATCGATAATCTGGATACCCTGTGCCCGCCCGGTCGAGGTAACATTAAATACCGCGTCCACATAGCCGGTTGTGTCAGTTTCCGGCACGTGCTCTTGCGTCTCCCTGTAAAATGACAGCACATGGGGTTTGTCGAAGTACTTTTGCAGTTCATCGCGGGCGGCATCATCATTGGGGAACAATTCCCGCGCACGCTGGTAGGTCCTCATTGCGGACTCACGTTTGTTAAACATAAAGTACCAATCCCCTAAATGGATCATCGCCCGCAGCTTACTTTGTGACGGTATTTCAGGATTGGCCTCGACCAGATCAACGCGCCGGTTCAACGCGCGCTTGCCTTCGCTGTAGGGATTAAGTGAGAGCACCGTCTTTTGCACATCACTCTCGGAATAAGTGACACCTGCCTGGCGTCCAGCGGGCATTAGTCCTCCCATCGAATTATTTGCCTGCAGGACCGCTAACTGGTAATTCGTCAGTGCCTGGCGATACAGCGCCTCGCTCAAGCGCACATCATCACCACTATAGTTTTCCTCAATAATTGTAATTGCCTGCTCATTCAACGCACGCGCCTGCAACAGGTGAATACCCGGGTCAGCGGAGGAACCTCTATCGAACGCATTCATATGCCAGTCGACCATGCTGACAATAGGCTGCAGCAAGCGCGGATCTGAATAACCATAATGACGCCGCTGCAACCGGTACAGGTAAGCCTGGCGATCGTTGGCGCTCTCCCAATCATTCCCGGCTTCATAGCTTGCAATCAAGTGCCTGAGAATCGGCGCCTGGGACAGACTGTATAACCCGTCATTGATGCGACTCAGGTGCAGTGCGCGCTTAAACGACCCAACCGAATCCTGGTTTTGCCCCTGGGTTTGCTGCGCGAGCCCCAATCCCATCACCTGTTGAACCAGGTCGGCGTCATAGACACCATCCTCGTCCTCAATAGCGGCGATGGTTTGCTCGTAAAGCTCAATCGAGCCATGGTAATCATCAATTTCCAACCGCGGATCCTGCCCAGGTGCAATATTACCGGCACCAGCTGGCTCGCCAGACCAGACGCCCTGTGTGAACTGCTCCGGAGGCGGCGAAACTACAATCGACTGCGGCGCGGCGGGACTGGCAAAAGCCGCTAGCGCCAGGCAACCCGACGCAGCAAGTATGGCTATCCAGCAGGGCTTGATGTATCTACGCACTAGTGACCCCATAAGAGACTTTGGCTATCGCAAGGGTAGTTGATTCCGGCCGCAAGACGCGAGCAATGTTCATGAATCGGAACGTATTTCACCTCTATTAACCGTCAACCCGGACACGTATTTATGGTTACTTATGTACGTAACCTCCACCTTCAGGCCCGGGTTAGCGATGCCTGACTTAACTTATACC
Organism: uncultured Gemmatimonadales bacterium; assembly: GCA_964195105.1. GTDB lineage: Bacteria > Pseudomonadota > Gammaproteobacteria > Pseudomonadales > IMCC2047 > CAMYKE01. Next base: position 32,219 of record CAXMOT010000070.1, on the reverse strand, counting down.
CCTTGCCTGAGCTCGCAACGTATAAATTCCGCCTTATAATAAAGACGTCAACCTTGCGACAATAGTTCCCGTAAATCGATAATTGCGGCATTAGCGCGGGATATATAAGAGGCCATAACCAGCGAATGATTAGCGAACAGCCCGAAGCCACTGCCATTAAGTATCATGGGGCTACGCATCGCTTCCTGGGTGCCTTCCAGCTCCCTGATAATCTGGCGCAGGCTGACCCGCGCATTCTTTTTCTCCAGGGTTTCTGCAAAATCGATTTCCACTGCACGCAGGAAATGAATCAATGCCCAGGCGGTGCCGCGCGCCTCATAAAACACGTCGTCAATTTCCAACCAGCTGGTCTTTATCTCCATTTCCCCGGGCGCCGGGGTCGACTGCTCGGCGGCAACCTCTCCGGCCAGGTCAGTATTGAGTCGTCTCTGGCCGACACTCGCGCTGAGTCGCTGGGAAAGGCTGCCCAGGCGGGTTTCAATGTTCCCCAGCCAGTTGCGTAAATTGTCCGCGCGGGCAAAAAATTGCGCATCGGCAGCCTGGACATCGGTCAAACGGTGGCGATAGCGCTGCAAGGCCTTGATGCCGGTCCGGTATTCAGACTCGGTGGACGGAAACAACCAGCTACTGTTATCGTAATTAAACTGTGGCTCAGCAATCACCAGGTCAACATCTTCCCGCGACTGTGACTGGGAGCGGCTGAAATCCTTGCGCATGGCGCGTGACAGGTCACGCATCTGAACCAGCACACCAAATTCCCAATTGGGTATATTGTCCAGCCATACCCCCGGTAGCATCACATCGTTTGACAGGTAACCACCCGGCTTCTCCAGCAGTACTGTCGACACGCTTATCAGCGCGCTTACCGTGGTGTAACCGACAACCACCTGCTCACCGGCTTGCGCGGCTTCATCAAAGGCGTGCTGGTTAACATCGAAGGCGTCAGGTTCACTGCTCCAGTAAAAGCTATAGCCAATGAACAGCAACAACAGCACCGCCAACACCGCGCCGATAATATATTTCACTTTCTCCAGCATTGTTCCATCGCGCATCAGTGCTCTCCGTCACCCATCCCATGTCGCATTGAGCCATGCCCCATACCGCCAGGCTGGCTCCCCAATTCAATCACCGGCGCCGTAACCGACAGCGTCTCGTCGCCTGCAAATTGTAACTGCAGGCGAACACTTTCTCCCGTATATAGCGGACGGACCAACCCCAGCAGCATCAAATGATAGGCACCCGGCGCAAAAGATACCGTTTCACCAGCGCCCAGCTCGACCTGCGCCTGCGGGCGCATTCCCATCATACCGGACGTCTGCTGGTGACGATGAATCTGCACACTGCCAACGCCATCGGCCGTCGCACCGGTTAACACCAATGGCTCGCTGCTATCGTTATGCAGCTCGAAATATACGGCGGCGTTCTCCACCCCCGGCGGCGTGGGATAGGCATAGGGGTTTATCACCGGGCCCGCGGACCAGCCCCGGCCTGGCATTAAGCCCATCGCCAACGTAGCTACCAGCGCCGCCCTGGAAACAAAGGACGCTCGAATATTCCAGATATTCACACTACCCAAACTCAAAATTCTCCTGTCTGGCACCCGCCAACCAAATCAACAACAGGCCGGCTACCGTTCCCGTCCGTGGTTACCGGCGCATTGCTATTCTTTGTGGCTTAATTAAACTATCGAACCGAAGGATTAATCGCGTGTCCTAAGAAACTCGATAACCTCAACGCATCATAGTGAATCAGACCGGATGAAGACAAGGCGTTTACCAGTTTGGCTGGTACTTTTTATTTTAATGACAGCACCACTTATGGCCTGGCAACAGGCGAGCGCCGGGCCGGGAACCACACTAACGCGCCCCGCGACCCTTAACCTGAACCAACAGGAGCCGGCTTTCCTGACGGCGGACGACGCCTTCCGGCTCAGCGCCTTGCGGGCCAATGACCAACTGAAACTCACCTGGCAAATAGCCGAAGGCTATTACCTGTACCAGCATCGCTTCCAGGTTAAGCCGCGGCAGGCAGGCGACGCAGCGCTGCCAGGCCTCGAATTCCCGGCCGGCATTAGCCGCAAGGACGATTACTTCGGCGAGATTACCGCCTACTATGACCAGGTTGAATTATCTATTGCTGTAGAGCCCCTTGATGATGGACCCGGCGCACGCGAAATCCTGGTAATCTACCAGGGCTGCGCGGACGCGGGGCTTTGTTACCCCCCGCAAAAGCGCACATTGCAGTTGGTTAAAGACGGTCACGTTACCGTTCACAAAACCGCTCCCGAGTAATGACACAGCCCGCACGCCACTCTCTGGCGCGAGATTCACACCGACAATCGGCGCCTCGCAACACCCCCCCGGTAAGCCATTAAACAGCCCATTCGACGAAAAACTAGCTAAAATTCTTTAAATAACGGCAAAATGGGGGCAAAATACAGCAACTCATTTGATCGCTAGAACCCTATACTAATTATTAAGATCATTTTTGGGAGCCTAAACATCGGCCATGGCCGCTATCCTCGCACCGAATGACCCATACCTGAACCTGCTCGGCATGCGCGAGGCCGAGGTGCCATTATTTACCCGCCGGAAGGCGCTGACCGCTAACATTCCTTACCTAATTACAATCACGAGAGTGCCAGAATGGACATACGAAAAGTAAAAAAACTCATTGAGTTAATCGAAGAATCCGATGTTGATGAGATTGAAATCCATGAGGGGGAAGAGTCGGTGCGCATCAGCCGCCGCTCTCCGCAGGTCGCACCAGCACAGGTTTATGCTCCCGCTCCGCTAGCCGCGCCTGCTGCGTCAGCTGCGCCCGCGCCGGAAGAAATTGCGGCGTCCCCCGCCGCGATATCGGGTCACACGGTCAAATCGCCCATGGTCGGCACCTTCTATCGCTCACCCTCACCCGACGCTGCATCCTATATAGAAGTGGGCAAGTCAGTCAGCGTGGGTGACCCAATCTGCATCGTGGAAGCGATGAAAATGATGAACCAGATTGAAGCCGACAAAAGTGGCGTGGTCGAGGCTATCCTGGTGGAAGATGGCGAACCCGTCGAATTCGACCAGCCTTTGGTAGTGATCGTCTGAATGTCTATAACTATAATCAACCGTCAGGAATAGCGTCCCATGCTTGATAAACTTGTCATTGCCAATCGTGGCGAAATCGCGCTGCGCATATTACGAGCCTGCAAAGAGTTGGGGATCAAAACCGTGGCGGTGCATTCCCAGGTGGATGCAGACCTGAAGCACGCACGGCTTGCCGATGAAACTGTGTGCATCGGGCCAAATGCATCGAAGGACAGCTACCTCAATATTCCCGCGATCATCAGTGCCGCCGAGGTAACCGATTCAACGGCGATTCACCCCGGTTATGGCTTCCTGGCCGAGAATGCCGACTTTGCGGAGCGCGTAGAGAAAAGCGGCTTCGTCTTTGTCGGCCCAACCGCAGAGACGATTCGGCTGATGGGCGATAAGGTATCCGCCATCGAGGCGATGAAATCTGCCGGCGTGCCTACAGTGCCCGGCTCAGACGGCGCACTTGACACCGATGACGAACGCAGCCTCAAAATTGCCCGTGAAGTTGGCTATCCGGTGATCATCAAAGCCGCATCCGGTGGTGGCGGCCGAGGCATGCGGGTCGTGCACACCGAAGCTACACTACTCAAGTCCAAGCACGTCACCCAGGCTGAAGCAAAAGCCGCATTCGGCGATGACACGGTATACCTGGAGAAATTCCTGGAAAACCCGCGCCACATCGAAGTCCAGGTGCTCGCCGACGGCCAGGGCCACGCAGTCCACCTTGGTGACCGTGATTGTTCGATGCAACGTCGCCACCAAAAGGTGGTGGAAGAAGCGCCCGCGCCGCTGGTTGACGAAGACGCCAGGCAACGCGTATTCGACAGCTGCGTTAATGCGTGCATAAAAATCAACTACCGCGGCGCCGGCACCTTTGAATTTCTCTATGAAAACGGTGGATTCTATTTTATTGAGATGAACACCCGGGTCCAGGTCGAACACCCGGTGTCGGAAATGATTACCGGGATCGATATCGTCAAAGAGCAACTCAGGATTGCCGGCGGGGATCCACTAAGTGTCACCCAGGACGATATACAGTTCAGGGGCCACTCCATCGAGTGCCGCATCAATGCCGAGGACGCGCGCACCTTCATGCCCTCGCCGGGCAAAGTAACCCTGTTCCATGCGCCTGGTGGACCTGGTATCCGGGTTGATTCGCACATCTATTCCGGATACACCATCCCGCCTTACTACGATTCGCTCATTGCCAAATTGATCTCCTATGGCGAAGACAGGGAAACGGCCATTATTCGCATGAAAAACGCCCTCGATGAGATGGTCGTGGAAGGCATTAAAACGAATATATTGCTGCAGAGCGATATCATGCAGGACAGCAACTTCCAGAAAGGTGGCGCCAACATCCATTACCTTGAGAAAAAGCTGGGCATCTAGCGATGCGAGCGCGCCTCCTGATTGAGGCGCGCTATAATCTGCAAACTCTTGAGCCTGCCAGGTACTAGCCGGAGACAAATTGGCGTCTGGTAACCCCCAACAATTCCAATAACCCCAATAACCCGGCCAAAATAATCTCCCGTGCACTGGATTCAAATTAGCACCCGGATAAACAGCAGCCAGGCGGAGCGGGTTGAATCAGCCATGTCCAGCCTGGGGGCGTTATCCATCACCTATGGCGATGCAGCCGATCAACCGCTGTTTGAGCCCGCCCCTGGCGCAACCCCGCTTTGGGAAAACATCCAGGTTATCGGTCTGTTTGCAGCCGACGCACCCGTCGACGTTATCAGCAGGGAATTGCAACCGCTGTGTGGCAGCGATGCTGGCGACCTCAAGATTGAAATCCTGGAGGACAAGGATTGGTCGCGCGAGTGGATGGAACATTTCAAACCGATTAAATTCGGCCAACGGTTATGGATTTGCCCAACCTGGATCGCACCCCCCGACCCTGGCGCGGTGAACCTGATGCTCGATCCCGGCATGGCCTTCGGCACCGGCACTCACCCTACCACACAGCTATGCCTGGAGTGGCTGGAACGACAAGACCTGAGTGAGAGCACCCTGATCGATTATGGTTGCGGTTCCGGCATACTCGCCATCGCCGCCCTGTTGTTGGGCTGCGAACATGCCTGGGCAACCGACATCGACCAGCAGGCGATCGATGCCACCCACCAGAATGCGCTGTTAAACAAGGTCGCGGCAGACCGCATCGATGTTGCGCTGCCAGATAACGTAACGCTGCCGGCAACCGATATAGTGATGGCCAATATACTCGCTGGCCCGCTGGTTGAATTGGCACCACACCTGGCGTCGCTATGTCGAGAAGGCGGACGCATCGTCCTATCGGGTTTGCTGGCGAACCAGGCGGATTCGGTGCAACAGGCCTACGCACCCTGGTTTACATTCGCCACTGTGCTTGAGCAAGACGGCTGGATATTATTGGATGGCCATCGCGTCGTTAATGATTAAGTCCTGCTACAATAGTACCCTAGGATCAGCGTGATAATTACCAGGTAGACATGGAAGATTCGCTCCTCACCAAATGCCCGCACTGCAAGACCCTGTTCCGTATTAGCTACGAACACCTGGCTATTGCCGAGGGCCAGGTACGCTGCGGCGTCTGCTTCAAGATATTCAACGCGCCCAATGAAGGCTTATCCTACAGCGAAGGTCCGGGGAGCGATCGCGACTCAACCTTTGGCCGTAATAAAAAGACCGTAAAACAAGAGAAATCCGCGCAAACCTTTGCCAGGGAAATCGTTGCCAGCGAGACAGCCGCATCGTCAACTGACAGCGCACACCACCCCGACTCCGGACCAGAAACCGCACCGGAAGCACGCGATCCGGGCGCCCGTGATTTGCCGCAAGATCACCATATAGAGCAACTGCAGATTGTTGTCGAGCCGGTCGAGGCGATGCTGGCCGGCAAACAACAAGCGCACGGCGGGCGACCCTTGCTATGGGGCACCCTGAGCATGGCCGCACTAATCCTGCTCAGCCTGCAATGGGCCTGGTTCAATATGGAACGTTATGCCCACGAACCGCAATGGCATGGCTGGTACAAGATGGCCTGCAGTTCCCTCAACTGCAGCCTGCCTGAATACCGCGACATAGAACAACTCAGCACCGAGCGACTGGAAGTTCGCAGCCACCCCGATTACCGCAATGCCCTCATTGTCGATATGATCGTGAACAATGCGGGCCATGACCGGCAACCGCTGCCGGTCTTGAATATGGAATTTTACGATATCAATGGTGCAACCCTGGCCCAGCGCAGCTTCACTCCGACCGACTATCTTGCCGGTGTAAACAACCCGATCAGCAGCATGCCCGTGCGCTCACCGATTCATTTTTCGTTTGCCATCATCGACCCGGGCGACCAGGCCGTAAATTATGCGGTCCGGCTGCAGGAAGGCGTTAACTGACACAAATAACTGTCATCGCTGCATGATCAACCCTTCCCCAATAATTCACCTGGGGGTATCATAGCCGCCCGGCTCACAAACCAACGTTACTAACTGCCAACACATTTGCGATCCAGTGTTTAACATCGGCCCATACAGTATCAACAACAGCGCGCTACTCGCCCCGATGGCGGGAATTAGCGATCGGCCGTTTCGCCAGCTGTGCCGTGACTTCGGTGCCGCGCTGGCGATATCGGAGATGGTGTCCGCAGATGCGCGTTTATGGGATTCCACCAAATCCCGGCAACGCATGGATATCGCCGGCGAGCCGGGCCTGCGTTCAGTGCAGATTGCCGGTTATGACCCGAACATGATGGCTAATGCGGCTCGGCATAACGTCGCACAGGGTGCGCATATCATCGACATCAATATGGGCTGCCCGGCAAAGAAAGTATGCAGCAAGGCCGCCGGTTCCGCGCTACTGCGCGATGAGCCCCTGGTTACAAGCATCCTGCAAGCGGTGGTCGCCGCGGTGGACGTACCCGTTACATTAAAAATCCGTACCGGCTGGTGCGAGAATAGCCGCAACGCCCTGGAAATCGCGCGGATAGCCGAGCAATCCGGCGTCCAGGCGCTGACCATACACGGGCGCACACGGGAGTGCCGATTTCGCGGCGAAGCTGAATACGATACAATCAAGCAGGTCAAGCAGGCGGTTGGCATACCGGTTATAGCCAACGGCGATATCAACTCCCCACGCAAGGCGCAATTCGTATTAGACTCCACCGGCGCAGATGCGATAATGGTCGGCCGAGCGGCCCAAGGCAGGCCCTGGATCTTCCGCGAGATCCAGACATTCCTGGATACGGGCACCAGCTCTTCCAATATGACTATTAAAGCAATGCACGCGCTAGTGATCCGGCATATCACGGATCTGCATCGCTTTTACGGCGAATTTACCGGCATCCGTATCGCACGTAAACATGTGGGCTGGTACTCCAGCCAACTTCTCAAAGGAGAGGAACTGAAGCGCAGCTTTTCCAGACTGGAAACTGCACACGAACAATTTGATGTTTTAAACCGTTTTTTTGCCGAACTGGATGGCGATCTGCCGCTGGCGGCTTAACTGGATTCCTGGTGTTTTAGATTAATGACCAATAACAATAATAATGGCGACCCGGCCCTGACAACATTACTCGATAGCGGTCGAACCCTGAGCCAATGCGTTCATACCGCGATGGATACGTTTTTTACCCACCTCGATGGCCAGCCCGCCAATGAACTTTACAATCTGGTTATGAACGAAGTCGAAGGCGCGCTGCTGACCGAGGTTATGCGACACACCCGCGACAACCAGAGCAAGGCGTCTGAAATACTTGGACTTAATCGCGGCACCCTGAGAAAGAAGTTAAAACAACACGACCTGTTATAATCCCCCGAACCACCCGGCAAATGGCGATGCATGTTTATATTCATCGCCATTTCTGTTTTTAACGCATGAGTGGATTGGATCACCGACTGAGACACCCCGACAAAGAGGCTTTAAAAAATCACAATGACTGAGCAACGTTCAATTCGCCGCGCACTGATTAGCGTATCCGACAAAACGGGTATCGTGGAATTCGCCCGCGGCCTGGTGGCGCATGGCGTCGAATTGCTGTCCACCGGCGGCACCTACAAACTGATCAACGACAGCGGCATCGCCGTAACCGAAGTGGCGGAACATACCGGATTTCCGGAAATGATGGATGGCCGCGTCAAGACCCTGCACCCCAAGATCCATGGCGGCATCCTGGGACGGCGCGGCACCGACGATGCGGTCATGGACGAACATGGCATCGCCCCCATCGACATGGTGGTGGTCAACCTCTACCCCTTCCAGGAGACTATTGCGAAACCGGAATGCGACCTGGCCCTGGCCATCGAGAACATCGACATTGGCGGACCGACCATGGTGCGCGCCGCGGCAAAGAACCATCGTGACGTTGCGATATTGGTCAAAGCAGACGACTACGACCGAGTGCTCCGCGAAATGAGCGACACTGATGGCAGCCTATCCCTCGCAACGCGATTCGACCTGGCGGTTAAGGCCTATGAGCACACGGCGCAGTACGACGGCACGATTGCCAATTACCTCGGCACCCTGACCGGCGAGCAGGAGTCCCCTTTCCCGCGCACCTATAACGTCCAGTACCAAAAAGCCCAGGATATGCGCTACGGCGAAAATCCCCACCAACGAGCGGCATTCTACGTGGAGAGCAAGCCGCGAGATGCGAGCGTGGCAACCGCGCAGCAAATGCAAGGCAAAGAGCTGTCCTACAATAACGTAGCCGACACGGACGCCGCGCTGGAGTGCGTCAAGCCGTTTGCCGAACCGGCCTGCGTGATCGTAAAACACGCCAATCCCTGCGGCGTCGCACTGGGGTCGGATATCCTGGACGCCTATAACCAGGCGTTTGCCACCGACCCGACCTCCGCATTTGGCGGCATCATCGCATTCAACCGCAGTCTCGATGTTAATACGGCCCGCGCCATTATTGAGCGTCAGTTTGTCGAGGTAATTATTGCCCCTGCGGTAGATGCAGACGCAGCGGCGGTGCTCGCAGAGAAGCCCAACATCCGGGTTTTGAAATGCGGCCAGTGGAGTCCGGATCGCATGCCCAGCCTGGATTACAAGCGCGTGAACGGCGGCTTGCTGGTGCAGGATAATGATATCGGTATGGTTAATGAAAGCCAGCTGAAAATGGTAACCCAACGCTCACCCAGTGAAGCGGAAGTTGCCGACCTCCTGTTTGCCTGGGAAGTCGCCAAGTTCGTTAAGTCCAATGCGATCGTCTATGCCCGTGCCGGGCGCACTATTGGCGTCGGCGCCGGCCAGATGAGCCGCGTCTACAGCGCTAAAATCGCCGGCATCAAGGCGGCCGACGAAGGCCTCGAGGTCAAGGGTTCGGTGATGGCGTCCGATGCGTTCTTTCCGTTCCGCGACGGCATCGACGCAGCGGCCGAGGCCGGCATTACAGCGGTCATTCAACCGGGCGGATCGATGCGCGACAGCGAAGTAATCGCCGCCGCCGATGAACACGGCATGGCCATGGTATTTACCGGCATGCGCCATTTCAGGCACTAGGGCGGGACGACAGTCATGAATGTTCTTATTATAGGCTCCGGCGGCCGCGAGCACGCGTTAGCCTGGAAAGCGGCACAATCTGCAAGCGTAGACACCGTCTATGTGGCACCTGGCAACGCTGGCACGGCGCTGGAACCTGGCGTCAGGAATATCGACATCGACGGCATGGATTTCCCCGCGCTGGCGAGCTTTGCCCGGGAAAACGCTTGCGGTCTGACCATCGTTGGACCCGAAGCGCCCCTCGTGGAAGGCATCGTCGACTATTTTACCGAGCATGACTTACCCTGTTTCGGCCCGTCACGCGGCGCGGCGCAGCTGGAGGGCTCCAAAGCCTTTACCAAAGATTTCCTGGCGCGGCACGATATTTCCACGGCGGCCTACCAGAACTTCACGGAGATCGAGCCGGCGGTCGTCTATATCAAGGCACAGGGTGCACCCATCGTGGTTAAGGCCGATGGCCTTGCGGCCGGCAAGGGCGTCATTCTTGCCCAGTCTGAAGAGGAGGCGATAGCGGCGGTCGAGGACATGCTGGCGGGTAATGCCTTCGGTGAAGCGGGTCACCGCGTCGTGATCGAGGAGTTCCTGGTGGGCGAGGAAGCCAGCTTTATCGTGATGGTGGATGGTAAGAATATTTTGCCACTTGCAACCTCACAGGATCACAAGGCCCGGGATAACGGCGACCAGGGGCCCAATACGGGCGGCATGGGAGCCTACTCGCCTGCGCCGGTTGTAACCCCGGAGATTCACCAACGCGCCATTGAGCAAGTGATCATACCGACGGTGCAGGGCATGGCCGCCGAAGGCAACGACTACACCGGCTTCCTGTATGCCGGCCTGATGATAGCGCCGAATGGCAGCCTCAAGGTGCTCGAGTACAACTGCCGTTTTGGCGATCCGGAAACCCAACCCATCATGCTGCGCCTGCAGTCGGACCTGGTCGAACTGTGCCTCGCGGCACTGGACGGCAAGCTCGACCAGGTCGAAGCCAATTATGACCCACGGGCCGCGTTGGGCGTGGTGCTCGCGGCCGGCGGATACCCGGCGAGCTATGCAAAGGGCGACGCGATAAGCGGCTTACCCGAATCAGAGACCAGCGGCGAAAAAGTATTCCACGCCGGCACGCGTATGGCGGGTGACGAGGTGGTTACCAACGGCGGTCGAGTGCTCTGTGCAACCGCACTCGGCGAGACCGTTACCGAAGCGCAGCAACGCGCCTACGCATTGGCGCAACAGATCAGCTGGGATAAGTGTTTTTATCGTACCGATATCGGTTACCGGGCTGTCGCGCGGGAAACGGAACAGGCGCCGGAATAAAGGCGGCTGACCAAAACTGAACTCGACGAAGTTGCCATCCGGATCGCGGATTCTGCAGTAATAGCCGACCGGATACGGTTGCTGGCACGACTTCCAGCCCGGCAGGCCCTGGTCACGGGCAAGTTCGGCGATGACGTCGACCGAGGCATGGCTGGCTACGGGCGAGCCCGATCCACCCCTGCTATTGCAGGTTTATCCAGCTATTGAGCGACAACAACCGGAACTCGCCACCCTTATAACTCAGCACAATAAATTCATCTACGATCTTTTCAAGCCGCAGCCCGGGCGCCACCTGGTCTCCTGGACGCCGGCGCTGGCCGTTGAGCGTAACGAAACCGGTACCCTGGTCACTCGAATAAACATGCAATGAGAAATCAATACTGGGGATCGCCTGCTGTCTTTGTGGAGACAACTCACTCAGCAGGGGCAATTTTTCGAGCTGCGCCTTTCGGTCCAATGCTGGATTGGCTCGTTGCGGCGGCTGCATAGCAGGCGCTGATTTCGCGGGGGGTGTTGCAGTCTTTGTGGGTGCTGCCTCGCTACGCTGCTGTGCATAGAGAGATTTAACATCGCGTTGCGTGTCCAGCGGTGCTTCTACAAGCGATGTCACGGGCGACCGGGCGGGCGACTGGACAGACTTCGCAACTTTTGCTGCGGGAGATTCAACGGGGGCCGGCGCTACGACAGGAATGGATGAAGCGACCGGCGCTGGCACTTGCGCCGTATCCGGTGTGGATCTCGCTGGCACCGATGACGCTGCTATGACAGGGACTGAATTCGATGGCTGGGTAACAACCTGCTGTGGTGGCGCTAGCGGCGCTTGAGCCATAGCGGGTTGCGGCTGCGGCTCGTCGTCCACCAGTAACTGATAGCCCAGGTAAGCAATCACTAGCAGCACAATAAACGCAATCTCGACCGACCAGCGCTTTAACAGGCTCGGCCGGGACTGCGGATAGGGTGAACCGTGCACTGCGCGCAGGTTAGGCACCTCATGCTGTTCGCTACGCTCCTGGTCAGCCTTGTTCAACGCATCCAGAATCAGCGACATTAGTTGGCCTCCTTACTCGCCAGCGAATCCGCGGCCATGGGTTCAATAAACCTGGCCTGCAGGCTATCAGCAACACCCAGCGCCTCGTTCAGGCGCAACAAGGTATTTACCCCGACGATGCCATCTGCCTCCAAACCAACTGTCTGCTGGAATAACTTCACACGCTGTTCGAGCGCGCGATTGTAAACATCATCAGCCAGGGTGGCGTCCTCATTATCCAGGTTTGCAAATTGCCGGGCCAGCCAGACCACCATAGCGCCGCTATCCCAAAGCCCTAGCGGGCCCTGATACGCAGCGGGTGGCTTCCAGACAAACAGGAATTGGCCGGTCCACAGCTCACCGAGCTCGGCTAACCCCAGGTCACGGTAACCGTTAGCCGAGACTAGCCGGGCCTTATCGCCCTCAATTCCTGCCAGCGCCGCATAAACTTGCATTTTCGCCGGCGTGGCGAGGGTCAGCACGGCCGGCCGGTTATAAGACTTGAATTCGTCCCAGGTCCTGGCAACCGCCCGCTCACACCGGTAAGCGGCACCTTCAACCAGGCAGCTATCAAGCTCAACCGCGGGCGCGCCCGCCAGAATCCCACCAAGGCTTGCCAGTGCCTGATGCTGGTCGCTGCTCCAGGGATCGGCTGCGGCTACCACTTCAGTGGGCACCAGTGTCTCGACGGTTTCGGAAAACTCGGTGGGCTCTTGTCCCGCAGAAGACTGTGGTAGCACCACTGAAAGGTCTTTTTGTAGCGCTAATGGCTCTATTTGTAGCGCTGACGGCTCTTCGGCCAAAGGCGCTACCCCGGCTGCTGCAGCGGGGACAGCCGCACTGAGCTGCGCTGTCGATTCGGCCGCGATCGGTGCAGCAGGCTGGGCAAAGTTAGCTGCCTGGGCTACGGCACTGGCGTCGCTGGATGACTGCCACCACAACGCGCCGGCAAGACCAATAAACACCGCGGCGCCGGCCAGAACTGCCGCGGCGCGCCATCCGGCCGCAGGCCGTGTTTCCTCACCAAGCACCTCGGCCGCAGCCTGCTTGAATATCGGCATATCCACACTGGTTCTATTTTGCCCATAGGCGCCCATCAGCATGCGATCACACAATACATTGATCAGGCGCGGCAACCCGCCAGTCTTGCGAAATATACCCTTGACCACCGGCGGCGCAAACAGTTGCTGGCCCGCGGGCAAACCAGCCACCTGCAACCGATGATTAATATAGGTATGGGTTTCCTCGAGCGACAACGGCTTGATCTGGTAGCGGGCGGTAATGCGCTGGTTCAGCTGGCGCAGCTCGGGGCGAGCGAGGATCGAACTGAGTTCGGGCTGGCCCACCAGCACAATCTGCAGCAACTTTTTGGTGTTGGTCTCAAGGTTTGTGAGCAGGCGAATCTGCTCCAGCACATCGAATTTAAGGTGCTGCGCCTCATCGATCAGTAACACGGTATTGCGGCCCTGGCGATGATTATCGAGCAGGAACTGGTGCAGCTTATCGGTCAGGACCTTAAGGGTCCTGGAACCCTCGTCGTTGGCGATGCCCAACTCGTCACACACCGTTGCCAGCAATTCGAGGGAATCGAGTGCCGGGTTCAAGACCATCGCGAGGTCGATATTATCGGGTAGTTGCTCAAGCAGGCAACGGGTCACGGTGGTCTTGCCGGTACCCACCTCTCCCGTTAACAGGATGAAACCGCCGCCGGCCCCGACGCCATACAGCAAATGCGCCAGCGCATCGCGATGATGAGGGCTCATAAACAGGTAGTGAGGGTTGGGGGCGATGGAAAAAGGTGCTTCCTCGAGCCCAAAATAGCGGCAATACATAGTTACATCAAAGCGTTCAGGAAATCAGGGCTGCCTATTATGCACAATCCAGGCGGCCACATCCATGCCGCAGTGAGCGCGATGCAATTATCATGCAGGCAGGGTACTAACCCGGCGGCCACATAAAGTCACGCCCGCCCAGCACATGTAAATGCAAATGGAACACGCTTTGGCCGGCCTTGGCGCCATTGTTAACGGTTAACCGAAAGGCATCCCCATAACCACGCTGCGTGGCGACCTGCGCCGCCACACGCATCAGGTGACCCAGCAGCGGCTCGTCTTCCGGGACGGCATCCGACAGCATGGCAATGGGCTGTTTGGGAATGATCAGGACATGCATGGGCGCCTTGGGATTGACGTCATTGAAGGCCAGGCACTGATCGTCTTCGTAGACGATATCGGCTGGAATTTCCCGGTTGATAATCTTGGAAAAAATGGTTTTGCTCATAATTGTTAGCCTGGCAGTTGGATAGTGGGCGCAATACGGATTATCTCGCGTTGGCGCAGTTGGATTCAAGCTGGAAACTGCGGTTTCCAGGTTCCAGCATTACGCTGGGGAAGGTCTGAATAATACCTTCCCTAACTGTAATTCCATGCGGTAATCGTCCATCACAAAACCCTCGCCGACATCCATGACAACACTTTGCACCTTCCTGAAACCCATGCCTTCATACGCCGCGATGGCGCCGGTATTGTTTTTGTTCACCGTCAGCCAAATCAAATTCAGCTCGTGCTGCCGTGCCATGGCGATGACCTGCTGCACGACGTCACGACCGATGCCCTTGCCGCGCAAACCGCTATCCACGTAGATTTTTCCCAGGTACAACGCGTGTTGCTCCGGTTCCAGGAGCAAACCGGCATAACCCGCGAGAGCACCATCATGGTCGATCAGGTAATAGCGATAACCAACATCAATCTGCGCCTGGATGGCCCGCGGACTCTGCAATGTTTCCAACATGTAATCGACCTGCGCCTGGCCGATTATCCGGGGATAGTGCTCATTCCAGATATGCATCGCCAACTGAGAGACCTGCTCAACCTGTACCGCAGCAGTGACCGGATTTAATTCAACCATGTGCCGCCATCCCGGTTTTCAGCGCCGTCCACATCCTGGTCGCTACCCGAAAAACCAATAGCTCACCCCGATCGCGGCACTGATACCAACCACATCTGCCACCAGGCCACAGGCAATCGCGTGGCGCGCGTTCTTTATGCCGACGCTACCAAAGTACACCGCCAGCACATAAAAGGTGGTTTCCGTGCTGCCCTGCACGACCGCGGCAACCAGCGCGGGAAACGAATCAACACCATGACTGCTCATGGTTTCCAGCATCAGGGCGCGAGAGCCGCTGCCGCTCAGGGGTTTCATAAACGCCGTCGGCAATGCATCGACAAACCGGGTATCAAGGCCCAGCGCGAGCACGACCTGTTCGATTCCCCAGAGCAACCCGTCGAGTACGCCACTGGCGCGAAATACCCCTATCGCAACCAGCATACCCACCAGGTAAGGCACAATCTTCACCGCCACCCAAAGGCCCTGCTTGGCGCCGGTAATAAAAGCGGCGTACACATCGATGCGCTTGACATAACCGCTCGTCAAAAACAGCATGATCACACAGAACAAGACGAAATTACCCGCCTGGGCGGACGCGGAGGCCATCGTCTCCGCCGGCATTTGTGACAGGGTGAATATGAGCCCGGCCAACAACAGGGCGAAGCCGCCGGCATAGCCCAGCACCACCCGGTCCCAGATTGGCAGCTTCTGGATAAGCGAGGTCAATAACAACCCGGCCAGGGTCGAGGCGGTGGTCGCGAGCAAAATAGGGATAAATACCAGCGCCGGTTCCGCAGCCCCTTGCTGGGCCCGAAACAGGAATACCGTGACCGGCAATAGCGTCACCGATGAGGTATTCAGGACCAGGAACAAAATTTGTGCATTTGAGGCGCTGTCCTTGACCGGATTAAGCTCCTGGAGATCGCGCATCGCCTTGAGCCCGAATGGAGTCGCGGCGTTGTCCAGGCCCAGCGCGTTCGCCCCAAGGTTCATGGTGACCGAGCCGAGCGCGGGGTGGCCGTCGGGGATTTCCGGCATCAGGCGGCGAAACAACGGCGCCAGCAACCTGCCCAGCTTCTGGATCAGGCCGGCCTGTTCAGCGATCTTGAAGAATCCGAGCCACAGGCACAACACACCAATCAGCCCAATCGCGATCTCCGCACCCAGCTTAGCCATATCAAAGGTAGCACTGATCACCAGCGAGAAGACATCGGCCTGCCCCATGAACAGCCATTGCACGAGGCTCGCAACAAACGCGAGGGCGAAAAAGGCGAACCAGATATGCGCTAGCAAATCCGCCTCCGATAGCGGGTGTCCTGCATGGTAGTCATCATGATCCGGGTTGCAGTGCCATATTGGTTAACAATAGGTAATAAAACCGCACTGCATTCTCATAGTCCGTAACCGAGATGCGCTCGTTGGTTCCGTGAATGCGCCCGAAATCATCGCTGCCAACGGTGATCGGCGTAAACCTGACCACGTTCTCGGAAAGCGCACCATAATGGCGGGAGTCCGTCGCTCCATACAGCAAGGATGGCGCAACTACCGCATCCGGCCGCACCTGGCGGATTGTCTTCGACAACTCGCGGTAGGCGTTGGAATCGACAGAGGTTACCCGCGATGGCTCGCTGCTAATGCTGCCGACTTCGTCAACCTCGACTAGCGAGTCGTCAATAATATCCTTTACTGCAGCGATAACCGACGCGCTGGACTCGTTCGGTACAATCCGGAAATTCACTATCGCCTCGGCGGCTTGGGGCAGGACGTTCTCTTTCACCCCCGCGCGCAGCATGGTGGGTGCCGTTGTCGTCCGCACCGCCGCATTAGTTGCGCGGCTCGCCGTCAATTGCCTCACCCAGATGGATTCAAATAGCCACAGGTTTGCGAGTATGGCGCGCTGTTGCAGCGGCATATGTGGTCCGAGAACCTTGAACATTTCCCTGACCGGCGGATTCAAGCGAGCTGGCAAGGGGTTATCCTGGAGCCGGTTAACCGCTCGCGAAACACGCCCCACTGCAGTTATAGGCGGTGGCATCGAGGAATGACCGCCGCTGTCCCGCGCGGTCAGTTTGAGGGTCAGGTAGCCCTTCTCGGCAATCGCAACCATTGCCGCGGCCACGTCGATGCCGGGCATCAGTCCCGGCGCACGGATTGTGCCGCCCTCATCGAGGATAAGCTCAAACTGCAGGCCACGGCGTTGTAACTCGGCCGCGATAACCGCTGCGCCCGCTCGACCCCCGATTTCTTCATCATGTCCAAAGGACAGCATCACGGAGCGGCGCGGCGCAACGCCCTGGCCAACCAGCATTTCAATCGCTTCGAGTGAGGCCATCAAGGTACTCTTGTCGTCCCAGGCACCACGCCCCCAGACATAGCCACCATCCACCGCACCCGAAAACGGCGGATGTATCCAGTCAGACTCAGTGCCGGGCTCAATCGGGACCACATCCTGGTGGGATAGTAGTAACAGTGGTTTCAACTCGGAGTCGGTGCCCTGCCAGGTATACAGCAGCGCAAAATCGTTAAAGGTTTCCCTGCGCAGGGTGGTATGCAGGTTGGGGAATGCATCTGCAAGGAATTGCTGAAAGGTGGCAAATTGGCGATTACGTTCCTGGGCATCGCTGAGCGACGACACGGTAGGCAAACTGATTGCTCTCGCAAGACGCAGCACGGCATCGGTAGCTATATCAATTCGAACCACAGCGGTGCTGTCCGGTTGCGGGCCGGTGTAAAGAATTGTGCGAGTAACAATAATGACTGCGAGGACTAGCAGGACGCCGCCCAACCAAACCGAAATCTTTCGCCACATAATCAAGCGCTACCTTATAGAGATGGGGCCTGATTATCAGATTATTTGCTGCAGGATTCCAGCAGTTTCAGGATTTCAGCACTGGGGTTTTCCAGTTTAAACCCGGTACCGTAGAAAGACGGGCTGGTTCGTTCGCTCCACATGGAAATCGCATTGAATTCGCCGCGATCGGTGGTATCCGCATCCCGGCTGGACTGCACCAGAATCATAAACTGGAAAGTGCGGCCCAATTCAATGGGGTTGACGCTGGTAGTGACCAGCACTCCCTCGACTGAGTAATCGGCGAGTAAACCCACATATTCATTGGTATTACGATCGAACACGCTGACCGTGCTATGGATTGCTTTTCTTAAGATCAATCTTCGTTCGCTAACAGCTTCCATCGTTACCACCATTATTGTTGTACTTGGGTACGACACGTATAATGACGTTTTACAGCTTGTCACTTGAGGAACCTTAACTGTAATGATAGACCATTTCGCAACAGGTGGTAGTAGGAATTTTCTATGAATTCAAAACGTTCGCTGTCTCTCTTAGACCAATTTCTGGTTCAAGCAGACCAGGCACTCAGAATCGTCTCACAGGCAACCTCACCCGGTACCCGGCCATCTCCGGCTAATGGTGTGGATTCCGCCCAACTCGATGCAGCCGATGCCCGACATAGTGCGGGTTTGATGCGGATCAACCATACCGGAGAAGTGTGCGCCCAGGCGCTCTACCAGGGCCAGGCACTAACTGCCCGTCTCGACGAAGTACGCGAAAAAATGCAGGAAGCCTCGGACGAGGAAGCGGATCACTTGAGCTGGTGCCAACAGCGTCTCGACCAGCTCAATAGCCACCCCAGCATACTGAACCCGTTATTCTACGCCGCTTCGTTCGGTACCGGAGCATTAGCCGGGCTGGCAGGTGACAAGTGGAGCCTGGGGTTTGTCGCGGAAACCGAGCGCCAGGTCTGCAAGCACCTGGATACGCATTTAACCCAGCTGTCCAGCGCAGACAAACCCAGCCGTGCGGTGCTGGAACAAATGAAATCCGACGAAGAACAACATGCACTGAACGCGATGCAAGCCGGTGGTGCGGATCTGCCGCTACCTGTAAAAGCGGCCATGACGGTAGTATCCAAAATCATGACCAAGACCACCTACCACATATAAGGAATCTCTCGTTAATCAGAGGCGCCTGGACCCCGACTCAAGGCGCCAGGCGGCTGATCTCCCAATCCTGGTCGGCGCCCTGCAAGTAACGAAATCGATCATGCAGGCGATTCTCGCCACCCTGCCAAAACTCTATCTCGTGGGGCTTAACACGGTAGCCCCCCCAAAATGACGGCAATGGAACCTTGCCGTCGGCAAATTTCTCTTTCATCCCGGCTACCTGCTGTTCCAGCAACTCACGCGAGGCAACCTTCTGGCTTTGCGCCGAGGCCCAGGCCGCCAACTGGCTTTGCTTGGGACGCGACAGGAAATACTTAAGCGCCTCCGTTGTGGGCACTCTTTCTGCCGTACCGCAAATCTTGACCTGCCGCTCCAGCGGCAGCCAGGCGAAATGCAAACTGACCCGGCTATTAACCGCAAGCTCCTGCGCCTTGCGGCTGCCGAGGTTAGTGTAAAACACAAAACCGTCGGCGTCGCACTGCTTCAACAACACGATCCGCTGTGACGGCTGGCCATCAGTGTCTACGGTAGCGACACACATGGCGGTCGGGTCCAGGAGCTCCGCATCAATAGCCTGGCTCAACCAGGCTTGAAACTGCTGCACCGGATCCGTGTCCAGGTCCTCGCGCCGTAACCGCCCATGACCGTATTGGCGGCGTAATTGATCTATATCCACTAGCTGTCGTCCTTATTATGACTAATCAACATCAATCACTGAGTAACTGTGGGTGATCTCCACTCCACCGCGCTCCAGCATAATCGAGGCGGAACAAAATTTCTCCGCGGACAGCGCGACCGCCCGCGAAACGGCGGCATCCTTCGGGTTGCGGCCAGTCACTTCGAAGTGCATGTTGATTTTGGTAAACACTGCGGGGACTTCGTCCGCACGTTCGGCGTCCAGCCGCGCCACGCAACCAGTCACAGCCTGTCGTGATTTGCCAAGGATACTCATTACATCAAAGGACGCACAGCCACCGAGGCCGAGCAACACCATCTCCATGGGTCGAAACCCGGTGTTACGTCCGCCGTGGGACTCCGGACCCTCCAGGATCACGGTATGCCCCGAACCTGATTCCGCTAAAAACCTTACACCATCTATCCAATTTACTGTCGCTTGCATACACTCTTCTCAATTGCAGAATTTTAGTGGGCCATTATAAGGTCATGCGGGTCATTACGAAATGAATCTTTCACAACTCAACCACTGGTTTGAGCAGCAGAAGCGACCGGACTATTGGGCCTCACTGGGCATCGGGCTAGCGCGGATGCACCAAACCACAGCGACCCTGTTCGGGTTCGACTGCGATAATTATTGCGGTGCAACACCACAACCCAATCCGGCGGCGTTGGACGGGCATCAATTTTTTGCCGAGCAGCGCCTGCTTTATCAGGGTCGGCTGGCCCATGATAACGGCTTGCTGGACCACGCTGCGCTGCGCAAGCTCGAGGGGATTTGTGCCAGACTGCCAGAACTGATTCCAGCGCAACCCGCCACCCTGGTGCACGGTGACCTGTGGTCCGGCAATGTTCAGGCGGATAACCTGGGCGCGCCGGTATTAATCGATCCGGCCTGTTACCAGGGCTGGGCAAAAACGGATATCGCCATTACAGAGCTATTCGGCGCTTTTTATGGCCCCCAGATGACCAAGGTGTTGAAAAGTTACGTATAAATACGTGCTACATCATCCGGCAGCGCAAAATAGCCGCAAAAGCTTCTAGCTTATTAATTTAAAATATATTTTTTATGCCGCTTGACAACATAAACAGCAAATATTATGCTTTGCACAATATTGAATTTGTAACCTTTCAGCAGCATTAGTTGCAATAGGTAACAGTTTCCTCCCACACATACCCCTTATGTGTGTTTTTATCGGATGGCGCCCCCCGCCATCCGTTTTTTTATCCCCGCTTTTTCTTTTTTGAACCACACGTGGCAATAGTTTCGACACCCCCATCGACAATTCCGTCTTTTATCCGCTTGTTTTATCCCGAGTCTTTGCTTTTTGAGCCATACCGGGCATTAATTGCGATCCCCTGTCGACAAAGATGCGGATTATTCTTATTATTTGGGCCGCTCCACCGATATAGGTTATAGCCTGCTTACGCCGCAGGTTCCGGCAGTCGCGGATTTGCACCATCAGTGCTGGCATGACATTGTTTACGGCATGCGGCTGCTGATCGAATACTGAGCCAGGGGAACCCATGGATAATTCAAGAATTGCGCCGCTATCGGCACCCACGCCGGCGCCGCTGTCAGTTGCTGACCTCGTAGAACTTACCGATTGCTTCCCAATAGGTAATCGGGTTGATTACTTCCCCGAATACCAGCCCCAGATGACCATGCAGTCCATCATCCTGGGCTATGAAATTAACGGCCACCTGGTATACCGGCAAAACCAGTTAGAGAGCCTGACCACCCAACAACGCGGACAAATCACCCTGCACAGCGAAGAAAAACAGCACACCTATTCAACGGTTAACAGCTTCTGTCTTATAGTGCCAGCCAAAGCCGGGGAAGAGGGCAAACTCAATTATCCCAGCAAGGCAGCGCTGGGAAGCCTGGGGCAGTTCCGAAATGGCAACGCGATATCACTCACCGCGCGCTATAAAAACAGCGGTGTGGTCACGGTAGAATGTAACGTACGTGAATCGCACCAGCCCAGCGAAGGCGTTTATCGTGGTCACCGCTTGGCGATGCTGGAGGTAGTAGCCACCTCTCTGGAGATGAAAGAGCAACGCACCCACCACCGGCTTCTAACCAATGTGCCCGTGATTATTGACGCGTTGCCCGCACTAGGCGGCCAGGAAGCCTTTCTCGTGGATTTTTCCGAGCTTTCCGTGCAAATCGAAGTAACCCCTGAATCACCACTGCTCGCGACTGCCGAGGCCGGGGTGCATATAAACTTCAGCCTGAAACTTGAACACCCGCAACGCACCTTTGTAATCGGCGGGCAGATTATCCGCAAGTCCGGCACCCACATCATCGTAACCATGCAGGAGATTCTCGAGCAAGAGGAGTTCCGGCCCTTCGAATTGATGGATGCGCTGGACGTCAAAGCCTGCCTGCTCCAGCATCCCGCGACCCGCTAGCCCCGACGTTAGCTTTGCTGCGCATAGTTGCGTACAATAACTCTAATAATAAACCATCACTCGGTACACGACATACATGACCCAAGCACAAAGCTCCTATAGTAAGGAAGATCTCCTTCGCTGCGGACACGGCGAATTATTCGGGGAAGGCAACGCACAATTACCCGTTCCTAATATGCTGATGATGGACCGAATCAGCCAGATCTCTACAGAAGGTGGCGATTACGGCAAAGGCCTCATCGTCGCTGAACTTGATATCAACCCGGACCTTTGGTTCTTTGGCTGCCACTTCCCCGGCGACCCGGTAATGCCTGGTTGCCTTGGCCTGGATGCCATGTGGCAACTGGTCGGGTTCTACCTCGGCTGGATGGGCAGTCCGGGCAAGGGCCGCGCCCTGGGCTGTGGAGAAGTCAAGTTTTCCGGGCAGGTACTCCCCAGCGCCAAGAAGGTGAGCTACCAAATCAGTCTCAAGCGGGTCATCACACGAAAATTGATTTTAGGTATCGCCGATGGCAGGATGTTTGTAGATGACAGGGAGATATATACGGCAAAGGATTTAAGGGTCGGATTATTTACCTCTACAGATAATTTTTAAGGATTACTTATGAATCGTGTAGTAGTTACAGGTATGGGCATCGTGTCGTGCCTGGGCAACGATACAGAGACCGTACTGGAGTCGCTCAGAGAGGGCCGCTCCGGCATCAAGACGAAGCAGGAATACATCGATATGGGCCTGCGCAGCCACGTTGCAGGCAGCGTGGATATCGACGCCGCCGCGCTCATTGACAGGCGCCATTACCGGTTTATGAGCGATGCCGCCGCGTTTGCGTATATCGCAATGCAGCAGGCCATTGACGACTCGGGCTTGACCGAGGACCAGATTATCAACCCCCGCACCGGACTGATCGCCGGCTCCGGTGGCGCCTCCACCTCGGATGTCGTGGAAGTTGCCGACATTCTACGCACCAAGGGCGTTAAGCGCATTGGCCCGTATCGCGTACCCAAGACCATGTCCAGCACGGTATCGGCTTGCCTGGCAACGCCGTTCCAGATCAAGGGCGTTAACTATTCGATCACCTCCGCCTGTTCCACCAGCGCGCACTGCATCGGCAATGCCATGGAGCTTATCCAGCTGGGCAAGCAGGATATTGTATTCGCCGGAGGCGGCGAGGAAGAGCACTGGTCACTGACCGCGCAGTTCGACGCCATGGGTGCGTTATCGACCAAGTATAACGACGAACCCGCACGCGCATCGCGGGCCTATGATGTCGATCGCGATGGCTTTGTGATTGCCGGCGGCGGCGGAATGCTGGTCCTGGAAGAACATGACCACGCCGTTG
Organism: uncultured Gemmatimonadales bacterium; assembly: GCA_964195105.1. GTDB lineage: Bacteria > Pseudomonadota > Gammaproteobacteria > Pseudomonadales > IMCC2047 > CAMYKE01. The sequence goes on along the minus strand of CAXMOT010000070.1, from coordinate 9,033 downwards.
CACGTGGCGCGAAGATCTATGCCGAGCTGGTTGGCTACGGAGCAACATCAGACGGGTATGAAATGGTAGCACCCTCGGGTGAGGGCGCGATGCGTTGCATGCAGCAGGCACGCAGCACCTTTGACGGCAAGATAGATTATATCAATGCGCATGGCACCAGCACACCTGTCGGCGACATCAAGGAACTGGGAGCGGTACGACAAGCCTTCGGCTCCGAAGTGCCTTATATCGGCTCTACCAAATCTTTATCCGGACACTCGTTGGGTGCGGCTGGCGCACAGGAAGCCATCTACAGCCTACTGATGATGAAAAACAACTTTATCGCAGCTTCAGCCAATATCGAGACCCTCGATCCCGGTGCCGAAGGCATGCCGGTGGTGACCAAGCGCATCGATGACATCGAACTCAACGCCGTAATGTCCAACAGCTTCGGGTTTGGCGGCACCAACGCGTCACTCATTTTCCAGCGCTATAACGGCTAACGTCCCGAGCGGGCAATATTGGAAGGTTTTTTCTCGAGTGCCTGAATCCAGGCACTCGAGAATAGAATACTGCGATTAGCCCCACCCGGCAGCATCGTGCTGCAAAGGCTGGACCAGCCTGCATATCTACAACGCCACCTTGTGAGAACTACAGATTAGCCTGCCCTTTCAGGCATCAACTTGTCTAGCTGTCCGTCCATCCACTGGCTCGTTTCCTGGTGCACCTCGTCCACGCTCTTGCCGCGGGACTCGATTGCCGGCCCGATAACAACCGTGATCGTACCCGGATACTTCAGGAAGCCTTTGGTCGGCCAGCAAACACAGGCATTATGAATCAACGGAATGATCGGCGCCTCCGCCTCCAGTGCCAGGTAGGCACCCGTCTTGGAAAACTTCTTCCGCTCACCGTAACGCACGCGAGTACCCTCGGGAAAGATCAGCACCCAAAAACCGCTCTGCAATTTAACCTTGCCCTGCTGGATGATCTGCCTGATCGCGCCCGTGCGCACGCTGCGATCGATCGCAATGGGTTTGATCATCGCTAACGCCCAGCCAAACACCGGGATACGTAACAGTTCTTTCTTAAGCACGGTGCACAGCGGTGACACCAGCGTCTGCAGATAGAAAGATTCCCAAGTGCTCTGATGATTACAGACAAGCACCGCACCGCCATGCTCCGGCAGGTTCTCACGACCCTCGATCTTGTATCGCACGCCACAGGCAACCTTGAACCACCACATGACGAAACGATTGAGGAGAATCGTAAACTTGAAGCGTTTGGGAAGCGATAAAAACGGCAGCACCAACATACACAGCAATCCGTGCAGCACAACCGCCAAATAGAACACAATGCTGAACAGCAATGATCTGGCCCAAAGGATTATTCTTGTCATTATTATCCCGATCCCTCACCACTTATAACGTACGGCAACAACCTTAAATCAGTGCACGCAAAGAATCCCTTCTTGGGAATCTGCTTTCTTCTTTATAGGCTCATGGTATCGAAAGGGCGCCACACTATCCATCGTTACTGTTAACGCAATCCGTTGACCCATATCAATATCTCCAATTTTGCCTCATCTATGCTTCCCCTAACCCAAATTAACACACTTTATCGACAATAAAGGCATGACTATGAGCGTACTGAAAAAGACTTTTTTAACCCTGAGCGCCGGACTGGTTTTATCCGCAGGCCAGGCTCTGGCTTACGACGCAGGAGATATGATTGTAAGGGGCGGAGCAGCCTCGGTGGTACCCAATGACGACAGTAGCGCACTAAACCTGGTCGGTACGGGAGAGTTGCCCTCAACCGGGGTGAGTGTTGATGACGACACGCAACTGATGCTTACATTTACCTATATGGTCAATTCGCATTGGGGCCTGGAACTGCTGGCCTCAACACCCTTCGAACATGACATTGACACCGAAGGCCTCGGTGGCCTGGATCTCGGGCTTACCGACATAAACCTTGGCAGCGTTGAGCACCTGCCGCCAACGCTGAGCATAGTATGGTACCCGCTGGAGAGCAGCTCCGGTTTCCAGCCCTATATCGGTGCCGGCGTAAACTACTGGCTGGTCCTCGACGAAAACCTGTCCGGTACAGCGAGTAGCGCACTGGGCGCCAGTAACCTAAAGCTGGATGATTCTGCAGGTCTCGCGGTTCGCGCAGGATTCGATTATAAACTCAATGAAAGCTGGTCGTTCAATGCCGGCCTCTGGTACATCGACATCAGTACCGACGCCTCCGTAGATACCGCCCTGGGGACTATCACCGTCGATGTCGACGTTGATCCCATGGTTTATGGTATCGGGGTGGGCTATCACTTCTGAACCGGGCAGAAGCTTATGGGTTAGGCCAGGACAGCGTTGCTGTCACGAACCAAAAAACGTTGCTATGGCGATTGTCCGGGCGCTGACAACACCCGAATTACAAGGCCCCGGCCGCTTCTTCGTCCCACTCACAACAGCGCTGCACCACCCTCGCCAACTCCGGCTTCCAGGAACGCTGCTGGATTCCAAAATTCTCCAGGATCCTGTGACAACTGAGTACAGAGTTCAGGGGTCGTTGGGCCCGATAGGGATATTCGTGGGTCTTTATTGGTATTACGGCTTCGGTCGCTAGCGTGCCATAGTTACGGGTCTCGGCAACGATGTCCTGACACAGCTGGTACCAGCTGGTCGCTTCCCTGCCGCAATAGTGATATGTACCCCAATCATTGGCGCCGCAATCCAGCTGCTGAACCATAGCGATTAGCACTCTGGCAATATCTGTCGCGGGCGTTGGGCAGCCTCGCTGGTCGTCGACAACCTGCAGGGTTTCACGCTCCTGGCACAAGCGCACCATGGTTTTAACAAAGTTACTGCGCCATTCGCTAAATACCCAGCTAACCCGCAGGATAATGTGCTCGTCCAGAACACTCGCAAGCGCTTGTTCGCCCTGCAATTTACTGTCGCCATAAACATTGAGTGGGCGAGGTTCATCTGTCTCGGTATACGGGCTCACCTGGTCCCCGCCGAATATGTAATCCGTGGAGAGATGCAACACCGGCACACCGAGTCGCTTACAGCTCTTGCCGAGATAGGAGACGGCGTCCCGATTGACGCCCAGGCACTCCTCCCGGTTATCCTCGGCCGCATCGACGGCAGTATAGGCTGCCGCATTAATAACGTAGGTAGGCTTTGCGCGTCGCAGCGCGCGCCATACCTTGGTTTCGCGGGTTAAATCCAGCTGTGCGGAGGACAAGCCCTGGCATTCGATACCAAGCCTGTCCGCAAGCGCACATATTTCCCTACCAACCTGACCGGTTGCTCCGGTAACCAGTAATTTCACCCATCCGCCTGCTAAAAGGGAATGTCGTCATCAAAATTATCATCAAAACCGGGTGCCTGGCTGGGCGCCTGCTGCTGCGCGGGTGGCGCCTGCTTTGGCGCACTTTGTGGAGCATATGACTCCCTGCTGCCACCGGAATCTGCGCCACGACTATCGAGCATTTGCATTTCACTGCCCACAATCTCGGTGGTATAGCGCTTTACGCCATCCTTTTCCCATTGCCGCGTGCGCAACGAACCTTCGACATACACCTTGGAACCCTTTTTCAGGTACTCGCCCGCAATTTCACCAAGCCTGTTGAAAAACACCACCCGGTGCCATTCTGTCCGTTCCTGCTGCTGGCCAGACTGCTTGTCCTTCCAACTTTCCGAGGTCGCTATCGTTATGTTGGTGACCGCGCCACCCGATGGTAAAAACCGGGACTCCGGATCACTACCACAATTTCCTACCAAAATTACTTTATTTACACCACGAGCCATGAGTTACTCCAGACCATTAAACACCAATTGAATTTCCGGCTCTTGCGCGGTTATTTCCTGCGCTAAAAACCACAGGCGAACGGCGTTGCCGAAAAAAGAAATACTAGCAGATTAATGAGCGCGACGAAATTAACCGATCGAGCTTTGTGTCGCTTCTTCATTTCGCATTATAATGGTGAGTTGCGGTCAGCATAACCGGCCGCGGCAACCACTCCCGTGAACCACAATCAGGGTTACTGTTTATTTATCATCGGGTTAGCCTCGATTCCAAACGGTATAGCATGATTGCACCGGAGTAAGCATGGTTTGATTGAGCCCGTCGCAGCACTTACCTGCCTGGCCAACCAGCCCCCAAACTAAAATTCTTTTCTGAAATAACCAGGCTGGACCGTGGATAAAATACAATTGCGCGGGGTTCGTACCCATAACCTCAAGAACATTGAACTGGACATCCCTCGCGACAAGCTGGTCGTAATCACCGGACTGTCCGGCTCAGGGAAATCTTCGTTAGCCTTCGATACTCTCTATGCGGAGGGCCAGCGCCGCTATGTGGAATCGCTTTCCACCTATGCGAGACAGTTCCTGTCGATAATGGAGAAGCCCGATGTGGATCACATCGAAGGACTGTCCCCGGCGATTTCAATAGAGCAGAAGGCAACCTCCCATAATCCGCGCTCCACGGTCGGCACCATCACCGAAATCTATGACTACCTGCGACTGCTGTTTGCCCGTGCCGGTGAACCCCGTTGCCCGGATCATGACTTACCACTAGAAGCCCAGGCAGTCAGCCAGATGGTTGACCAGGTAATGGCACTGGAGCCCGGCACCGCGTTAATGATGCTCGCGCCGGTCATCCAGGATCGCAAGGGTGAGCACGCGCACCTGTTCAATGAGCTTAACTCACAGGGTTTTATTCGTGCCCGCATCGACGGCATTGTCTGCGAGCTGGACGATCCACCGCCGCTGGACAAGAACAAGAAGCACACGATCGAGGTCGTCATCGATCGATTCAAGGTGCGCGAAGGGCTGGAATTACGCCTCGCAGAATCCTTCGAGACCTGCCTCAAACTGAGCGATGGCATCGCCAGGATTCTGCCCATGGAGACTGACGATGGCGCTACCGTGGAGGAAATGCTGTTTTCATCCCGTTTCGCCTGCCCCAAGTGTGGCCATAGCATTTCAGAGCTGGAACCACGGATGTTCTCCTTCAATAATCCCGCCGGCGCCTGTGCAACCTGTGACGGACTGGGTATGCAGCAGTTCTTTGATGAAAGCAGGGTTGTCAGCCAGCCCGGCTTAAAAATTGCGGAGGGCGCGATACGCGGCTGGGACCGCCGTAACATCTACTATTTCCAGATGGTTAACAATGTCGCCGACCATTACGGGTTCGACCTGGCACAAGCCTTCGAAGACCTACCGGAACAGGCCCGACAGGTGCTACTGCATGGCAGTGGCGAGGAGAAGATCCAGTTCAAGTACCTGAGCGAACGCGGTGACATCGTCGCAAAATCACACACATTTGAAGGCATCATCCCCAATATTTCACGACGCTATCGTTCCACCGAATCGCAGATGGTCCGGGAAGACCTCGCCAAATACCTGAGCGAACAGCACTGCCCGTCCTGTGCCGGCTCCCGCCTGCGCCGTGAGGCCCGCCATGTATTTATCGAGAATAACAACCTTCCCGCGATCAGTAAGCTGCCGGTTGGCGCGGCGTTCGACTACTTTGAAGGGCTGAGTTTATCCGGGCGCCGCGGAACGGTGGCCGAGAAAATTCTCAAGGAAATCCGCTTAAGGCTTTCGTTTCTGGTCAACGTGGGCCTGAATTACCTGACCCTCGATCGCAGCGCCGAGACATTGTCCGGCGGTGAAGCCCAGCGCATCAGGCTCGCCAGCCAGATCGGCGCGGGCTTGATGGGCGTCATGTACATATTGGATGAGCCGTCAATCGGCCTGCACCAGCGTGATAATGCGCGCCTGCTCGAAACCCTGTTTCATTTGCGTGACCTGGGCAATTCCGTCATCGTCGTAGAACACGATGAAGAAGCGATACTCAGTGCCGACCATGTCATCGACATCGGGCCGGGTGCCGGTGTCCATGGTGGCGAGATTATCGCCCAGGGTACGCCACAGGAAGTCATGGCCAACCCCAAGTCCATTACCGGGCAGTATCTTTCCGGCAGCAGGAAAATCAAGGTGCCCACCTTTCGCCACAAATATAACACCCAACAGGTTCTCTCCCTGACGGGGGCGACAGGCAACAACCTGAAATCCGTCGACCTGGAGATCCCCCTCGGCCTCATGACGTGCATCACCGGGGTTTCCGGTTCGGGCAAGTCGACCCTGATCAACAACACCCTGTATCCGACCGCCGCGACCGCGCTCAACGGCGCGACGACATTACGGGCCGCGCCCTTTGAGGAGATCACCGGTCTTGACCTGCTCGATAAGGTTGTCGACATCGACCAGAGTCCGATCGGTCGCACGCCACGCTCGAACCCGGCCACCTATACCGGGTTGTTCACTCCCATACGGGAACTGTTCGCCGCAACCCAGGAAGCGCGTTCCAGGGGCTATAAACCCGGGCGCTTCAGCTTTAACGTCAAGGGCGGGCGCTGTGAAACCTGTCAGGGCGATGGCCTGATCAAGGTCGAGATGCATTTCCTGCCGGACATTTACGTGCCCTGTGACGTGTGCAAAGGCAAACGCTACAACCGGGAAACCCTCGAGGTTAAATACAAGGGCAAGACGATCACCGAAGTGCTTGATATGACCGTAGAGGAAGGCGCCGAGTTTTTCAGCGTCGTACCGGCGCTGTCGCGCAAACTGCAGACGTTGATCGATGTGGGTCTATCCTATATCCGCCTTGGCCAAAGCGCGACCACCCTGTCCGGCGGCGAAGCCCAGCGCGTCAAGCTGGCCAAAGAGTTATCCAAGCGCGATACCGGGTCGACACTGTATATCCTCGACGAGCCCACCACCGGTCTGCACTTTTACGATATCGAACAACTGCTCAAAGTACTGCACCGGCTGCGCGACCATGGCAACAGCATCGTGGTTATCGAGCACAACCTGGACGTAGTGAAGACCGCCGACTGGGTCATCGACCTCGGACCTGAAGGCGGTGATGGCGGCGGCCAGATCATCGCCACCGGCACCCCGGAAGACATTGGCGCGTGCGCAGACTCCTATACCGGGCATTACCTGGCGCCGCTGTTAAAGCGAAGCGAAAGGCCGGCGGTTGATTTGGAACAGGAAGAACTGACCACTACCGAGTTTGCGCAAAGCTAAGCGCGCAGACACGGCCGGGGGCAGGGATCATGCATACCGAGCAATTCGTTTCACAAGCCGTTAATGAAGGTATTCTCAAATAAGGGCTGGTACGGCAAGGCCTGTGATGAAGTGCCACCGCCTGAAAGCGAAACAGAAAAACAAGTTTAACAGGCCGGAATCTATTTCCGGCGCGCTCCTTTCACCGGCAGGAACAGGGCTATGACAGAAAAACAAAAAATGTTGGCGGGCCTCCCCTATGACGCCTGGGTAACGGAATTGCACGACGATAGAATGCGCGCGAAATCATTGTGCCATCAATTCAACATGGCCGATCCTACCGACCTTGAGGCACGCATGTCGATTTTGGCAGGACTGCTGTGTCTTAAAGACAAGGCACACATCGAGCCCAATTTCTTCTGTGACTATGGTTATAATATTTGCGTCGGCAGCAATTTCTATTCAAACCATAACCTGACCATCATTGATGTATGCAGAGTGACGATTGGCGACAATGTTCTGCTTGGCCCCCACGTCATCATCTCGACGGCAGCACATCCGATTGATCCCGTAGAAAGGCGCAAAACAGAATTTGGCGCGCCAATCACTATTGGCAATGACGTCTGGCTGGGTGGCAACGTGTCAGTTCTGCCGGGAATCACCATCGGTGATAACTGTGTGATCGGCGCGGGAAGCGTGGTTAACAAAAACATACCAGCCAATACTGTGGCTGTGGGAAACCCATGTAAGGTTTTAAAATCGGTTAATTGAGATCAAGGGTCGAACCACAACCATGAATTCAAGTTTTAAAGCCCTCCAGGACCTGGGAGCGGGCGAATTTCAGCACCTCGACGGCAGCCTGGCTGACCACCTTATCGGCACTCGCGAACTGTTATCAGTCTGGTCGGCACCGATCTATCTGCAAGATGCCGGATTATTTCATGCAGCCTATGGTACTGCAGGCTTTGACGAGAAACTCGTGTCTACCGGCCAGCGTGCAGACATCGCCGCTACAATCGGCGAGCGGGCTGAGGAAGTGGTATACCACTATTGCGCCTGTGATCGGGACTTCCTGTATCCCCAGTTCGGGGAAAATGCTGCGATACGTTTCAGGAATCGGTTTAGCAGCGAGATTTCCGAACTGAAGGCAAGACTAATGAAGGATATTTGCGAACTCACCGTTGCCAACGAAATCGAGATTTCCAGGGATAACCCGGAGTTCATACAGCAGCATGGCGCCTACTTGCATGGCTTGTTCCGCGCGATGGCGCCCTTGCTTTCAGCCAGTGCAATCAAGGCTAGCGAGGAAGCATTCAATTAACATCGCAGGCAATCACCGTTTAAGGGCATTAATGCATGCAATACAAAATCAATGAGCCGATAACCACCGACCAGTTTATCGAGTTATTACAAAATTCCACTCTGGGTGAGCGCCGCCCGGTCGCCGACAGGGCATGCATGGAAGGCATGATTTCGAACAGCAACCTCACCGTGAGTGCCTGGCAAGAAGGCGAACTTGCAGGTATTGCCCGCAGCGTTACCGACTTTCATTATGCGTGTTACCTGTCCGACCTTGCGGTAGCAAAGCAGCACCAGGGAAACGGGATTGGCAGGAAATTGCAATCGCTTACCCGCGAGCAGCTTGGTCCAAACTGCAAGCTGATACTGGTGGCCGCGCCGGCGGCTAATTCCTATTACGAGCAGCTTGGCTTTACCAACAACCCGCGTTGCTGGATACTAGATCGCGATTCAGAAATGAAAGGCTGATCTGCTTTAAAGAGACGCCCTGCCCGGATATTTACCCAGGCTCAAAACCGCTTTCCCAGCGTGCCTTTGTTAACTTATAAAGCACATGTTCTCGCAGTGGATGCCCGACGGGGACCACGGGATAGTCAAAGTTGTGCAGAGTATTCACCATGTTGAGCTTTGTCATGACCAGCTGGGAACGCTCATTCAGTACCGATGTAAAAGA
>CAXMOT010000069.1:0-11045 GCA_964195105.1 uncultured Gemmatimonadales bacterium | reverse complement strand
GTTTCAACACGGGACTTCATCTGGCCACGTCGGGAAATCACTTTCACCTCATCACCCCGCCGCAGGCCGCGCTTTGTCGCATCATCAGGATGCATATAAACGAGCGCATCGGGGACGGCCCGATAAAGTTCCGGCACCCGCTGGGTCATGGAGCCTGAGTGCCAGTGCTCCAGCACCCGACCGGTCGAGAGCCACATATCGTATTCGTCATCGGGCGACTCGGCTGCGGGCTCATAGGGCAGCGCGAAAATCACCGCCTTGCCGTCCGGCTTGCCATAGAACTCCCAGCCTGTACCGGCTTTGACATACGGGTCCTGACCCTCCTTAAATCGCCACTTGGTTTCCTTGCCGTCAACCACAGGCCAACGCAGGCCACGCTCCTGGTGGTAACGATCGTAAGGCGCAAGGTCATGGCCATGACCGCGGCCAAACGTGGCATATTCCTCAAATAGACCCTTTTGCACGTAGAACCCGAAGTGCTTCGATTCATCGTTAAGGTGGTCCTTGCTGATTTCATCCAGGCCGTATTTGTTCACGTTTCCGTTCTCAAATAACACCTGGTAAAGCGTCTTTCCCCTCGATTTCGGGGACTTGGCTAGCAGTTCCTCCGGCCAGACGTCTTCTATCTTGAAGCGCTTGGAGAATTCCATAAGCTGCCATAAATCTGATTTTGATTCACCGGGCGCACTAACCTGCTGGTACCAGGTCTGGGTGCGGCGCTCCGCGTTGCCATAGGCTCCTTCTTTTTCAACCCACATGGCGGTGGGCAAGACGAGATCTGCGGCTTGTGCTGTGACCGTCGGATAGGCATCGCTAACCACGATGAAGTTGTCCGGGTTGCGATAACCGGGAAGCCCTTCCTCGTTGATGTTGGCGGCTGCTTGCAGGTTGTTATTGCACTGCACCCAATAGGCGTTCATCACCCCGTCTTTGAGCTTGCGGTTATGCTCAACCGCGTGAAAACCGGGCTTGCCGACAATGGTGCCCTCGGGCAAGCGCCAGATTTCTTCCGCCAGCTTCCTGTGCTTGGGGTTTTTCACGACCATGTCCGCCGGCAGGCGGTGGCTAAACGTGCCCACTTCACGCGCAGTACCGCAGGCCGAAGGCTGGCCGGTAAGGGAGAATGGACTATTGCCTGGCTCGGAAATCTTGCCCATCAGCAGGTGAATGTTGTACACAAGGTTATTAGCCCAGACCCCTCGGGTATGCTGGTTAAAGCCCATCGTCCATAACGACATGACTTTTACTTTTGGGTCCGCATAGAGCTTGGCCAACTCCTCCAGCCTGGATTCGGGTACGCCGCTCAGTTTCGCCGTATATTCAAGGGTATAGGTGCTAACGAACTTTGCGTATTCATCAAAATCAATGGGTGAAGAGCCCCCGGCCTTATCGGCATTTTTCGCCGCTTTCTGTTTCGGGTGTTCCGCCCTGAGGCCGTAACCAATGTCGGTATTACCTTTCACAAATCGGGTATGCTTGTTTACAAAGTCCCAATTTACCTTGTCGTTCTCGATAATGTAGTTGGCAATATAATTGAGGATAGCCAGGTCGGTCTGGGGCTCAAATATCATCGGTATGTCCGCCAAATCAAACGACCGATGCTCGAAGGTAGACAACACCGCCACCTTGACATGAGAGGCGCTCAGGCGGCGATCCGTGATCCTGGTCCATAAAATGGGGTGCATTTCTGCCATATTCGAGCCCCACAGCACAAACGCATCAGCGGCTTCCATATCGTCATAACACCCCATCGGCTCATCGATGCCAAAGGTGCGCATGAAACCACCCACAGCCGACGCCATGCAGTGCCTGGCATTGGGGTCAATGTTATTGGACCGAAACCCCGCTTTCATCAATTTGACCGCCGCATAGCCTTCCATCACCGTCCACTGGCCTGAACCGAACATGCCCACCGAGGTTGGCCCTTTGGCCTTGAGCGATTGTTTAAACTTCTCGGCCATCACATCGAACGCCTGGTCCCAGCTTACAGGTTCAAACTCACCTTGCTTGTCATATTGGCCATTCTTCATCCGCAGCAAAGGCGTCTTCAGGCGATCCTTGCCGTACATGATTTTCGAGAGAAAGTAGCCCTTCACGCAGTTCAGGCCCTTGTTGACCGGTGATTTAATATCACCATGGGTAGCGACAACCTTGTTGTCCAGCGTCGCAACGTTAATGCTGCATCCGGTACCGCAAAAGCGACACGGCGCCTTGTCCCATTTCAACTTGGTCAGGGAGGAGTCCGTAATCAAATTGGACGCCTTAACGGGAATCGCCATACCCGCAGCGGAGGCTGCTGCAGATACCGCGCTGGCTTTCATAAATGCTCTACGATCTAGTGTCATGGGATAAACCTTCTTTAGGTAGCCGGCGCGTATTCGTGATACACGGCGGCAACATCAACAACGTTTGGAATGAGTCGTACTTGTTCGGTCTGGTCTGCAATTGCGCCGTGATTAGCGCCTTCTATCGTCACGATAACCCTGCCCTTGGCATCCTGGCCATGGACTTCGGTGCCGGGTATCTGCTGTATCTGCGCAGTCACCTCGGGCAAATGCCTGGCATGACAACGCACTATAAAACTGGCTACGTGATATTCACTCACAGCATTCTCTCTCGGTTGATTCTGTTTCGGGTGTTAATGTGATGGCATTGGCCGGACAAGCCGACACACAGGATCCGCAACTCGTACAAGAGGACGCATCAACCACCGGTTTGGCAATGGCGGAACCCATATGGCGAAAACTAATCGCCTTGGCATCACAGGCGTCACGGCAGCTCTGGCAAACGATGCCGCGTTGGGTGAAACAATCAGCTGTGATGGTCAGGTCAAGCGCCCACGGGACGGCCATGTCCACGTCAAACAGGTTCTCCGGGCAGTGGCTTGCGCAGTCTCCACAAAAGGTGCACTCGCCCTTGGTAAAGTTAACCGTTGGATAACCGCCGTCGCCCTGCTCAATGATCTGTTCCGGGCAATGCTCCAGACAGGCGCTGCAGCGGGTGCATTTATCCAGGAAATTATCGAGGCTTTTAAGCCAGGGAAGATGAATGTCGGAATTCGATGGCTGCAACCGGGCTGTCCGAAACAACGCGCGCCTCTGCAAATCGACTGGCATGATTTGGGCTCCCTTTTTAGCCGCCGTTATACCCCGGGTGGTCCGAATATCATTTGACTGATCCAGATAGCGAAACCCAAGCCACCGACCAGGCCGATGGATAACAGCGGAAACAGTACGACGGTGATAAACAAAAAGGCCCGTAACTCTTCTTTTCTTGTATTTTTTATAATGTCATTCATAGCGGTATCCCAAGGTCGCTCCAATTATAATTAAGAGTTCGGAGAATTGATTCTCAAAAATAGCGAAACAATCCGTATCTTGATCTAGGTCATGGAATCTGACGAAGGAGATCACTATAGGGTTTTGGCAGGCCATCTTCAAGACCAGGCTGGCAGTGCCGGGCTGGTTTCGACCAGGCAACTGAAGTCCAGGTAGCATGCTGGCATCAACCTCCTGCCTGCGGATACCGGTTATTCGCGCGGTTATTCAGGTCCGGTTGGAGTGGACCAGGAATCCCTGCGATTCAAGGTAGTGCATGGCCTCAAGGATCTCCGGCGGCAGCTGGAACGGGACCTGGTAACCGAGGGCCGGGTAATCCAGGATGCGCTGCAGATCCCCCACCATCTCGTTAATCAAGCCAAACACCCCAACCATATTCGACACCTCGTCCGGAAACGCAAACGCAGGACAGGCGTAGGATGCAGTCACGGACGGCCACTGGATCGGGACGGTCAGCTTCACGCGTAGCAGCGTATTCTGTTTGGTGATAAAACAAACATTGCCGGGATCGGGCAAGAGCCGCCGCGAGAAGAGGATGTTCTCACCGATATTGGTACTGTTGGTTTCGGTAACGATCGCCGCTGGCGGAACGCCCCGGGACAGCGCACGCTCCCTGAATACCAGCGCTTCCGGACCCTCCCAGAGGTGCCTGGTCCAATTGCCGGCATTACCACTGAACAGCAGCGTGCTGGCGCTTGAGTCAAGGAACTGGCGACACGCGAAATCGCATACCCGCAGGTCATAAGAGCAGCAGACAACGATCGCCTCCGGATCGGAGGTCGTGCCATGGGAACCTAGATATTCCCAAATAAGGCGCGCGGCTTCCAGGGTTTTAGTTGTCGCCATGATCAGATCCAGCCGTTAGCGCCCACTTTCATCCAATAGCACCTGATTCGCCTCACTACGTAGTAGTGATAAAGGTTAATCAAGCGGCGAATGGAGAAGTTCTTAACGAATGCGGCGAGCACGATGATAAGCGATATGACCAGCGCCTCCGTGGCAGGAATCGCGATACCAAATAACGGATACAGCCAAATTTGAATTATCACCGTAATTACATATCCCGCGATGACGCTGATAGTGCTTGCAACAAGACTCATGCTCCGCGATTGACCCTGTTTCAATATTCACTCCCCCTGGTTGGGTTAACGAGCTGTTACAGGCCGATCCAAAAAAGCAGGACCACTGGTTGAGCAACCCGGCCATGCCGACCAAATCCATAGTATGGCCATGCTCGATCGCACGCAACCGCTCACCGAATTCAAACAACAAAAGCGCCTGTCGGTTGTCAACAATTTATGTGGTGGTGGTTGCTTACAGCACCTATCACCAAAGACTTTCTTTCCTTGATGCTCAACTTAACTCTGTGGAGGTACAAACGATGAGTAAATACCACGCATTGGCAACCGTAGTGATATGCCTGGGATTAGCGTCGGCGACCGCTACGGCCGGCAGCCTGGTCAGCGATGGCGACCTGGACCTGGATAGCTATGTCACCGACAAGGCCATCGACGGCCTGTTCCTGAAGCTTGCCGACGAAGAAAAGAAGATTCGTTCCGATCCGCTGGCACGCAGTACCGAGCTGCTTAAAAAAGTTTTTTCAGCGGCGTCAAAGTGACAATGAGCAAGCTGGGTAACCGACGAGCCAAGGTTCAGCTCTCGGCCGACAAAGGGCCTTGGCTACTTGGCCTGATCGGGATAGCTCAATGTCCGGTCTGCGCCAGGATCTGCAGTTCCAGCGCCTCGTACAAAAGTGATCTCCACTATGTGTAACCGGCCATTTACGCAGCGAACTCCCTGGTATGCCCCGGTTATTAGGACTGTAACGACGGGTCATGCTCTTAAGGTTACCTTAAGTATTCGCCTGTATGTTGCATCAACCTGTGGGTAGCGGATTTGGACAACGCATCAAAAACGAGGACTTTGTGATCTCTGCTCGAACTGTCTCGCATAACCGTTGCTCATACCCCTATGAAATATTTTCAAACCAGCTGGCCATTAACCTGATGGCGATTCGCTTCAACCAACACGCGAAAGAGTGTAATCTTTGAAAACAGTGCGCTATACCCTATGTACATTGCTTACCTTTGTCTTCAGCTTGCAGGCAGCTATTGCTGATGTAACTGCAGGTGAGTTTAACTTGCCCGAGCATAAAGGCTACGTCGTGTATCTGGACTTTTGGGCGTCCTGGTGCGGACCTTGCGTGGCATCCTTTCCCTGGCTAAACCAACTGAAAACCGATTTAGAGGGCTCGGGCCTGAGAGTTATCTCTGTAAATCTTGATGCAAATCATGATGACGCGACGGCCTTTTTGCAAAAGTTTCCGGCGAGTTTTAAGGTGCTGTTTGATCCAGATGGCCGCCTCGCTAAGCAATACCAGGTCGAGGGAATGCCGAGTTCTTACCTGTTCGATCGAGACGGGAACCTGGTGGCCCGGCACATAGGGTTTACACTCAGGGACCAGTCCAAACTGCGTAACCTCGTGGAATCAACGTTAAAGGAGTAAGTGTGTGAGATTAATACTATTGATCGGCCTTTCGCTCGCGCTGGCATCTTGCAGCGGCCTGGGTGTCGATCCCTGGGAACGCGGCGTTCTGGCGAAACCCGAGATGGCGTTGGATAGCGAACCGCTCGTATCCGCTCTTGATGACCACATTTATTTCAGCAAGGAAGCCAGTAGCGGCGGTAGAAGCTTCGCCGGTGGCGGCTGCGGCTGTAACTAGACACAGAGATCGCGAGATGAATAAGAATATCAAGATTACAACCGCCTTGTCGGCCGCCGCGAGCGCCTTACTCGGCGTCGATGCGCCGTTGGCTCAAGAAACACAAGCCATTGGCACATGGGACTTTAAGATGGCCGCGCTCTATTACACTGAGCCTGACCGCGTCGATGCGATTGAACCTGCCATTTCAGCACGCCGCCAGATCGATACCGATGAGAGCCTAACCCTCAAACTCACACTGGACTCGCTTACCGGCGCATCAGCTTCCGGAGCCGTGCCCAGCAGTGACGTGCAGACCTATACGCGGCCAAGCGGCTCCGGCAGCTATACCATCGGTGCCAATGAAACGCCACTTGATGACACCTTCCTGGATACACGCGTCGCCCTGAATGCAAACTGGGAAAGGCCCCTCGGACGGCTGTTAACCATGAATCTTGGCGCTAATATTAGCAAGGAATACGACTACACTTCGTTGGGTGTCAACGCGCTGCTGAGTCGTGATTTCAATAAGCGCAATACCACAGTGACGGCAGGAATTTCCGCGGCGTTTGACGATATTGATCCCGAGGGAGGAGTCCCTGTCGCGTTTGGCGTAATGCGACCGGCAGAAGAGGAACAACCCAGGGCCGGCAGTTCCGACGATAAAACCACCGCGGATTTCCTGATGGGTGTTACCCAGGTGATCGATGCCAATAGCCTGTTCCAGCTAAACTACTCATTCAGCCAGGCGGACGGTTACCAGACCGATCCGTACAAGGTGCTCAGTGTCATCGACGCATCGACTGGCAGCCTCATAATTGAAGATGCTGCAATCGGGCTGCCGCGCGTAGTTGCGGAGAACCGGCCGGATGAGCGAACCAAGCATGGTCTGTACGGGCAATATAAGCGCAATATTGGCGGCGATGTGCTGGACCTCTCCTATCGTTTTATGACCGATGATTGGGGGATCGACTCGCACACAGTGGACGTTAAGTATCGCTGGGACCTTGGGAGCGGTTATCTGCAGCCCCACATTCGCTATTACCAGCAATCGGCCGCGGATTTTTACCGGGGCTTCTTGCTGGACGGCCAAACGCCTGTGGCCGGCGATATCAGCTCCTTCGCTTCGGCGGACTACCGACTGGGTGACTTTACAGGGGTTACTACCGGACTCGAATATGGCCGCAAGGGGTCACAACCCTGGAGCATCGCCATTGAATACTATTTGCAGTCCGGCGACGAACCGGATGGTAAATTCGGCGCACTCAACGACCAGGAGCTCTACCCCGACGTGGATGCGTTAATGTTTCGCATTATTTACGACATCTAGGAGACTGGCGTTCCCAGGGAAGGTTCCAGTAAAAGTGCCGCGGTGCTACCGGGAGGCTCCTTGCAGCCAATTGAACTAGCAGCGACTCAATATGGCCATCGCGCAACCTTCAGCGCGATGGCAAATCCCTGTGAATTACTGGTGGAGACCGACGACGCTGCGCTCGCCCGTCACCTCGGGGAAATTGTAGCCGCAGAAGCCTGGCGAATTGAGCAAAAGTTTAGCCGCTACCGCGATGACAGCGTTATCGCCGCCATCCAGCACACCACGGCCGGTAACGGCTATGAGGTGGATAGCGAGACGGCGTCACTACTTAACTTTGCCGGCAGCGTATTCACGATCAGCAACGGTCTTTTTGATATCACGTCGGGCGTGCTGCGCAAGATATGGAAATTTGATCGCAGCACCAATATCCCCACCAGAAAACAGGCCAAGGCGTTATTACCACTGATAGGATGGGATAAAGTCGAATGGCAAGAGCCTTTTATACGCTTGCGTCCCGGCATGGAACTGGATTTTGGCGGATTTGGCAAAGAGTATGCGGTGGACAGGGCGTTGCAACTGGCGGAGGCTGTGTCCGGGACTCCGATGCTGGTCAATTTCGGTGGTGATATGCGCGCCAATCGTGCGCCAACCATGCGCGACAGCTGGGACGTGGGCATTGAATCCGTGAGTAACTCGCTGCCGGCCGGCGTGGTGCACTTCAGGGCGGAGGCATTGGTGAGCAGTGGCGACAGCAGAAACTACCTGGAAAAGAACGGGGTTAGATACCCGCATATCTTGAACCCGCATACGGCGTGGCCGGTGATGGGCGCCCCGCACGCCGTGACCGTACTGGGACCTACCTGTATCGAAGCCGGGTTTATTGCGACCCTGGCGCTTTTAAAGGGGCGAGCAGCCGAATCGTTCCTGGCCAGCCAGGGATTTCAACACCACGTGCAACGCTAGGAAACTGTCGAGCTGGGGATTAATCTACTCGGCTTTGGCGTCCTCGACAACTGCTCCTGCGTTGTTCTACTACCGTGCATCCATGCACATATGCGTTGTTCTACTACCG
Organism: uncultured Gemmatimonadales bacterium; assembly: GCA_964195105.1. GTDB lineage: Bacteria > Pseudomonadota > Gammaproteobacteria > Pseudomonadales > IMCC2047 > CAMYKE01. Next base: position 2,618 of record CAXMOT010000069.1, on the reverse strand, counting down.
TGCATCCATGCACATATGCGTTGCTCTAATACCGTGCATCCATGCAGTCGTGCGGGAAAGCCGCATTAACAGCATCCAGCGCAGGAAGTGCGCGGCGCTACACGGCCTTGCCAGGAGTTTTAAGCATTGTATAAAGTAAACACGCCGATACCGATGAACCCCAAACCTGCAACATAGTGCAGGTATTTCTCATTGATATACCCTGACATCAGGCTGCCGGCTAATACACCGATCGCTGAAGCAACAATAAGGGCTGCAGAGGCGGCAATAAATACCGTGTATTTGCTTACCTCTTTGTCGGCAGCAAACAGCATAGTGGCGAGCTGTGTTTTATCACCTAGCTCGGCTATAAAGACTGCCGCAAAAATTGTTAAAAATATTTTCCAATCCATATTATCCGTTAACGATAATCTACATAGAGATTATGGCTCCTAAAAGTGGACACCCCTGTTTTGCCAAAACGCGCAGGGCCAGATACAACTTTTCCTAGCCATACACTAACAACCCGACTTCGTGACCGGCGCTATTTGGTGACTATATTCTGCGCGCCCTTGACCAATGCCTCCCTGTCGATTTTTGCCAGCGCATCGATGCCTTTTCGAGCCAGCGGTCGCGCCTCGATTTGCCCTCTCCAGCGATTGAAATGGGGCAGGTCGTCAACCTCTACACCGGACCACTCATAGGTTCGGGCCCAGCACCAATTCGCCATATCGGCAATGCTGTAGTCTCCGGCCAGGTACTCATTGTCCGCCAGCTGGTTATCCAGCACAACAAACAGTCGTTTAACTTCATTCTGGTACCTGTCGATGGCGGGCCGAATCTTCTCGGGCAGGTAACGGTAGAACACATTGGCCTGGCCCATCATGGGACCTATTCCACTCATTTGGAACATCAGCCACTGGATCACCCGGGAACGTCCCTTTGAATCGGTCGGCAAGAACTTCCCGGATTGTTCCGCCAGGTAAATCATAATCGCCCCTGACTCAAAAATGGCCAGGTTATCGTTTTGGGTATCAATGATCGCTGGAATCCGGCCATTCGGGTTAATGCGCAAGAACTCCGCCTTCTTTTGATCGCCTTCCATCAGGTTCAGGGCGTGAAGGTTGTAGGGAATCTGCATTTCCTCCAGGGCCACAGAGGCTTTCCAGCCGTTGGGCGTGGCCGCGGTATATAACTCGATCATTAGTTAATCCTTATGCTGTTGCGCTGGGACGGCTGCTAACGCCCTGGTACCAGCGCTGCAGGTTTTTTTGCTCTTCGCCAATTTTTACCTTGATTACACGAGCGAAATCTATTGCACATAACGCAATAATGTCGGCGATTGAATACGTGCCCGCCGCAATGAATTCCGATTCGGCCAGCCGTTTATCTAATATTTCCAGGTAGTTACTCGCCGCTTGACCTGCTACAACACCGTACTCGGCGACCGGTGTCATGCGATCCTTAAAATAACCGGTACTGTGCTGGAAACACATACCTACCTGCATAAACAGGCCCATTTCGACTTGCCGCTGCCACATCTCAATTTGCGCTTTTTGCAGCGGCGTCGTGCCCATCAACGAGGGCTCGGGGTGTCGTTCATCGAAGTATCGACAAATGGCAACGGACTCTGCGATACAAGTGCCATCATCCAGTTCCAAAACCGGCACCTTGCCGATGGGGTTCTTTGCGCGCATATCGGCACTGAGGTTCTCACCTTTTTGCAGGTCGAGCTGCACATATTCCATTGGAATATTTTTTTCGGCAAGAAATATGCGCACTATGCGCGGTGTCGGCGCAGTGCGCGTTTCATATATCTTCATTGACTATCCGAGGTAAATTTAGAGACGAGGCAAAACGTACCTCCTGGTCGATGCAGCGGGGCCCGCTACTCGCCGGCCTCGCACTTCAACCAGTGTCGAGGGACTGGTACTCCAACCACTTGATAAACTAGGATTCAGGTGGTTAGAGTACTATACTTTAACGGCGCTAACCCTCTTCCTGGCACGGGGTTTCCTGGCCGGTGATGCTGCCGCCTTCAGGTCCGCCAGCGCCTTCTCGAGACACTCAACAAAAAAGTCGATATCGGGCATTATGTCTCGAGTAGAGGTGACGTTGAACGTAACCTTACCGTTGTAACTCGGGGTCGCGATGAACAAACCCATACCATTGACCAGCGGCGCCATACCGAAGCTGCCAACCTGAAGGGCACCATTCATATACAAAGGCACCTGTGGTCCCGGTACGTTTGATACAAACAGGTTACACATGCGCTTCGTCATGCCGGCACGCAATACAAGACGGCTGGCTATGACCTGGGTCGAAGAAGGTACATGCTGGCTAAGGTCTGTCATTATTCGTGCTGACATGCCGGACTTCGCGGCCTTGCTTTTCTGGGTCGCTGCGTAGATACCCTTCAGACGCTCTATTGGGTTTTCGACGTTGGTACCTACCGGTGCCGTCATTGCGGCAACCTTATTACCCGGTGAATCAGGGTTTGCCGATTTATCCTGTCGCGCATTGATCGGCACCCAGGCGACCAATGAGTCCTCCGGCAATTCGTCATGCTTCTGCAGATAACGACGCAGGCCGCCGCCGCATATCGTCAGGATAACGTCATTGATTGTGCTGCCGGGAAC
>CAXMOT010000068.1:0-15280 GCA_964195105.1 uncultured Gemmatimonadales bacterium | reverse complement strand
GGTCATTCTGACAGCCTCCTTTGCCGGATTGCTGAATCACACAATCGCAAGCATATGGACATCAAGCCGGAGTTCTGTGATCGATGGCTCGAGTGTTTAGTAGCAACGGTGGAACAGTATGATGAGGCGTTTAACGAAGATGTCGAATTAGCATGGCGCCTCGTGATGACACCCGGCATTACCTATATGAAGTTCAAGTACGACAAGGATTAAACCTAGAAACCTCAGTTGGATCACGAAAGTATGCACAACCTCTTGACGCACTTGGAAAATTTCAAAAAGCTCTCATCACCAATAAGGTGACCATGAGTTTTTTAAATTCCCCATGCACATCAATATGTTGCACATCTTTTTCACGCCCAACTGAGGTTTCTAGGTTAAAGCGCTCGTGTACGAACCGTAAGAGTGGCTGCAGTCCCCGGTTAACCTCGGCCCCTCACCCGAACAGAGCCTCCCTTTTTTAGCTTGCCCGCTGACGAATTCCGTTTCCATTGCAGAGTACGCTTACTTCCCCCTGAATGCCCCAACCGCCGAATAACGTTTATACAAGTAAAAAAGCCCCGTAACTAGAAATAGGCACGGCATTTGCTTTAACTATAGGAAACACATTACGAACGCATCTAAAAGGGCCAATATAATGGATAAGACGACCTATAACACGCTGTTTTCAGTACAAAAAAAATCAGATGGGCGATATCGTGTAACTGCCAAATCTGGTCACCACATGACATATCTTGTCTGTGAATGTGAATCCAGTGAACTGGCAATGTTCCTGGTTAATGAATTTAACCAGCAACATGAAGAGGCCAAGCGCAAGATTATTTCGTCGATCAGCGCCGATCCGGACGCGCAACAGGAGCCTGCCGGGTTATTGCAAATAGCTTAAAGCGCGTAGTATTCCATCATTTCTACCTTGACGGAGTACTAGGAGACTGTCGGACTTAGGAATAATCTACTGCGGAAAATACGCTCACGTAATAGAAGGGAGTCAGATTTACCTATTATTCTCGTTAAATAGCACACTATTCGCCTCAAATAATCGAAAAATCTGCCTCAAATCGGTTTTTCCCTCGACTACGATCACCTAAGTCCGACAGCCTCCTAGGCGGGCCTGGCCAGGAAATCCTGCACCAACCGGCTTACTTTTTCGGGCTGGCTAAGGAATACTAAATGCCCGTCCTGCAGCACCTGCAACTCTGCGTTCGGTATGTGATTCGCCAGGATGTTTGCATTTTTCAATGGCACAAGCGGGTCGTCGTCGCCGGCTATTATCAGGGTGGGTTGTTCGAGCTGGTGTAGCCAGTAATAACTGGTCCAGGTGCTCGCTGCCCATAGTTGCCAGTAATAACCGCTGCCTCTTTTCATCCTCATATCGCGCGCATATTTAGTCGCGATCTCCGGATTGCTCTTCTGCATTCCGCCGTATAATTCTCCCGCCACCTGTTCCATGTAACCCGGTTCGGTAAATCGCCGCGGTGTCAGGTACTTCGATAATACTGATGCGCTCGCCGGTACAGAAACGAGCCCGGGAGAAGTGGATACCAGGATCAGCTTTTCACACGCCTTCGGAAAACGATGGGCAAATTCCTGCGCGAGCGCGCCGCCCCAGGACACGCCCATCAGGTTTACACGCTGGTAACCGAGTTGGGCGAGGCTGTCGCGGGCGATCTTGGCAAAGGTTTCCATGGCAATAGGCAGGTCGGGGGTAGATGATCCCCCGCTTCCCGGTGGTTCGATGACGACAACGTCAAACTGGGGAAAATAGCTTAGCAGTGGTCGCAGTAGCGCATAATTGGCGCCCATACCGCCGACCAGGACCAGGGGTAGCGCATCGCCGGGCTGCGGTTCAAGCGCCGGTCGGGTGACCAGTTGCACTTTATGTCCATGAACTTCCACCCGATGTCGTTGGAAGTCAGTATTAATGGGGTCGCTGGAGCTACTCATCAGCGGGCACCTCTTCCGTTTGCTTGTTTATATCGCCACGCGTATCCATTGCGGTGACAGTTAGGGAGCCTCTGGTTAAGTATAAGATGGCTCTGCAAGACCTAAGTCGTGCAAATGCACGGCGAAGCTCGCAGTTAATGGCCGTAGTCCTTAGCAAGGGCTTCAACACAGCAGTTGTGCGGCTTAGGCCTTGCCCTTCGGGGCTTTGTGTCTGATACGCACTCCGTGTTATCGTTTCGTACTCCTGCCATGCCTGCAAAACGATGCCTTGATTGCGTATCAGACACAAAGCCAGAGACACCTTAGACTTAACCAGAGGCTCCTTGAATATTATGCCGCTAATATTGACCCTGCAACAGTGTCCCAGATCAAATAATATGGACTCTTGTAAGATGCCTGCTCTCAGGTTTGACGCCGTACTGTAATTTCTTGCCATTGTGGCAGCGACAAGGCAGTCTGGCAGGCGGTTGAAAAACTACCCGCGTTGCTGATACGGGGTTAAAAATGGCCTCACAATGCTCATTTATTCATATAAACTGCGCTTATTCGGCAATTTTTGCCTTGTCTGGGCTGACTCGAAAACGTTTTTCAACATCCTGCCAGAGCGAACCGAGACGTGCCACCAGGGAAATTTTCCATCCAGGATTAAAAACCATGCAACAAACAGTCGCAACCATTATTGATAGTGTTGGCTCGGTCCTGCTCGGCAAGGAACACCAGGTCAAACTCGCACTTACGTGCCTGCTGAGTCGCGGGCATTTATTGATCCAGGACTTGCCTGGCATGGGTAAGACCACCCTCGCGCATGCGCTGGCCAAGACGCTGGGCCTGACTTATAGCCGGATTCAATTTACCAGTGACCTGCTACCGGCGGATATCCTGGGCGTCTCGATCTATAACCGCAACAGCGGCGAATTTAATTTTCATGCGGGACCGATTTTCAACCAGGTGTTGCTGGCGGACGAGATCAACCGCACCACGCCGAAGACCCAGAGCGCATTGCTTGAGGCGATGGAAGAACAACAGGTAACCGTGGAGGGTGAAACGCGCGAATTGCCTGAACCTTTTTTCGTTATCGCGACCCAGAATCCGTCGACCCAGGCGGGCACGTTTCCGCTGCCGGAATCACAGCTGGACCGTTTCCTGATGCGGATCGAGTTAGGTTATCCCGATCCCGCTGCCGAGCGCGAACTGCTCAGCGGGGCGGATCCGCGCGAACAGTTGTCCAGGCTGCAGCCCTGTATTCGGCTGGAACAGATTCACCAGGTCCAGGCGGCGGCGCAGCAGGTACTTGCTGCGGACGCGATACTGGATTATGTGCAGCGCATTGTGGCTCACACGCGCACTAATCCGGAGTTTTCCTACGGTATTTCACCGCGCGGTGCCTTGGCGCTGGTGCGGTGTGCCAAGACCTGGGCGTTTATCCATGCGCGTTCCCATGTGCTGCCCGAGGATATCCAGGCGGTGATGCCGTCGGTGCTCGGGCATCGGCTCAGGGAAGTCGTAGATTATGACGACTCCAGTGGTCAGGCGCTGGTGGATAAAGTGTTGAATACCGTTGATGTCATTAGTTAGGTTCCCCAGCTTATCGAGCCTATTGCCTACTGCGATCGGACGTTCCGCAAGAGGCCTGTTCCAGAATCGCTTCAGGCGCTGGCTGAACCGTCGCGTGCCTGCCAGTCGGCGCATCTTATTGACCCGCATGAATATCTTTATTTTCCCATCTCGCGCCGGATTTGCGTTTGTCGGATTGCTGTTGTTGCTGTGGCTGGTGGCGACGAACTACGAAAATAACCTGGTGATGGCGCTGGCGTTATTGCTGACGGGCCTGTTTGTCGTATCTATCCTGCACACTTTTTCCAATCTATCCGGCGCCAGTGTCACGGCTATTCGTGCCCAGCCTGCGTTTGTCGGAGAGGATGTGCAGATCAGCTTATTGATCGAACACAGTGGCCGGCGTGAATATGAGAACCTGCTGTTTAACTATGCCGGCAAGCCGCCAGTGATCCTTAATTTGCCCGCCGAGGGTAGCGCGAACCTGAAGCTTTACTTCAAATCGGAGCGACGCGGATGGGTAAACCCGGGGCGCTTGCTGGTCCAGACCTGGTATCCGCTCGGCCTGCTACGGGCGTGGACATGGCTGGACCTGGACATCACCTGCCTGGTGTATCCCAAGCCCCTGCGCGCCGGCCCGATACCCGCGGCCCTGGGCACGGGCGATGAGGGCGAGGTTAGCGACGCCATGGCCGGTGGCGAAGACTTCCGTGGCTTGAGGGCATACCAGCCCGGGGATTCGATGCGCCGCATTGCCTGGAAATCGTTTGCCCGGGAACGCGGGCTGTATACCCGGGAATATGCGGCGAGCATCGATCGCCGGATCTGGATCGATTGGGATTACCTGGCCGGCATGGATCGGGAAAGCCGTTTGTCACGTTTGTGTTTTTGGGTACTGCAGAGCGAGCAGGGTACCGACAACTACGGCCTGCGCTTGCCGGGTATTGAAATTCCCGCCGCGAGAGGGGCTGTGCATCGAGATGCCTTGTTGAAGCAACTCGCTGTGTTCGAGCTGGAACATTATGAAACTCGTCTACCAGATTCCGCGCAATAGCCTGGCCTGGCTCCTCGGCGCCTATGTGCTGGTGATCGCCCCGCACGTCGGGCGATTGCCGATCTGGATCACCCTGGCGGGCGTCGTGGCGCTCGGCTGGCGTATTCAGGTACACCGCGGGCTGTGGAGTTTCCCGCCGCGCTGGGTTCGGTATCTGCTGGCGGGCATCTGCGGGGCCGGGCTTATTGTGGGGTATGGGCGATTGCTTGGTCTCGAACCGATGGTGGCGTTATTGATCATCGGTTTCACCCTCAAACTGCTGGAAATGTACCAGCGCCGCGACGCGATCCTGGTGATTTACCTCGCCTATTTTATCGTCGCGACGCAACTCATCTTCGACCAGGGCATTGCCTCGACGGCGTACGTATTCGGTGCGGCAATGGTGGTCACCACGGCCTTGATGGGCCTGAACCAGTCCTCCGGCCATTTGCGGCCATGGCGTAGCCTGAAGCTCGGCGGCGGCTTACTACTACAGGCGCTCCCCATCATGTTGCTGTTGTTTATCCTGATGCCGCGCATTGGGGCGCTGTGGTCGGTGCCCAGCCAGCAACAGGCGGGAAAAACCGGTGTCAGCGATACCATGACTCCCGGGAATTTCAGCAAACTGACCCGCTCCGGCGAGTTGGCGTTTCGCGTGGCGTTCGACGGCGAGATCCCGCCGCAGGAGAGTCTGTATTGGCGTGGCCTGGTGTTATCCCGGTTTGATGGCCGGACCTGGAGCCAGGCTCAACCGTTTGACTATGCCCGCGACGGAACGGTGGTGCAATGGCCCGGCAGCGCGCCGGTCAAGTGGGAGTCCCTGGTTGAGCGCAGGGGCGATGGGGTCAGCTACGAAGTTATTATGGAGGCGAGCCACCAGCCCTGGTTGTATGCTCTGGCAACGCCACGCGCGTCGAATCGCGACATCGGCTTTACCCGCGACTTCCGGTTGGTGAAACGGCTACCCATCGATAGCCGCTATAAATATACCGTGACCTCCTGGCTGGAGCATGCAGCGGAGCCACAAACGCTACCCGAGTGGCGTTATCGCAACGAAACGCGGTTACCGGGTGACTCAAACCCTCGTACCCGGGCCATGGCCGAGCGCTGGGCGGCGGAAGAGTCTTCGTCGCGGGCGCTGGTGGCGCGCGTGCTCAATTTCTATAACCGCACCTTTACCTATACGCTGAAGCCACCCGTGTTGGGGCGCCACACGGCGGATGAGTTCCTGTTTGATAGCCAGCGCGGGTTCTGTGAACATTTTGCCAACAGCTTTGTGGTGTTTATGCGAGCTGCGGGGATCCCGGCGCGGGTAGTGGTCGGCTACCAGGGCGGTGAGATCAGTCCGCTGCAGAACTATGTGCTGGTGCACCAGTTCGATGCGCATGCCTGGGCGGAGGTTTGGCTGGAAGGCAGCGGTTGGCAGCGCGTCGACCCGACAGCAGCTGTGGCACCGGAGCGCATCGAGCGCGGCTTTCAAAGCGTGTTCAGCGAGCAAAGCGGATTCCTGGCTGATTCCCTGTTCTCGTTGGTCCGCTACAGCAACGTCGGGTTCGTCAACTGGTTCAGGCTGCAACTGGATTACATGGATTATGCCTGGTATCGCTATGTGCTGGGCTATGACAACCAGTTGCAAGTAGATCTCCTGACCCGGTTGTTGGGTAAACTGGATGCGATGAGGATGGTGGTGTTCTTCCTGGGTTGCAGTGGCGTCATCCTGTTGGCGATTTGCTGGTTTTCCATGTGGCGCTACGTCGCCAAGCGAGATGATGGCGTCGCGGCCAGCTATGCCAAATTCTGCAAGCGCCTGGCGGCAGCGGGCCTTGAACGCAAGGCAGGGGAGGTGCCCGCGGCGTTTGCAGCGCGCGCCAGCGAGCAACGCCCGGACTTACGCGCTGCGATCGATCACATTACGCAATCTTTTTGTGTCGCTGCATATGCCGGCGATATAGTCCCTGAACTGCAACAGCAGCAAGCCCGGGAATTGAAAACAGCGGTGAGCGGCTTTCGACCCGGGCGGGGCGTTATTTACAAACGCTGAGATCACAGCACACTGCGTTTGTTTTTTTAGACAACAATCGGGAATTGCTTTAGCCTAGCGAGCTGCTTTCGCAGCGGTTTTTACGAGGGGCTCTAAGCCCCAACGATACACCAGGAAGGTCAGGGACACATGTATGAGTAGTGGCATTGCAGCTTCACCCGTCGCGCGTTTTCTTTTAGTTACTGCGGCTTTTATCGTTGTCGTTGCCGGCATGAAGGCGGCTGAAAGTATGCTGGTGCCTTTTTTGTTGTCGCTGTTCATAGCGGTTATCTGTTCGCCACCGATGGCCTGGATGTATAAAAAAGGCGTCCCTTACATCGTCGCATTACTGCTTATCATCGCGGTCATTGTGGTATTCGGCGTTATGGTTGGGGCGATCGTAGGCTCCTCGATCACTTCCTTTTCCCAGGACTTGCCCGAGTACCAGGTTAAATTGCAAGCGCTCACCACCGAATTCCTGGCTCGCCTGGAGAGTTGGGGTGTCAACCTGGACAACCAATTGGAAGGCGTATTCGATCCTGGTTCTGCGCTTAAACTGGCGGGCACGACGCTGGCATCGCTGGGTAATGTAATGGGCAACGCGTTCCTGATCCTGCTGACGGTGATTTTCATACTGGCGGAAGAGACTGTATTCAACGACAAATTGAAGGCGGCATCGCAGAGCTCTGATAAAACCCTGGCAGCCATTGGCCGGTTCACCACCAGCGTCAATCAGTACATGGCCATAAAGACGGTCATGAGCTTACTTACCGGATTAGTTGTTTGCCTGTGGTTATGGATTCTCGGCGTGGATTATCCAGTGTTATGGGGCACGCTGGCGTTCCTGCTCAATTTTGTGCCAACCTTTGGTTCGATTCTCGCTGCGGTGCCGGCGGTGCTGTTGGCGTTGATCCAGCTCAATCCCTTTACCGCGATGCTTGCCGCCGCGGGCTTTTTGGCGGTTAATGTGGTGGTGGGTAACTTTCTCGAGCCCAGGTATATGGGTAAGGGGCTTGATCTGTCGCCGCTGGTGGTATTCCTGTCATTGGTATTCTGGGGCTGGATCCTGGGGCCGGTGGGGATGTTGCTGTCGGTACCCCTTACCATGACCGTAAAAATCGCCTTTGAAAGCTTTGAGGATACCAGGGGTTGGGGCGTGATGATGGGCTCCGGTGCAGGGCTCGAAGTCGCGAAGGAAGCCGTAAACGATAGTTCTACTTCGGATTAGCCGGATGTATCGACTGGCCTACAGGCCGCATAACGAACGTGCCATATAAGCAATAAAAAAGGCCCTGTTTCCAGGGCCTTTAATCCAGGGCACCTCTGAATAATGGAATGCGCACTCTGCGCTTCCAACCCAAAACTGCACGACTATATGGGATTGCCGCGCTGCGCTCGCAATGACAGTGTTACTCGATTGTCATCGCGAGGAGCCTTAAGGCGACGCGGCGATCCCTGATCGCTAAAACCGGTCCTTACACCGCGACCACATCGACTTGCTGGGCGGCAATCAATTTACCTTCCTCGGCGCTCGCCTGGAACTGGGCGATCTGGTCGAAGTTCAGGTAACGATAGATTTCGTCGGACATGGAATCTATGTTCTTCGCGAAGTCCATATACTCCTCCGGCGTAGGCAAGCGACCGAGGATTGCTCCCACTGCGGCCAGCTCGGCCGAGGTGAGATAGACGTTCGCGCCATCACCCAGGCGGTTGGGGAAGTTACGAGTCGAGGTCGACAACACGGTGGCTCCCGGATTGACGCGCGCCTGGTTACCCATGCAGAGGGAGCAGCCGGGCATTTCCATGCGTGCGCCAGAGCGGCCGAAAATATTGTAATAACCTTCCTGCATCAACTGGTGCTCGTCCATTTTAGTGGGAGGCGATAGCCACAGGCGGGTGCTAATGCCACCCTTGTGTTGCTCCAGTAATTTACCCGCTGCGCGGAAGTGGCCGATATTGGTCATGCACGATCCAATAAATACTTCGTCCACCTTGTCGCCGGCGACTTCGGAAAGCCGTTTGGCGTCATCGGGATCATTCGGGCAGCACACGACCGGCTCGGTCACGTCGGCGAGGTCGATCTCGATAACTGCCGCGTATTCGGCATCGGCATCGGCACTCATCAGTTGCGGATCAGCCAGCCATTTCTCCATGTTCCGGGCGCGACGCTCCAGGGTGCGTGGGTCACCGTAACCGTCGGCAATCATTGAACGCAGCAGCACAACATTGGAGCGCAGGTATTCGGTAACCGAATCCTGGCCAAGCTTGATGGTACAGCCCGCCGCAGATCGCTCTGCAGAGGCGTCAGACAGCTCGAACGCCTGTTCGGCGGTGAGGTCTTCCAGACCTTCAATCTCGAGAATTCGACCGGAGAAGAAGTTTTTCTTACCCTTCTTTTCAACCGTCAACAGGCCTTCCTTGATCGCGTAATAGGGGATCGCATGAACCAGGTCACGCAGCGTGATACCTGGCTGCATGGCACCCTTGAAGCGCACCAGTACCGATTCGGGCATATCCAGCGGCATAACACCGGTCGCGGCAGCAAAGGCTACGAGGCCGGAGCCAGCAGGAAACGAAATGCCCATCGGGAAGCGGGTATGCGAATCACCACCGGTGCCGACGGTGTCTGGCAATAGCATGCGGTTCAACCAGGAGTGAATGATGCCGTCGCCGGGACGCAGCGAAACGCCGCCACGGTTGCGGATGAAATCAGGCAGGTTATGCTGGGTGTCGATATCAACCGGTTTGGGGTAGGCCGCCGTATGACAAAACGACTGCATGACAAGATCCGTCGAGAAACCGAGGCAGGCGAGATCCTGCAACTCGTCACGGGTCATCGGCCCTGTAGTGTCCTGGGATCCCACAGTGGTCATCCTGGGCTCACAGTAAGTCCCGGGGCGAACACCCTGGCCTTCACCAAGACCGCAAGCCTTGCCGACCATTTTCTGGCCGAGGGTGAAGCCCTTGCCGGTATCTACAGGCGTATCAGGTTGGCGAAACAGTTCTGATACTGGCAGTCCAAGCGATTCACGGGCCCGCGCCGTAAGGCCACGGCCAATAATCAGGTTGATGCGGCCGCCGGCTTGCACTTCATCCAGCAATACGTCTGACTTGAGTGCGAATTCGCTCAGCACATCGCCGCTCTCCGACAGGATCTTGCCGTCATAAGGACGGACCTCAACGACATCACCCATGGCGAGATTGTCCACCGGCGCTTCAAATACCAGCACACCGGCATCTTCCATGGTGTTGTAAAAGATCGGCGCGATCTTGTCGCCAATACAGATGCCGCCACCGCGTTTGTTGGGGACGCCCGGCATATCTTCACCGAAAAACCACAGCACCGAATTGGTAGCAGATTTACGTGACGAGCCGGTGCCAACCACGTCACCGGCGAAGGCGACCTGGTGTCCCAGCGCCTTGATTTCATCGACCTGCGCCATTGGACCGGTCTCGCCGTGTTCTTCCGGGGTCAGGCCGTCACGGGTCATCTTGTACATTGCCCGCGCATGCAGCGGGATATCAGGTCGACTCCAGGCATCGGGAGCAGGGGACAGGTCGTCTGTGTTGGTTTCACCGGTAACCTTGAAGATGGCAACCTTGATGCTTTCCGGAACCTGGTCGCGATTACTGAACCATTCTCCGTCGGCCCACGACTGCACTACCGCCTGGGCATTGGCGTTACCAGATTTGGCTTTTTCCTCGACGTCGTGAAAGGCGTCAAACATCAGCAGCGTGTGCTTAAGCTCGGCGGCGGCAAGGGTACTTAAGTCGGGATCATCGAGTAGCTCCACCAGGGTGGAAATGTTGTAGCCGCCATGCATATTGCCTAGCAATGTGACCGCTGATTCGCGGTCGATGAGGGGGCTGTGTGCGTCACCTTTAACGATCGCGGAGAGGAAGCCTGCTTTCGGGTAGGCCGCTTCGTCGACGCCAGGAGGAACGCGATTACTGATGAGGTTGAGGAGAAACTCTTCTTCGCCCGCAGGTGGGTTTTTTAATAACTCAATCAGGCCGACGACCTGCTCAGCAGACAATGGCTTGGGTACAATGCCCTGTTGTTCTCGTTCCGCCACGTGTTCTCGGTAAGCGTCTAGCACATTCATATCCTCGTGATTACTTGTTAATGGAAAACTGAGTCAGAACTCGATGAATACAATTCTATCGGGAGCCAAGATTCTATCTGATACACGCGCCAATGTTAAGTCGGCCCGCGCTCATTTAATCTGGCTACCTTAAACATAAGTTCATGTATTTTAAGCAATTTAGAGCAGATATTTATCCTCTGAATGATAACTATTGTCATTCCTCCAGCGATTACCGCGCAAAGTTTGGCCCGGATAGGGTATGCATTGGAAAATCCGGGACAAATTTGGTAGCCTAGTCTGTCGATTCGCCGGGTTACCAGGATGGGACCCGGAGTAATCAGCAAGGCTTGGGGTGCGAACAAACGGGCCCCCAAAAAAAGGATGTCGTTGGCTGGTAACTATGGAAATAGCCGGTTATACCGTAATCGAGCCCCTTGGCCAGGATAGTGCGTCGACAGTCTACCTGGCGGAGCGAGACCACCTCGAGGCTCGTTACGCTGTCAGGATCTTATCTGAAGTAGCGGCCGCAAATCGCGAGTCTGCTCAGGCATTTCTTGTGGGCGCTAAACAAGCATCCGAAATGTCCCATCCCCATCTTGTAAAAATCCATGAGTTCGGCGAGCACGAGGGTAGACCCTTTTGTGTGATGGACTTTATCTGCGGATCTACCTTGGCCAGCAAATATCGTAATTTGTGCCTGCTGGACAAGATCTATGTGGTCAAGGAAGTCGCGCTTGCACTGGAGTTTCTCGCCAAATTTGGCCTGGCGCATGGTCATGTAAATCTCGCTAACATCTTTATCAGGGAACTCGACAGCCGGGTTGTTTTGGGCGGGCATGGTTTTGATCCCACCGTGATTCCTGTGCAAAGTGCATCGTTCATGAGTCTCGAGCAACTTGGCGGCGGCGAGGTTACACCACGCTCTGATATTTACAGTCTCGGCGTGGTTTTTTATGTCCTGCTGGAAGATGAGTTGCCCTACCAGGCCAACACGTTTGAGGAATTGTGGGATCAGGTGAATGCGGGTGAGGTGCCGGTAGTGGAGGCGGGGAAACATGTCTTCAGGCATATCCTGGGGAAGATGTTGACTAACAATCCAGGCAAGCGTTATGCCTCTATTTCCGATTTCATTGCCGAGATAAACAGGATATCAGATGAGGAGATTCTGCTGGCAGACCATATTGCGGTCGAACCGCAACGCACACAGGAACCCCCCGCAACCGACGAGTCCGGGTCGGGTTCCGGATTCCCGCAAACCAACCCAGCGCATAGGCCAGGCTCCGGCAAGGTTATATCAATGGCGCAGCGGCTGAATGCTATGGCGCATGAGCAGCAACAAGGTGAAAGCGAAGTCTCAAAGCTGTTAAGCGAGCATCCGGAAATACTGGAAGGCGATGCGAGATATCACAATGACGGACGCAGCGACGACCCGACAGGCAACGACGAAAGGCAAATTTCGCACGAGGCGGACCGCGAAAAAGATTGGGATAAGGCGCCCCTGGCACAAGCCGCCAATCACCCACATATACCTGAACCAGGCTCCGGCGACCAACTGAAGACGGATTCAGCCGGACCACCAACCCACGCTTCAGAAACCGCGGGTGATTCGAATCTGCAAACCAGCGGGCCGGATCGGAAGACCGCTCAAAAACCGGGATCCGTGCACAAGGTTCAGATATCAGGGGCAGACGCGCGCCCGAAACGTAAACGAAGACCGCTAAATCGCGCCGGGTTGCCGCAACGCGCATCAAGCACAGCCAGCACCAGGAATGTTAGTGGTAACCAGGCATCGAAACAGAAGTCCTCGACGGTTGCCGCAGCGTCCAAACCCACGTCCCGGCAAGCGTCCGGCACCGCCAGTGTTACCCGTGATGAACTGAACCGCACCGAAGCCCTGAATTACCAGCCATATCGGGCAGCGCTGGCGAAAGACCGGCTGGGCAATCGCAGGGGCAAACCGAAAGCCCATCCGTGGCGAATACTGGTGCTTACAACCGCACTACTGACTGTGGTGACCATTTACATGTTGCCGCCCAATGCCCAGTTACAGTTCTACCACGAAGTGATTGTGCCAACGCGGCATTACTTGTTGATGGCGCTTGAGCATGTCATCACCTGGGTAAGCGAGTTAGCAAGTTGATAACTGCTCGTCGCTTCAGGAGCCTGTCGGGATTAGGTGATCGTAGCGAGGGAAAGTCCGATTTGATGCAGATTATTCGATTCTTTGAGGCGAATAGCCCGCTATTTAACGAGAATAATCGCAAAATCTGACCCCCCTCTGTTACGTGAGCGGCTTTTCCGCAGTAGATTAACCCTAAATCCGATAGGCTCCTATACTTGTTTGTCAACTGAACTCAACCCAGATAGGGCAGTGGTCGGAAGGCTTTTCCATGCCGCGAATATCGTAATCGATCCCGGTATCACTTATTTTACTACACAACGGTGCTGTCGCGAGAATTTGGTCAATACGCAGGCCACGCCTGGGATTATCGTCAAAGCCGCGGCTGCGATAATCAAACCAACTGAAGCGGTCGTTAACATCAGGATGTTGAATCCGATAGGTGTCGGCAACACCCCACGCCAGCAAATCCTCATACCAGGCCCTCTCTTCCGGTAAAAAACTGCACTTGCCGGTTTGTAACCAGCGTTTGGCATTCTTTTCGCCAATACCAATATCAATATCCGCAGGCGAGATGTTGAAGTCCCCCATGACGACCACCTGACTCTTGGCTGACAGGGCGTTACGCAGGTAATCCATCAGGTCAGCATAGAATTTTCGCTTGGCAGGGAATTTGGTCTCGTGGTTACGGCTTTCGCCCTGCGGGAAGTAGCCATTGATGACGACGATCTTGCCTCCGTCTTCGGTAGCGAATTCACCGACGATCAGACGACGCTGGGCGTCCTCTGGGTCGCCGGGATAACCTTTTTGCAGCGACAGGGGAGGCTGCTTGGATAGCATTGCGACCCCATAGTGGCCTTTCTGGCCGTGGAAATTGACCTCGTACCCCATGGCTTCAACGATTTCTACCGGAAACTCCGGATCGAATACTTTCGTTTCCTGCAGCCCAATAATATCCGGATCGTGCTTGTCTATTATCTCTTGTAATTGATGAGGTCTTGCGCGTATACCATTGATATTAAACGATATAATCTTCATTTAAATCCTTAGTTTGAGACCCGGAAGACTTGAGTTTCAAGTCGTCCGTCAGAATGGAAGGTAAAGCAACGGCAACCCGCTAGTTGCTGCTCGTCGACTGCATAGGCAGTACTCAGGGGCTTGAATTGCACCGGGCAGGTCGCAGGTGAGCCCAATTGGCGAACGCCCCGATACAGGGAATCCCATTCCTGGTGAGCATGCCCCCAGATACAGGCCTTTATGTTGTCGCAACCGGCCAGCGCAGCGAACAGTTCGTCGGCATTATCCACCGTCATGGTGTCCAGCCAGGTGCTATTGATCGAAATCGGTGGGTGGTGCAATACCACAGCCAGGTTCTGGTCAGGATAGCGCGCCGCGAGTTCGCCGAGTTGTTCCAGTTCGGCGGCGGCTATTGAACCGCCGTTGGAGCCCGGAACGCTGCTATCCAGCAGGCAGAAGCGCCAGTTGCGGATAGAGAAGCTGCCATGCGTAAGGATGCCGGCGGCCGCGAAGCTGCTATGGAAGCTTTCGGCGAGATCGTGATTGCCGGGTATGGCGCAGAGCTTCACCTCCGGGGCAAACCGACTGCGGACCAACTGGATCAGGCGTTGGTAGACCGCAGGATAAACCGAAGTGTCCGGGTCATCGACCAGGTCGCCAGTCAGGAGCACCAGGTCTGGAACGATGGCCTCCTGGGTCAGTCGCTCCAGCACTGCCTTGAATGAGGCATCGATCGCTGCGCCAGCCATTTCTGCGCCCGACTCACCCCTGAAGTGTGAATCGGTAAGCTGGACGGCGCAGAAACTGGCCAATGCGGGCGCCCTATGTGTTGGAGCGCGCAGGTAGTACGCTTTGCAGTTTTTTGTGCATATCCCGAATTGCCGTTTCCGTCGTCGCCCAATCGATACAGGCGTCGGTGATGGATACGCCGTATTTTAGCTGGGAATGGTCTTCGGTAAGCGGCTGGTTACCCCATCCGAGGTTGCTCTCGATCATCAGGCCGATGATTGACTGGTTGCCCTCGAGGAGCTGGTTGGTCACATTTTCCATGACCAGGGGTTGCAGGCCCGGGTCCTTGCTCGAGTTGGCGTGACTGCAGTCGATCATGATATTGGCGGGCAGGTTTGCATCTTCAAGGCGCTTCTCGCACAGAGCCACGTTGACCGAATCATAGTTGGGTTTGCCGCCGCCGCCACGCAATACGATGTGTGCGAATTGATTGCCCTTGGTCCGGATAATCGCAACCTGGCCCGATTTGTTGATCCCCAGGAAACTGTGTGGGTGAGACACTGACTGCAGCGCATTGATTGCTACCGACAGGCCGCCATCTGTGCCGTTTTTGAAACCGATGGCGACAGACAGGCCGCTGGACATCTCGCGGTGGGTTTGGGACTCTGTGGTACGAGCGCCGATTGCCGACCAGGCTAGCAGTTCCTGCAGGTATTGGGGTGATATTGGATCCAGTGCTTCGCTGGCGGTGGGCAAGCCGATTTCAGCTAAATCGA
>CAXMOT010000067.1:0-12467 GCA_964195105.1 uncultured Gemmatimonadales bacterium | reverse complement strand
GGATGAGTCAACCCCATACATCTTATTTAGGCGCATTTTATCGATTATTGGACTCGACAGACAGTTTCTGACAATTGGGAATCCCCTTTTTATCATTTATTAGCATTGATGAGGCTGCCCGCATTAATAATGCGTTGGCGGCACCAAAACCTCTTCCATCAGTGCTTTTTTATCACCATTATATGTTTTGGTGATGGCCTGGCCATCTCGGGTCAAGCCATCAAAAATGCCCTTATCAACCAGGTCCCATACGCCATATTTGGCTTCGCCTTGCAAGGTTATCAAACCGAAATGGTTTTCGGATCCTTGTTCAGAATTCCGGTCTTTCCAGCACTCGTCAAAAGCTTCGAAGTAAAAACAGGAAATATTATGCTCATTTGTCCACTCGCGCATGTGTTGGTAATAAAGTCCGCTTTTATACTCATCTGCGGCTCTCGAGCCATGGGCACCATAGTCGCCACTCGAGACCGTAGCCCAGCCTGTTTCACCAATATGCAGCGGTTTGTCGACTCCCAGGCTATGCATATAATTTAACACGCTATAGTATTGATCAATGACGAACTGTTTAGCACGAAGCATCGCTGCATCTATTTTCTCTTGATCTGAAAGTGCTTCCTCATCGGGAGGCACAATCCAGAATGGCGAATTGTAATGAGAATTGTGCATAGGGTAGGTGTGCATGGAGACATAATCCACGGCCCTGATCAGGTTTTCCAGGTCATAACAGTGGTAACTTGGATCGCCTCCGCCCCATGAAGAAAAATCATCGGAACTTGTGATCCATAAATCTGCAGCAAGGTCTCCTGATTTTTTCAAATCCTGTAAATGGTTTACCCATTTCAAAACAACATCAGGTCGTACAAAATAACTTGTCGCCCACCTGACCATAGCTTCGTTGCCAACGGCGATAACCTTTACAATATCCGGATAGGCATTTGCCAAATCAACGGCTCTTTGAATTTCTGCGGCGTTGCCTTCGCTTTCAACCTCGTGGTTGGGCTCGGTTTCTGTCCAGGCATATTGGCAGTCGATCCATGCTCCCAGCATCACATACATTTCAAAGTCTGCATCCTCATCTTTGAGCTGACTGATAGCCTTTAATAGATTGGGTGCATGTTGAAGTTGTACATTGTAGTCACGCAGGATTTTTACGCCCATTGCCGAGAGGATCTTCATATCCTCTTTGATCTGTTCTACGGTTGGCTGGAGATCGCGTGTATTTTCGCGGTAGCCACCATATGAGATTGCCAAATAATCCGGATTTCCTAAAATATCAGCTGCTGTTTTAGTCATTTTATTATCCTGTCGAGCGTATCCGAATAGAAACTAACTGTACGGCTTACGCGTCTAACTCTCTCTAAAAAAATTGCGCGCCTGTGTCTTGACGCAGCCTTGAAGCATGCCACAGCACAAACGGGAGGCGAAGCAAATCATCCAGCGCTTTGCTTCGGCGCTGGACCTGAATGTGCATTTTAATATGCTGGCTCTCGATGGGGTGTAAGCAGGGGCACTCTACAGAAGGTGAATATCTTCACTGAGATGCTCCAGCGAAGGATAGGCCTATGTTATAGACGACTACCCTTCGCTGCAGCCGGATTAGCAAATCGCATTTCCGGGCTCAATATTAAAACCTTCTGCGTCAGAGGCTTACCTGACACATCGTTAGGAGTACTTGAGGTTTCCGTCTTTGTCCCAAAGACCCCAGTAAGCGCCAACATCGCCTTCTGCTGCAACTTTCCAGTCTTCGTCAAATGAAGAGAAGTAGAAAATTTCGATGCCTTCTTCTTCAGCCCACTTGTAGGCATTGATGAAGTATTTAACAGCGGTTTCATATCCCGGCTGGGAGCCTTCAAATGCAGTACCACGGTCCGGCCAGCCTGTTTCACTGATCACTACTCGCTTGCCGTTTGCAGCATGCTTGGCCTGGTGGTACATCTCTTTCATGTACGGCAGGGCATATTCCGCGGGACAGCCTTCCCAAAACGGGTAGCAGTTGGCCAGAATAACGTCACACACTTCGGTCACACGCGGGTGATTAACGAACTCGTAATAGGCATCAACATAACCCACTTCAACATTCGGGCAAGCTGCCTTGGCACGGTTCAGAAAATCGATTAATTCATCTTCCGTAAGGTCGCCGCGCAACAGTACGTCGTTACCGATGGCCAGGATGTCCGCATGACCGGCATTCGCTACTTCGATACCATTAGCCAATTCTTCTTCGTTCTTCTCCGGGTCATCGCCCAACCAGACACCTACCATGGTGTCCAGGCCATTTTCCTTGGCGATCGCAGGAATCAGTTCATTGCCGTCCGTGCAGGAAAAAGATCGAACCGAGTTCACGTAAGGCTGGATAATGCTCAAGCGATCACGGATCTGCGCTTCGCCGATAATCGTACCCGGCCCCTGCCCTGCAATGTACGGGCTGAAAGAAATACCGTGGATCTTGTCCTCAAGTATTTTGCGAACAATCGCGTTCAGATCTTGCTGGGAAAGACCTGACAGGTCGAGACCCGACAACGCCATTCTGTGGTTATAATTGCTACCCGACATTCGGTGGTTATATTGGCTAGACACTTTAATTCTCCTGACTTGTAATTTATTTAAAAGGATTGCACAGCCGCAGCCGTGAGGCCGGATTTAATCCGGTATGGGGGATGCCATCTACGATTGGACGTCACATTTCCCCGATATTTCTGATCGCTATCCGTCACGCATTAACGATGGCCTTGCCTGTTTGCCCTGACACGCCGTTATGGCTTAATCAGTTCAAGCAGCAATATTCCATGTTGTTGCGAGCGCTGCGCTCCTGTTAATTACTATTATTTTTATAAACCCCGGGTCGTCCCAAAACTACCGACCCGCGGGGATAGCAAACTATAGCCGATGGATGTTCCAGTCAAGCCCCTTACGTCTGATTAACGAGGCATTCGTCGATTATTCAGCCCATTCAACCCCTTAATCCGCAGATAATCGAAGGTTTGTCACATTATCGTGCAATATTGACCTGTTGCGTTCGAGGGGCCAACTATGCGAATCTCAGCAAGAATCTGGAACGATCTCCGAAGATCCGATTACGGTAGTGTTACGCCAGCGGTATGCTTATAATCCACGTCATTGCATGAACCACTAGTTATAAAGTGGCCGCAAGCGATCTTTGCATCAATATGATGCGATTCACCTGTTAGAATATTGCTCCGTCGGGCGAACCGGGCAGGATGCAAACAAGGCCCGGGGCAATCCGGACAACCAACGATGAGTTACATTCAGGAAGACGTAGCAGACGCATGATTGAACTAAAAGGCGTTCACAAATCCTACGGCATCGGCGACCAGTCGCTGCATGTCCTCAAAGGCATCGACCTTGAAATCAAAGCAGGCGAGATGGTTTCCATTATGGGCTCCTCCGGTTCTGGCAAATCCACCCTGTTGAATATCATCGGCATCCTGGATAGTTATGACCGGGGCGAATACCACCTGGACGGCACCCACATCGATAAACTGACCGAGAGCAAGGCGGCCTGGTTCCGCAACAAGCACCTCGGGTTTGTATTCCAGGCTTTCAATTTATTACCCTTCAAGAACGCGATGGAAAATGTCGCGCTGCCACTGTATTACCAGAAGGTCGGGCGTCGCGAACGCAACCGCATTGCCATGGAATACCTGGAGCGCGTCAACCTGGCCGATCGCGCCGACCATTTACCGGGCGAATTATCTGGCGGACAAAAACAGCGCGTCGCCATCGCGCGGGCCCTGATCGCCAATCCGAGTGTTATCCTGGCGGATGAGCCCACTGGCGCACTGGACAGTGTTACATCGATGGAAGTCATGGATATCTTCAGGGGCATTCATGAAACCGGCAAAACCATCATCATCGTCACCCACGAGACTGACATAGCCGAGCAGACCGACCGAATCATCACCCTCAAGGACGGGCAGATTACGCGAGATGCTGCTGACCTTGCCTCCACCGTGGCATAGGGGAACGACACCACATGTTCGACATAGACAAGTGGCAAGAGATACTCCACACCCTGAAGCAAAATAAACTGCGCACGTTTTTAACCGCGTTCGGGGTGTTCTGGGGCATTCTCATGCTGATCCTGCTGCTGGGTGCCGGCCAAGGCATGCAGAATGGTGCGGAAAATATGTTCAGCAGCGACCTGCGTGACAGCATGTGGATATTCGCTCGCCAGACATCCATCCCCTACAAGGGCTTGCCACCCAATCGTACAGTACAGTTGACCGAGTCGGATGTAGCGGCCATCAAGCGCGAGTTGCCGGGGGCAAAATTTGTCTCGGCGGAAAATCCGTTAGGGTCATTCTTTGAGGGCGACACCATCATTACCTACCAGGAAAAGAGCGGCAACTTCAGCGTCTTCGGTGTCGCAGACAATTATTTCAAGATCAAGGTATACCAGGATTATCATTTCGGTCGCCGCCTTAATACCTTCGACAGTAAAGAGCAGCGCAAGGTGGCTACGATTGGCACCCGTGTCGCAGAAGCGCTGTTTCCCAACGGCGAAGACCCGACTGGCGAGTACATCAGCATCAATGGCGTCACCTTTAGAGTGGTCGGCGTATTCTATGATTCCGGCTGGGAAGGCAGGATGTCGGAGCGCATCTATATTCCCATGGAAGCCTTCCAGAAGACCTTTGGCGAAGGCGAGAACATCAGCCTGATTGCGGCGGCCCCCCGCGCCGGCTTCGATGGTTTGCAGCTTGAAAAGGACATATTAGAGCTACTGCAGAAACGCCACAGGATTTCGCCGGACGATGAACGGGCAATCTTCATCTCCAACCTGGCCGATGAAACCAAAATGATCAAGGGCCTGTTCACAGCCATTGGCGGTTTTGTCTGGTTCGTGGGCATCGGCACCCTGATGGCCGGAATCGTCGGTATCAGTAACATCATGATCATCACGGTCAAGGATCGTACCCGTGAAATCGGGGTCCGCAAAGCCCTCGGTGCCACACCCTGGTCTATCATCAGCTTGATCCTTTTGGAGTCGGTGATGATCACCAGTGTCGCCGGTTACTTCGGCCTGGTAGTGGGAGTCGGCCTGCTGGAGGGCACCAACTACCTGCTCGAAACCCTGAATATTAAGACGGTCGTGTTCCAGAACCCCGAAGTCGATTTCCGAACGGCTGTCATCGCACTGCTACTGCTGGTCGGGATCGGTACGATTGCCGGTTTGATTCCCGCCTTAAAAGCCGCCCGGGTAACGCCGGTCGAAGCCATGCGAGCCTAGCGAAGGGGATGCGACGATGATCGATATCGACAAGTGGCAGGAAATATACGGCACGCTGAAGCGGCATAAGCTGCGCACATCACTGACGGCCTTTGGGGTGTTTTGGGGCGTCTTCATGCTGGTTGCCCTGCTGGGCGCTGGCAAGGGTCTGGAGAATGGCGTGCTAGCCGGTTTTGGTGGCTTGCAGAACGCGGTATTCATCTCGCCGGGCAGCGCCACCAGCCTGCCCTACAAGGGCCTGTCCAAGGGTCGCACGGTAAAGTTTAATGACGATGACCTCGCAGCGATCCGCCAGAACATCGACACGGTAGACTTGATGATCGCCGGCAACGAACTCGGGCCGACATTCATTGAGCGCGGGACCAAAAACGATTCCTACAGCGTCAGCGGCGAGCAACCGGGATTGCTGCAACTGCGTTCACAAAGAATTGTCGAAGGGCGGTTTATCAATCCGCTGGACATGGCGGAGCGGCGCAAGATAGCGGTGATCGGTACGCGGGTCAGGGAAGTACTGTTTGCAGCCGACGAGAATCCGCTGGGGCAGCAGATTCAAATCAAGGGCATCTTCTTTCGCGTGGTGGGAGTTTTTGAAGCTACCGGATCAAGCGGTCGTGATGGACGGGCCGCGGAGCATATCTACATTCCCAACAGTAGCCTGCGTTACACCTTCAATCAGCTCGATAGCATTCACCAGTTGCTGTTAACGCCAATAGCTGGCGTACGTGCGGAAGTTATTGAACAGCAGGTTGATAAGTTATTACGGGAGCGCCACAGGATCCACCCGGACGATCCGGCACCCATTGCAACCTTCAATGTCCAGGAACGTTTCGAAGAGATGCAGTCCCTGTTCACCGGCATGGCCGCCTTCAGCTGGCTGGTCGCCATAGGCACCATCCTGGCAGGGGTTATTGGCGTCGGTAATATTATGCTGATTGTGGTTAAGGAACGCACCAAGGAAATCGGTATTCGCAAAGCCCTGGGGGCAACCCCGGCATCCATTGTTTCGATGATCGTACAGGAAGCACTGGTTATCACCGGAGTCGCCGGCTATTTCGGCCTGGTTTTTGGCGTGTTTATGCTGGAAGGTATCGGCGCGATCCTTGAGCAAGTGAGCGATGGCGGCGGATTCTTTGAAAATCCCGAAATCAGTTTTACGACGGCGACCATTGCCATAGGCTTCCTGGTAATAGCGGGAGCACTGGCAGCGATGATGCCGGCCTCAAGAGCGGCCAAAGTAGACCCTATATTGGCCTTACAAGAAGAATAACAGGTGATTATCGGGAAACCCAAAAAATGTCATTGCGAGCGAAGAGAAGCAATCTATAAAACTTTTTAAAACAGCAGATTGCCATCCCTGCCTTCGCAGGGACAGGCTGAAAAGCGCTGCGCTCCTCGCAATGACAAAGAGGTTATTTCCGGATACGCACTAACAAACATGATTTTTACTGGAGTGAGATAACTAAATGAAGAAAGTACTTTTTTTCGCAACAATAATCGGCATCGGTTTCCTGTTTCTGGGTACCGCGGCGTTTCTCTACCAGAAGTCCCAGGAGAAGCCGGTGGTCTTTGAAACCGTGACACCCTTTGTGACCACTATTGTGAAGAAAACCGTCGCCACCGGAAAAATCACTCCGCGCAAGGAAGTCGAGATCAAGACCCAGGTCTCCGGGGTGGTTGAAGAGCTTTATGTCGAGGCTGGCCAGACGGTCAACAAGGGTGAACTATTGGCAAAGATTGAGCTCATTCCCGACATGGAACGACTGAATGCCGCCGAATCCCAGCTTGAACGAGCGCGCATCAACTTCGCGAACGCCAAGCGCGAAATGATTCGACAGAAAAAACTGATAGAGGACGGACTGGTTTCCGATATTGCATATACCCGAATCGTGCTGGCGCGCGATCTCTCGCGGGAAGCGGTTGCCTCGGCGGAAAACAATGTCGCCCTGATCAAGGAAGGCGCGTCAAAGAACGCCGAGAAAGTCTCCAACCTGGTGTGGGCGACGGTTAAGGGGACGGTGCTGGATGTGCCGGTCAAGGAAGGCACCTTCGTCACCGAAACCAACACTTTTAATGCCGGCACCACCATCGCCACTATCGCCGACATGAACGACATGATATTTGAGGGTAAGGTCGATGAGTCCGAGGTTGGCAAGATTCGCGAAGGCATGGAACTGCTGCTGAATATTGGCGCCATCGAGGCGGAGCCCTTTACCGCGATACTCGAGTATATCTCGCCCAAGGGCGTCGACGACCAGGGCACGATCAAGTTTGAATTGCGGGCGGCGGTATTATTGAGGGAAGATCTTGCCCTGCGCGCCGGCTACAGCGCCAATGCAGACATCGTGCTGGACCGACGCGATGACGTGTTAGCAATCAATGAAGCGAACCTGCAGTTCGAGGAACAGCAAACCTTTGTCGAGATCGAGGCCGGGCCGCAGGAGTTTGAACGCCGCGATATCGCGACCGGGTTGTCTGACGGCATCAATATCGAAGTCGTGTCAGGGCTCCAGGAATCGGACGCCATCAAGAAGTTGTAAGCACGGCGTCAATAAAAAAGACTCAGCTAATCATCTCAATCGCAACGGCGGTGGCCTCCCCACCGCCGATGCAAATTGCAGCAACACCGCGCGACCTGGCGAGGCGACGCAACGCATACAGCAGCGTGACGATAATACGCGCACCGGACGCCCCAATCGGATGCCCGAGGGCGCAGGCGCCGCCGTGAACATTGATGCAATCACGATCGATACCAAATTCCTGCATCGCCAGCAACGGTACCAGCGCGAAGGCTTCATTGATCTCGAATAGATCCACATCCGCCACCTCCCACCTGGTCTGCTTCAGCAGCTTGTGAATCGCACCGATTGGCGCGCTGGGAAAATCAGCGGGTTCCCCGGCGTGACTGGTATGGGCCAGGATGCGTGCGAGGGGCACGAAACCACGCTGGCGGGCATCCGCTTCGCTCATCAACAGCAACGCCGCCGCGCCATCCGAAATCGAACTGGAATTGGCCGCGGTGATGGTGCCGCCAGTTTTAAACGCCGGCCTCAAATCGGGAATCTTTTCGACGTTCGCGTTACCGGGTTGTTGGTCTTTTGTTATAGACAGGATGGCGTTTCGATTAGTGACGTTAACCGGCACGATTTCGTCATCAAAGAAGCCATTCTCTATCGCCAACTCGGCACGGCATAAAGACTCAATTGCGTACTGGTCCATCTGCTCCCGGCTAATACCAAAGCGGTCAGCACTGCCCTGGGCAAACACGCCCATCAGCTTGCCGGTATAAGCGTCCTCGAGGCCATCACAAAACATATGATCGACAATCCCGGCATCGCCCATTCGCATGCCACTGCGCAGTCCGGCCAGCAGGTGCGGAGCCTGGCTCATACTCTCCATCCCGCCGGCAATCGCGATCCGGCTGCTATTCGCCTTGATCTGGTCATGGGCAAGTTGCACGCTCTTCATACCGGAACCACACATCTTGTTAACCGTGGTACAGCCTGTCGACATATCCAGCCCGGCACCGAGCGCTACCTGGCGCGCCGGCGCTTGCTTCATTCCGGCCGGCAACACACAACCAAACAACAATTCATCGATTTCACCAGATCCCATGTCGGCGCGTTCTAATACGGCCCGGGTAGCTGCCGCCCCCAACTCAGGGGCCGCCAGGCTGGCCAATGCCCCCTGGAAGCCGCCGATGGGCGTGCGGGCGGCGCTGACGATGACAATCGGTTCGTTACTCATTACAACTCATCCCTCGTTCGCTCCCATGGCGCACCGCTTAGCCTGGGGCACCTCTGAATAATCGGTAAATCTGACCCCTCTCTATTACGTGAGCGGCTTTTCCGCAGTAGATTCATCCTAAGCCCGACAGTCTCCCAGGCTCACGCGACCCGCCGTTGATGCATCCGCACCACTTTACCCTCGCGGCCATAAAACCGGTCCAGCAACTGCTCCCGCTGGTGGCGCGCCGCCTCCGCACTGACCGCCTTGATGTAGCCAAAGCCACGAATCGTATCGGGCAGCGCCGCGATCTCTACCGCCGTAGCATAATTCTCCCGGCTCAAGTCCTCAAGCAGATGCCGAATCGTGCCACGGTAATCGTTAATCAACTGCCGCTCCATGCGTCGATCCCGAGTGTAACCAAAGATATCCCAGCGAGTCCCGCGCAGCCCTTTGAGCTTCGCCAGTACGCTCATCAGACTCATGGTCCACTGCGGCCAGGTGCGCTTAACCAGATGACCGGTCGCTTTATCCCGTTTCGATAACCAGGGTACCGCAAGGTGAAACCTGAGTTTGAAGTCACCCTCGAACTGGTGGTTCAGTTTAGCCAGGAAATCGCCATTGCTATACAACCGTGCAACTTCGTATTCATCCTTATAGGCCATCAGTTTACACAATCAGCGTGCGACCGCTGCGCTTAGTTGCAATTCTCCATGGCCACCCATTGGCTTTCGTTCGGTACGACGCACCTCACCGACAAACTCCCGGTACTGATCCGCATAGGCAATGTTTTGGTAGCGGGTGAGATAATCCGCTCGCCACTCTATGGTCTCATCCAGGCCTTGGGCAGGCGCAGCCGGCTCCTGCTCAAGCTGAGCAATCTGCGTCACCGCATCCCAATCATGCGCCGCCCGGCGGCCCCATAAAAATGCCTGCTGGTTAAACGCGACGGCCACATTGTTCAGTTTGAGCGCCTGATGAATGGCCACGGCGGATACTGGAACCAGGCCTCGCTGATAGGCATAACCCAACAGAATCATGTTGCTGGCAATCTCGTTTCCCAGCAAGGCAATGGCCAATTGAGTAGCGTCGATGAAGCGAGCCCTGGCCTCACCCAATTCTTCCCGCAGGGTCTGTTTCATGGCGGCCGCAGGAAACTCCAGATCCGGATTGTGCAGGAATTCCGCGGTAGCCGACTGGTATTCATTCACCACGGCATAGCTGCGTTCAAGATTAAGCTTGGCGAGGGCATCGTCGGAGTCCGCCACCACCAGGTCACAGCCTAATAGCAAGTCGGCATCACCGGCGGCTATGCGCACCGCGTGTATATCCTCCTGGGTGCGGGCCACCCGCACATGACTGACCACGGCGCCGAACTTTTGCGCCAGGCCGGTCTGGTTGAGCGTCGAGCAGCCCTTATCTTCGATATGCGCCGCCATCGAGATTATCGAACCGATCGTCAGTACGCCAGTGCCTCCGATGCCGGTGACCAGTATGTTCCAGGGACTCCCGATCGAGGGTAACTCCGGTTCTGGTAGCGGCCCAAATAACGGTTCGGTGATCGAGGCCCGGGATTGTCGCAATTCGCCTCCCACCACGCTGACAAAACTCGGGCAGAAACCCTTCAGGCAGGAGTAGTCCTTGTTGCAGGCACTCTGGTTAATTATGCGTTTGCGCCCCAATGGGGTTTCTTTGGGGAGTACCGACAAGCAGTTGGACTTTACACTGCAGTCGCCGCAACCTTCGCAGACATCTTCGTTGATAAACACCCGTAATGGCGGATCCGCCAACAGCCCCTGTTTCCGCTGGCGGCGTTTTTCCGCGGCGCAGCCCTGGTCATAGACGATCACCGTGGTGCCGGACAGCTCCCGCAACTCGCACTGAATCGCATCCAGGCGGTCGCGATGGTCGATACTCAGGCCATCGAACTGCGGAAAGGTCACGGGATACTTGCCGGGTTCGTCCGACACCACCGCGATGCGTTTAACGCCCTCGCCCCTGAGTTGATATACCAGTCGTTCCACCGGCAGGTCACCGTCCAGCGGTTGTCCGCCGGTCATCGCGACGGCATGGTTGTAGAGGATCTTGTAGGTAATATTAACCCCGGCCGCAACGCTCGCCCGGATAGCCAACACGCCGGAATGGAAATAGGTACCGTCGCCCAGGTTCTGGAAAACATGCCGGGTCTCGGTGAACGGCGCCTGACCAATCCAGGTCGCGCCCTCCCCACCCATATGGGTAAAAGTTGTGGTGCGCCGATTCATCCATTGCGCCATGTAATGACAGCCGATTCCCGCCATCGCACGGCTGCCCTCAGGCACCACGGTAGACGTATTGTGCGGGCAACCCGAGCAGTAATACGGCAACCGATCCAGTTTGCAGCGCGGAGTAGCAAGGCGTTGGGTCTTGGCGTCCAGGAATGCCAATCGGTCACGTATCGATTCACTGGCATAGAAGCGATTTATCCGCGCGGCGATCGCTCGCGCCACCTGCGCGGGGGTAAGGCCACTGAGATTGGGTAACAGGTCTTCGCCCTGCTCATCGAACTCACCAAAAACCCGGGGACGTTCTTCTACCGGCCAGTTGTATAGTTGGCCGGTAAGCTGGTCCTCGATAATGCTGCGCTTTTCCTCGACCACCAGGATTTCCTCAAGGCCCTTGGCGAATTCATGGGTCGATACCGGCTCCAGCGGCCAACTCATACCGACCTTGAACACTCGCAGGCCGATTTGCGCCGCCTCGGCCGCATCGATTTCAAGATCCTCCAGCGCCTGCAACACATCCAGGTAAGCCTTGCCGCTAGTAATAATCCCCAGCCTCGGGTTCGGGCTGTCGATCACGATACGGTTCAAACGATTAACCCGGGCAAAGTTGCGCGCCGCATAGATACGGTATCTATTGAGGATTCGCTCCTGCTCCAGCGGATCCGCGCCCAACCGACCATGCAGGCCTTCCGGTGGCATTTCAAAATCTTCCGGAATCACAATGCGCACCCGCTCAGGATCGATCTCCGCCGAGATCGCCGAGTCCATATTTTCGGTGATGGCTTTCAATGCCACCCAGCAACCACTGTAACGGGACAGTTCCCAGCCGAATACGCCCAGGTCCAGCACCTCCTGCACGTTCGCTGGACTCAGCACCGGCATCGATGCACCGATAAACATATGCTCGCTCTGGTGCGGCAAGGATGACGACTTGCAGGCATGATCATCCCCCGCCACCGCTAGCACGCCGCCATATTTCGAAGTCCCAAACGCATTACCGTGTTTGATGACATCCATGCTGCGGTCCACGCCGGGACCCTTGCCGTACCACATCGAAAACACGCCATCGTATTTGGCCCCGGGAAACAGGTTGGTTTGCTGGCTGCCCCATACCGCCGTTGCAGCGAGGTCTTCATTAACACCGGGTTGAAAATGTATGTGGTGCTTCCTGAGATGCGGTTCGGCAGCCCAGAGCGCCTGGTCGAAGCCCCCGAGCGGGGAGCCACGGT
>CAXMOT010000066.1:0-10130 GCA_964195105.1 uncultured Gemmatimonadales bacterium | reverse complement strand
AGGTTCGCTCTCACTGACGGATTGACCCTCTACAACATGGATAACCTCTACCTTGCCAATTTCCAACGGCTGTACCGTTTTGACGCGCCCCCCGGGAATGATCTTACCTTGCGCGACGGCCACGACATCCATCTTGCCGATCACGCCCCACACAATCGCGATAACGAACAGTAAGCTGATAGTCCAAATAATGGCTCGCCCAATCGGCGATGGAGGCGTTTCCTGCACTTCCAGCACGGCGGGCATAAACGCATAGGTACTGCGCTGAGCGCCATTTCCAGGCTCTTGCTTGCCCATGAGTCTGGCGACACTATTCCTAAACAGCCTCATTAAGCCACCTCCCCCGCTGCAGCGGTTTGGTGAAAATGCAGCCGGGCATACAGGCCACCCTGATTCAGCAATGTAGTGTGATTGCCCTGCTCGATAATCCTGCCC
Organism: uncultured Gemmatimonadales bacterium; assembly: GCA_964195105.1. Classification (GTDB taxonomy): domain Bacteria; phylum Pseudomonadota; class Gammaproteobacteria; order Pseudomonadales; family IMCC2047; genus CAMYKE01. Next base: position 9,695 of record CAXMOT010000066.1, on the reverse strand, counting down.
TTGTCGATGACGATAATGCTGTCGGCATGCCTGACCGTCGACAGGCGATGGGCGATGATAAACACCGTGCGGTTACGGCCGATGGCCTGCATGTTGCGCTGGACAATACGCTCCGATTCATAATCAAGCGCGCTGGTCGCCTCGTCGAATATCAGGATGCGCGGATTGATCAGCAACGCCCGCGCGATCGCAATACGCTGCTTCTGGCCACCCGAAAGATTGCTGCCCTGCTCCTCAATGCAAGTATCGTAGCCCTCGGGTAATGCAAGAATAAACTCGTGGGCGCCGGCCAGCTTGGCGGCCTGGATCACACGCTCCACCGGCATACCCGGATCCGCCAGCGCAATATTGTCCTTCACCGATCGATTGAACAGGTAGTTCTCCTGCAGGACCACCCCGATTTGACGCCGCAGCCAGGCGGGCTGAACTAGCGCCAAATCGACCCCATCCACCAGGATTCGCCCGGTTTGCGGCACGTAAAGACGCTGAATCAGTTTGGTAAGCGTGCTCTTGCCCGAACCGGACCGCCCGACTATCCCTATGACCTCGCCCGACCTGATGCTCAGGCTAATATCAGTGAGCACCTGCGGCGTATCCGGCTGGTAACGAAAACCGACATGCTCAAATTGCACCTGGCCTTTAATTTGCGGCAACGTTGTGCGGTTGGGGTCATGACCCGGCTCCGCAGGAGTATTCAGGATATCGCCAAGCCGCTCGATGGAAATGCTCGCCTGTTGAAAATCCTGCCACAGCTGAACCAACCTTAGAATCGGGCCGGAAACGCGCCCGGCCAGCATATTAAAGGCAATTAACTGACCCACGCTGAGCTCACCCATAATCACCATTCTCGCGCCAAACCAGAGTATCAGCACGGTCACAACCTTATTAACGAACTGGGCCACCTGACTCGCAATATTGCCAAGATTCTGGCTGCGAAAAGAGGCAGACACGTAGCCCGCCAACTGCTCATCCCATCTCTTGTGCATTTGGGATTCAACCGCCATGGACTTAAGCGTCTCCACCCCGGCGACCGCTTCTACCAGGAATGCCTGATTCTCGGCACCGCGCCTGAAGGTCTCGTCGAGACGACGCCGAAGCACCGGCGTAATGACCGCTGAGAGCGTTACGTAGAAGGGAATTGAACCAGCTACCACCCAGAATAAGGTAGTGCTGTAGTAATACATCACCGCGAAAAATACGAAGGTGAAGAACACGTCGATAAGCAGGGTTAACGCCGACCCTGTAATGAAATTGCGAATGGTTTCGAGTTCGCGCACCCGCGCAACCGTAGTACCAACCTGGCGCGATTGAAAATAGGCGATCGGCAAATTGACCAAATGCCGGAACAGGTTGCTGCCGAGCGTCACATCGACCCGGGTGGTGGTATGGGAAAACAGGTAGGTACGGAGTCCGTTCAGTATCACATCGAAAACCGAAATTACCAGCAGGCCGATGACCAGCACATCGAGCGTCGTCAGCCCGCGGTGCACCAGCACCTTGTCGATAATGACCTGGAAAAAGAGCGGCGTCGCCAGCGCAAACAGCTGAATAAAGAAAGAGGCCAGTAGCACTTCGCCGAGTAGCTTTCTATGCTTGATGATTGCCGGTGCAAACCAGCTTAAGTCGAATTTACGGTTAGAGCCCGGGGCAAATGATCTTCTGGCGACCAGAATCAGGTTGCCCGACCAGAGTTCCGCGAACTCATTCAGGGCTAGTGTTTGCGGGCCCTGGTGCGAGGGATCCTGAATCAGCGCCTTTCCCTGGTCAACGCGGGCCAGTATGAAATACTCACCGCTTCGATATTGGCCAATTGCGGGCAATGCGATCGCCGCGATTTCAGCCAACTTCGCAGTGACGCTCTTCGCCTTGAGTTGCAGGAATTTGGCGGCTCGCAGAACCTCCAGGTTCGAAAATTTCTGCCCGGAATAGCCAACCTCGTGACGCAGACTTTGAGCATCCGCTGCCACCTGGTGAAAGCGAGCCAGTAAACATATACACAGCAGTCCACTATCAGGTTGCATAGTGGCATCTTCAGCTGCAAATTTGGCTCTGTTTGAACGTCCTTGTTCAAGCATTTTAGTTACGCTGCCTTATCCTTTTACCCCTATATCCTAAACCGAAACCAACCTGTTGTGAACCGCATAACTCGAAAATTCAACGACTTCGTCTAACCCATTTGGACTAGTTAGAACTACGCATGACCTACTACAATCCCCTGCCAATTAACACTTTGGAGCAAGGTCCCTGGACACCTTAAAAAAACAATAAAGATGAACCAATCACGAACAGGCAGATCGTATAATTGGCAAAAACGAAGCAGTATTAACAAGCTAAAGAATAATCAGGCCGGAGAAACAAATGAAATTATGGATAAAGGTTTTACTACTAGCGGTGTTACCGGGTATTGCGATGGCGGGTGGAAAGCACAGCATGGTAACGGTTGACAGCAGTCATAGCGTCCCAGAAACCACCTCGCGATTAACCGATATTTTAAACGCCAAAGGCATGACTATATTTGCCACCATCGATCACCAGGAAAATGCCGAAAAAGTCCAAATGACCCTGCCTGCGACGACACTGATTCTGTTCGGCAATCCCAAAATGGGCTCGCAATTGATGGCGTGCCGGCAATCCATTGGCATCGACCTGCCAATGAAGTTTCTGGTGAGCGATGACAGTGGACAGGTTTCGATCACCTATAACAGCCCAACGTGCCTGAAAAAACGCCATCGGGTGAAAGGTTGTGATGCGGTGTTTGATAAAATGACTGGAGCTCTGGCAGCGATCGCGGCTAAAGCTGCGGGGTCATAGGCTTCCGAATCAAAGGCGCCCGACTATTGGCTTTGCGTTGCGCCAAATACCGGCGCACCGTAGCGATCCAGCGCCACTTTGATCCGCGCCATCGCCAATGACCAATGACCAATGACCAATGACCAATGACCAATGACCAATGACCAATGACCAATTGAATCACCTAGCTGCTCAAACAAGTACTACCCGTCTCTATCCAATCATCACTTTAACGGTTTTTTACACCGGCCCCAAATACCGCTGTCTCGTTTGAGCTCCACAGCTACCCGCTCGATTGAAATCACTACGCCATAAGGAAACCTAAACAAATTTCAGGAAAACCTCACAAGTCCCTCAGGTAAGTGTCCCCCGCCCGCCCTAAACTTTTCCCCAATACGCAATCACCTTAAACAGGAACCCAAACGGGGAAACAAGATGACTTCACTAACAATGAATCCCGAAGCTCGTGCCGCAGTCACAATAACGGCGGCGTCACCGACCAGCGTTGCAGACAGCCGTCTATATCAACTGCTCAGGCAGCAAATCATCGCGGCCGGATGCTTCAGGCCGACGCGCCTGGCCAGCAGCGTACACGTGTTTCTGGTACTTCTGGTGTATTGCGGTGGCTACATTGCCCTGCTGCAGGGCCCGGACGGGGGCCTGCGCAGTGTGCTGGTGTTTCTGTTAGCGGCAACCTGCGTCCAGTCGTCATTCCTTGGCCATGAGTTCGGCCACTTGGGCTGCAACCGGAAACGCCAGCTCTCGCGGCGGCTGGGCTACCTGTTCATGAGCCTACTCACCGGCTACGCGCAAACGCACTACCTGCAGAACCACAAACAGCATCACGCGCATCCTAACGACACGGCGCGAGACCCCGACATTCAGGGCGCAGGTGTGCTTTCCTTTTACCCAGCCTCTGTGGCGACGAAGACGGGGCTCGCGAAACGGGTGACGGATTGGCAGGCCTACCTGATCTGGCCGTTGCTGAGCCTGCAGGCATTCTCGTTAAAGATCCGCGGACTGAAACTGGTTTTCGGCCGACTTGGAAGTTACCCGGCGGAGAAAACCCTGTTGGCGCTTCACTATGTCCTGTGGCTGGGCTTACCGGCTGTATTACTCGGTCCGGGTGAAGCCTTGCTGAATTACGCGTTGATCAGTTTACTGGTCGGATTGTATCTCGGCTGCGTGGTCCTGATTAATCATGTCGGTATGCCGATGCGGTCGCCAGATGAGAAAGCGCCTTTCTTTCAGAAAACATTGGCCACCACGCGTGACCTCGGTTCAACCAAGCTGAATGACATCCTGTTTGGCGGTACGAACAACCATATTGAGCATCACCTGTTCCCCGCAGTGCCTATTCACAAACTTGGCATGGCCAGGAAAATCACGCGGAACTTTTGCCGGCAGCACGAGCTGACCTATCGGGAAACGACCTGGATACAGGCCGTACGGGAAGTTTTTCGTTATCTGGATGAAATATCGCAGCATGCACGGCGCCATCAATCCGATCGCCGCCAAAACGTAAACGGAGAAACAACATGAACAAGCGACTCGCTATCAGCGTCATCTTTACGAGCACCATGTGTTTACTGGTGACCGGCTGCATGACGGCGCCGCAGCACCAGACAGCTGTTAACAGCTATGAGGAAGACCGACTCACGCTGGCCGCCGTGCAACGCAATGTGCGCATCGGCATGTCAGGCTCGGAAGTTCTCTCCTCCCTGGGCAGCCCCAATATTGTTTCCACCGACGAGAATCGCCACGAAGTATGGGTCTATGACCGAGTCAGCACCGAATCCGTATACTCCGAGAGCGGATCCGGCCTGGTCTCACTGATCGGGGCCGCTTCCGGTTCAGCAGCAGGAGGCGTGTTGCCCGGCTACAACCAGAAAGCGGGCGCAAGCCGCCGCTCACAACGCACCCTGACCATTATCGTGCGCTTCGATGGCGACCGGCAGGTTAAGGACTTCTCCTACCACGCCTCGCGGTTCTAGGAACTGACCCGTGAACAATTCTAAATCTATACCGCTTGCACTGGCACTAACCCTGATCGGCAGCGTCGTTGCACCAGCGGCCCTTGCGCTACAAACCAGGCCGCTGGCGATGGAACCTCTGTTTCAACTTAATCCCACCAGCGCGGTAGATCTGGAGACCCAGACCCGCGACTTCCAGACCCATGATCAGGAAGCCGTATTCCTCGCCAGCGCCAGCGTATTGCAGGACATGGGCTTCAAGGTGACCGGCGGCGAGCGAGAGTTCGGCCTGTTAATGGGCGAGAAAACCGCAGAGGTAATGGGGGCCGGCACCGCACACGCGGTGGGTGAGGCCGCCCTGGTTACCGTCACTGTAATACTGTCGCTGTTGATCGGGGAAGATGTGGTCACAGACCTGCCCGAGCAGGTCGCACAACGGATTCACGTCAACCTGCTGGTGAGTGCGGCAAAGGATGATGCCCGCAATGCAACAGAGGTCCGCATCAGCCTCGACCGTGACATGCTATACGACCACGGTGGCATGATCCCCGATCACACCGAATTGCCAAGGGTGTACCAGGAGTTTTTCGACAAGCTGTCCAAGGCGGTTTACCTGGAAGGAGAGCAACTATGAAGTCGGTGTACATTATGGGACTAGGGCTTGGTCTGGCAGTACTGACCGGCTGCGCGAGTCAAGTGGCAATAATGCCGGATCTTTTTTCCCGCCAAGCCGAATTCGCCGCCGACCGCGAGCGGGAAACGGTCGTCATTGAGGGCCAGGATTACGAGAGCGCCTGCGCCCATGTCACGGCGGTACTCATGGATATGGACTGTAATCTACAGGAGGTCAACAGCCAACTGGGAATCATCTCGGCGACGTCTGTCTACCGTTGGATACCGCCAACGGGATTCACCTCCTCGGGCTATATCTGGAGTTCCTGCGCCGGTCACAGCGTCACCGTGAGTGTCGCGGAGCAATCGAGCGACGAAATTGCTGTTCGTTCATCTTTCTATCCCGCAAAGCCGGCCGCCGATGAGACCTTCCGCACCCTGCTGCGAAAATCTATCGCTCTGCAGGCAAATCCGGAGAAGGGCCATGAATAACCACAAAACGCACACTCTGTGCATGAGCCGTCTACTAGCCTGCCTGTTGATGCTCTCCCTCGGCACGGGAATGGCTTGGGGGGAAGATTTCACAGCCACCACCGTGGCCGCCGAAATGCAGCAGGGCCGCGACTTTGAGAATACCGATGTCCGGCAACTACTGCACGCCTGCCTGGCGGTGATACAGGATATCAAATTCCAGGTGACGGAAACCGAGGTGAATCCGGGGCTGATTGTGGCTGAATCACCCCCGTTTTCCCACAATCGGTTTGGCCATGTCCTCACAGTCAGTTTGAGACAACTACCCGGGCGGGAACACAGCTATCGGGTTCTGCTGAGCGCCGCGGCGCAAAACCTTGGGTCCAACTCCAACGCGCCGGCCCAGCCGGATTACAGCAACTTCTACCAGGACTTTTTCACCCAACTACAGAACGAGCTATTTAAACAGAGGAGCATCCTGTGAAACACTACCTGATTATCATCGGTGCCCTGCTGGCGTTGGCCGGCTGCGCCACCTCTACCGATTACGACCCCTATGTGACGGCAATCGACAACCAGCTTCAAGCCCGCAGCTACCAGACCCGCCAGATCGCAGACACCGACTACAATCGGCTAATTTCCGCGGTGATCGGAACCCTGCAGGACTATCACTTTCGCATCGTCGAACTGGACCCGGACCTGGGAACCATCACCGCCTACCAGGTGACCACTTACCGGAGCAGTACCCGCCTGGGTGGCAAAACCGAGCTCACGATCTTGATACGAGATCGGGGAGAACAAACCTACAGCGTGCGCATGAACATGAGCACGGGGCTCAAGGCAGACAACGAGTCAGAGCTTTACCAGCAGTTTTTCAATGCCCTGCACAAGAAACTGCACTACCAGGACAGGGTTTGAGCCAGATCACGGCGGAAGCGATACAGCGCAGGGATGCGCTACCTCTTATCTGGACCCCGTCGATTTTCCCAGTAGGCGTCCAGGCCAAATTCCTCTGCCAACTCTGCAAACTCATCGCTGGCGCGGAATGCCCTGGCTTCCTCAGAGAACAGCAACTCCACATCCACGAACTTTTTATTGCCCGACAATTGCCTGACGACTGCAAACGCCCGCTCCGCTTCATCCAGGTATAGCCACAGGCCCAATTGCAGGCGGGGAAACACATCACCACGCTCCACAGCGGCCTCGGCGGCTTCGACCAGGTCACTGCCAGCATTGCCCGTGCTTATCGCATCGATGTTATCCATCAGCCAACGGGGATCGGCGCCGGTACCCGCGTAAAGATGTTCGATCACCCTGCGGGCTTCATCAAAGCGCTCCATTCGCAACAGGAAAATCAGGTAGGCGGGGCTGCGCAAATTGGCGAAGCCGAGATTTGCTCCCTGGGCAAACTGTTCCGCGGCGCGCACGTTGTCGCCATTCCACAGCCATGCAATCGCCAGGCGGTGGTTGACCACGGGCGATACCGAATCCAGGTCCCGAGCCTGGCGCGCAGTTTTCAGGGCATCGACATTGCGTCCCACTGCAGACAGCATTTGGGAATACCACGCATAGAGGTTGGGGTTGCTGGGTGCTAACAGGAGCGCCTTGTGAAACTGGTCTTCAGCTTCCTGCCATTGCCAGCGGCGAAAGGCGATGAATCCCTTAATAGCCTCCACTTCTCCGGCCTCCGCCGGATTCAGTACGGTGAGCTTGTCCAGTATCGCGAGCGCCCGGCCAAAGGCCTCTTCCTCATTCTGGTCACTGTAGTAAGGCAGCAAGATAAGGGAGTTCGCCAAGGCAAGACTGGCCCGGGTGAAGCCGGGATCGAGCTGCAGGGCCTGTTCAAACAGGCTAACACTCCTGCGCAACGGCGAGTAGCCCCGCAATTTCCACAGGAAACGGCCATTGAGGTAGAGCTGGTAGGCCGCCATATCGGGTGCGACAGAAGCCGCCGCAGGCGGCCGTAAACCCTCCAGTTGCAGCTTTTCCTGCAGGGCAGTGACAATCTTGCTGGCGATTTCGGTTTGTAGGGCCAGCAGGTCCTGCAGGTCGCGGTCAAAGGTTTGGGACCACAGCACGAAACCGTCACGGGTGCTGCTCAACTGCGCGCTGATGCGGATGCGATCTCCTGCGCGTTTAACGGTGCCCTCGATCACGGCCTGGACTTGCAGGATATCGCCAATGGCACGCACATCTTCGTAGCGGTTTCGAAAACTCATGGACGAACTGCGCGCGACCACCTTGAGCCCCTCCAGCTGTCCCAGGGAGCTAATCAACTCATCGGTGATGCCATCGCTGAGGAAGGCATTACCGGCCTGCTCACTAATATCGTCAAAGGGTAATACGGCAATATCAGTGAGTGCATCCGGCGCCGTTTCGCCCCGGATAATCAACTCAAACCAGTCAGACAGGTCTTCAAACAAGGTTGGCGAACGGGGATCAAGGGGCTGTGGCGGCGCTGACTCCCGGGAAGGATAGCTAATCACCACAAGCAGCAATACCAACGCAGCGACAGCGATACCGCGCAACCATTTCAGGCGGGAGTCTCCCGCTCGTGGCTCGGCCGCAATTATTTTCTGACTGCTGTTGCGTGGTGTGGGCACCACCTCCTTTATAAGGCGATAACCAGTCTTGGGGACGGTGACGATATATTCAGGGTTCTTGCTGTCGTCACCCAACTGGCCGCGCAACACGGAAATCGCCCGGGATAAAACCTCGTCGGTAACATAGGTTCCAGCCCAGACCTCCTCGATTAGATGGTTACGGCTGACTACCTCACCCTGATTGCGGGCGAGTACGCACAGCACTTTCATGACCTTTGGCTCGAGGTGAATCGCGTCGGGCTCGCACTCGATCCGGTTCTGGTCAGGCAGGATCGTCCAGGGGCCGAGGGTAAACCCTGCGCTCAGGTCAGGTGTCGTGCGCTGTTCTTCCATATCAGCTCATTATAGCCACATAGGGTCACGAGAAGCCCATAATAAGGTGATAGATTCAATCTCGATGGATTCGCATTGATTGGCAGAACTGCAGCGACTATAACCTTCGGATACGCACGACATGGCGGGCGCTAACAACAACGACCGGAAGGACCTCATCCGGCTACGCCGACTGGACGTGACCGATCTAAATGAGCATTGTTTTTTGGCCGTCTGGAACAAGCTGAGGGCGGACCGATCGGTCCGCCCGGATTGGTAGCTGAATTTAATGGGTGCTCGTGCCTTCCCTGGCTGGAGACTCAGCAGGTTCCTGACGTGCTAGTCGTGCAGCACACACGGGCTACGCCGCTACATTTGACCCGTAAAGTATTGCTCTGCCAGGTCGAACGCAGCAACACCGATCTGTTCGCCAATCAGGCGGCCCGGGATATCGTCTGCGGGCGGGTGAATGCCACCCCAGATTCGCGACAGGCTGCACTGGTCGGAGGCGTCTCGGTAAGTGGCCCACTGCAGCGTCATATCGACACTCGGGCCTTCCTCAAACACCAGGAATTCGTTGGCCGTTATCTCGAAGCCGCTCATGCCGCCGGGAAAGTACACACTGCCGGTTAACGCAGCCAGTACTTCAGCGCCAGCGCGCGAGTAGGTCGAATGGCCGGAGATGTAACCGGCGAAAGGTGGCGTGACAAAAGACGGACGCTGGTACGGCCACCAGTTCTCGGCCAGAATCCAGCCCACACCGGCCTGATCGGTATCCGGGTTGCTGACAAAATCGGGGCCGCGCCAGGCGTAGACCTTGATCTTGCCAACGTTTTCGTCCGCGGTGCCGGCCAGCGGATCACCTGATTCCACGAGTTCTATGTAACCGGCTTCAAGCGGTATCCCGTCGGCCGAATACGATGCCAGCAGCGGG
>CAXMOT010000065.1:0-6179 GCA_964195105.1 uncultured Gemmatimonadales bacterium | reverse complement strand
CGTGGCAACCATCCGTGGAATCCAGGATCAGCTGTGCACGCTCAAGGAAACATTGAACCGGGCCAACAACCTGGCGCAACGCGCGCTTACGGTGCGGTTATGCACTTCAACGGCAGAACCTCGCGCCAAGGATGTCGCTTCATCCATGGAGCGGGAACTTATCTTCCTGCACGGCCATACTACTCATCACTACGCCATTATCGCGGTGATCCTCAAGATGCTTGAGTTACCGGTTAGCGCGGACTTCGGTATTGCACCCTCGACCCTGGTCTACGAAGAACAGATGGAATGTGCACCCTAACCTGGCTGACGTCACCGGGCGGTTACCAGGTTTTCTTTAATCGCGACGAACTGAATACGCGCCAGCGCGCCCTGCCTCCCGAACTCAGCGACGAGCACACAGTGCAAGTCATTGCTCCACAGGATACCGATGCCGGCGGCACCTGGATCTGCGTCAATGGCCACGGCACCGCGCTTTGCTTGCTCAATAATTACGCGGCGGCCGCAGCCATCCGGCGCGATGATTGGATCAGTCGCGGCCTGCTGGTGCGGAACCTGGCGCACCTTCATGAAGATGCCGTTATCCCCGCCATTGAAAACCAGGACCTCGAGCGCTTTCGCGGCTTTGACCTGGTGATATTTGGCCGATCAGGGATTCCCCGGCTGTTATCCTGGAATGGTACCGATTTAGCGGTCACCACCGCGCCCCGGATGCCCATCACCTCGTCTTCATTTGATACCACCAGGATCATTGGGGAACGCATGGATTCGTTTCGACAAAGCCCTGCAAACGCCAACCCCGGTGAAATCAGCCTGGATCAGTTTCATCACCATCATGGTGAGCGCAAAGGCGCCGCCTCGGTCTGCATGCACCGCGACGATGCCAGCACCGTCAGCTTCTCCCACATCGTGGTCACCGACTCGCTAATCGAATTCAACTACCAGGATGGATCGCCCTGTGAACAGGGTCCGTCGAGCAGCATAGCAATTGCGCAGGACACAGCCTCACCCGCTTCCGTGCTACACCAGCCGGTTCAACATCAAGCTCAAGGTAAATAATCGACCCATGGTGATGCGCTTCATACCCCAATCTAAAAAGGCCCGTAGCATCCTGTCCGCGCTGGCAGGACTCATCGCTTATGGAGGCTGGGCGTTTTTCGCGAATATGGAACACGGCGTGGAAGCGTCATTCAGAGCCGCCTGCACCCAGGGCAGCTTCAGCTTCATCCTGACCCTGGCCATGAATCTTATTATGGAGTGGGTGTTTCAATTGAGCAGCCAGCCCAGGATTCAGGCCGCAATGACTACCCTGAGTACCTGCCTGATGGTGTATAGCGCGTCGTGGGGTATCAACTACCTGGCAGGAACGCCGGAAATCTTTATGACGGTATTACCGGGTTGGATATTCAGCACGTTTTACATCTGCATGTACACGGTCACGCTCTTCAAGCTAACCGCACAACCCGTCGCAGCTACTGATCAGTAGCCGTTGACGGGGGGGGAACCTCTGAATAATAACTTAATACCTCTGCGAGGCTTTCAGAGGCTCCCTAACTCTTCGTCTGGGTCCAATTGCTGCAGCAGGATGTGCTCGTACTCACGAATCTGCTGCACATAGCGTACCGGTTCCCAGCCCCGCGCATAGCCATACTTAAGCGATTTATAATAGGCAGGATCGCTTAGCAAGGGTAAGACATCTTTAATATCGGTCCATAACAGCGGATTCTTCTGCATTCGCTGGGCCAAAGACTGAGCGTCGCGTAAATGCCCGAAACCAACGTTGTAAGCAGCCAGCGCATACCAGGTGAGATCGGGCTCCTGTATGGTCTTGGCTAACCGCTTTTTAAGCTTCGCCAGGTATTTGGCGCCGCCGTAGATATTCTGCTCGGCATCCAGCCGGCTTTTAACCCCCATGGCCCTGGCGGTAGGCAACGTCAACATCATGAAACCCCGCACTCCCGTTGGACTGCGCGCCCGGGGATTCCAGTGCGACTCCTGGTATGCTTGCGCTGCCAGCAGGTGTTCGGACAAACCATATTGTTCAGCTGCAGCTTTAATTGTCGGCTGGTATTTACCATAGCGCTGGGCGATCCTGCGCTTGAACGCCGCCGTATCAACGTAATCAAACAGCTCCACATGGCCAAAATAGCGCTCATGCAAACTGGCAAGATAGCCATTACGCTCAAAGAAGTTCAGCCATTCGACTGCACTCGCCTTCAAGGCTCCCGAGCCTGGCGGCAATGCCCAGGCAATCGAATCCTTCTGCCCCAAGTCAAACAGCACTCGAAGTTCAGGGAAATAACGCTGGTTGATCGCTGCAATTGTGGAATCGATCACCGTACACTCCACCTCGCGTTTCCAGATCTGCTCCAGCAGTTGTTCTGAACCGATTCCCTCGATGGATTCCCAGGTTAGCCCCGGAAACCCGGTTTGCAACCGCTTCAGGCGCTCCTCATAGCTGGTGCCAGCTATAATCGCCAGGCTCACCGATTCCAGGTCGCTGGTACGGCGCGGCCGTGGCCCGCCCCGGCGACATACGACCTGCTGCGCAACTTCCTGGTAGCTGGGGCCGAATACAAACCGTTGCTGGCGTTGTCGGGTAATTGACAGGCCGGCGGCTCCAACATCCCCTTCACCTGCCTCAAGCCCGTTCAGCAAATCGTTGACCGTGTCCTTAACGATAAAGCGGGGAGTCAGGCCAAGGTGCTCTGCAAAGGATTTGACCAATTCGTATTCATAACCGGACTCACGACCATCCCGGTCGAGAAAATAGGTCGCGGGGCTGTTCTGGGTCAACACCACCAACTCGCCACTGCGCTTGATTTCCGCGAGGGAACGCGCGACCCGCTGGTCCGATTCCGGCTGCCAGTTCTCGGCGAACAGGAATAGCAGGAGCGCCAACGCCGCTAATACAATAAAGTCGATTCGCAATCGCGGCATCGCTTTCTCGCTCCAGAAAGAAGGTTACTATTCGTTTATTACTGATTCATCTACCCATCAAGGGTAGCACAGAATTCTGTGTGAATAGGGTAGCACTCTATCCACTGGAAAGAGTGCTACCTTACTCACCCCCCAACAGTATTTCCTTCGCACGGTTTATTTTTGCCGCAAGATAATCGCTGCCACCACGATCAGGGTGAAACTTCTGTATTAAACTGCGGTGCGCCTTGATTATTTGCTCCTTGCTGGCCGACTCCGGCAAGCCCAGGATTTCAACCGCTTCGTTACGAGTCATATCGCCGGATTGCTCCTGCCGCCGGGAACCATCCTCACCAGACACACTGAACTGGCCGTGCCAATCCGGCCCAAAGCGACGCTCAAGGTAGGCAATAAACAGCGCCTTCGAATCACTATCCGCAGCACTTTCCAGCAACACTTCGCGAAGTTGCTCCACGTCCAACTGTGATAATTCGGAGCCGCTATATTTTCCGGCCAGCACTGAGCCATGCATATCGCCACTGCGGTGGTCCAGCGTCATGCGAAAATAATGACTCTGCACGCTTGAGGTGCCCACGCCCGATCCATTACCACTGCCAGTCCGACCCGCCCCACCTTGTTGTTTATTGCGGTAAGCCTGGAACATCTTGAACAGCGGTAAGAACCGCAGCAGCCCGACCATCCGGCTGGCGAGAAGCAGCAAGCCTGCGAGTAAAGCAAACATCCAATGCAGGCGGCCGGTTGCGGCCAGGAACACGGTTCCCAGGATGATCGTACCGATCGACGCGTATAAAAAGCCGCGGCTAAATTTGGTGGGATTTTGCTGATACAGAAGGCGCAACGCCAAGTAGATGATCAGGCACGCGACCAATACGATAAGGATACGCATCGTGGCAGCCTATTTATGTTCCAGTTGACGGGTCAGGTGAGCCAGCGCCGCAGACGATTTACCCAGCTTGTGCAGGGCCTCGGCGCCACCGGCGGCATAGGCTGCAACGCCGCTTAGTAACGCTTTTAGCTCATCGGCGCTATGCTGGTCAAACCGGGAGTAGGCACCACCGGACAGCCGCGCAATCTCCTGGAAAGTATCCGCAGCACGGCTATTGTAACCCTCCTGAAACATAAACGCGGGCACCCCGCGAAGTCCCATTTGACCGGCCAGCTCACAGAGCGTGTCCGGGTTTTCTTCCATACAATCACCCACAAAGGCCAGCGCATTAACCTTGGCCAATTTATGCTCTGCCAGGGCATGACTCAGCACACGCTCAATCTGGGTCTGGCCGCCAGCACAGGACACCTTGTTCATGAGCCGACGCAACTCATCAGCATTAGAGAGCCAGCCACTGCTGCGACATTCGCGAAAACCGCGAAAAAAACACAACTGAATATGCAATTGTCCCGATGCAGCGGCGGCATCAAACATGTCTGCCTGCAGCGCGCAAGCCAGATCCCAGGTGGGCTGTCGACTGGCGGTCGCATCCAGTGAGAATATCAGTCGCCCTTTCGGTTTTCCCTGCGGTTCTAGCTCACCGGCATTTTTTAAGAATAAATCGACATCAGCCTTGGAGGACGGACGCTGGATTTGTTTATCACTGTCACTCATAGGATGCTTATATGAATAAATGAGCATTTTTAGGCCGCCCTTAACGCCGCATCAGCGGCGCAGATAGCTTTTCAATAGCCGGGCAGGACTTGTTTGAAACTCGTGCACTTGTCAGAGGTTATCCCGGCGGACGCCAGCACCGCTACCAGAATGTCAGCGTGCGCTTGGGGACGGGTTTAAAGCGCCGATTAAAGGTGCGCTTATCCGACAGAAATTGACTGATGGTCTCGGCCATTTCACGGGCGTGGGTCAACAGGAACAAATGCCCGCCATCGACAACAACCATTCTCGAGTGCGGGATTTTCTGGGATAGCAGCCGGGCATTCTCCAATGGAATCAAGGGGTCATCCTTGCCACTCAGGATCAGGGTGGGCTGGCGCAGCGAGTGCAGCCAATGGATGCTGGTCCAGCTCATCATGGCGTACAGTTGCCACAGGTAACCCCTGCTTTTTTGGGCGTTACCGATCTCGTTGAAATAGTGCTCGAGCACCGCTCGGTCTTTTATATCTGCACCACCGTATATCTGCTCGGCAGCCATCATCACGTAGTCGGTTTCCAGGTACCGCTTGGGGTGAATTATCTTGTTGAGCGCCTGCGGGCGGCCCGGCACTGACATCGACCCGGAGCTAGTGGCGACAAGGATCAGGTGCTTGACCTGCTGTGGAAAGCTGTACGCCATTTGTTGTGCGAGCGCGCCGCCCCAGGACAACCCCAGGACATCGATACGGGAATAACCCAGCTGTTCGCAGACCCGCATGGCGGTCCTCGCCAACTGCGGCATGCGTGGTGGCAACATCGGCGTCTGGGACTTACCCACACCCGGCGCATCAAACAGAATGAGCTCACGCTCGCTCATTTCCTCTATAAAGGGCGCGAGCAGCTCAACTGATGCGCCCAGGCCGTTTATGAGCAATAGCGGCAGACGCCGACTGGAGGATCCGGCACTGGCTTCCTTCATTGGACTGATGGCCACCCGAATACTCAGGCCGCCGACTTTAATCTTTTTGAAATCAAGCTGACTGGTTAGCGTTTCGCTGATCATTTATTATTCGTATTTTAGAGAGGGTTGTTAATCTACAATATCTGCCGCGCCAACACCACAACAGTCTCGCCAAGTTCACTGGATTCCGGCCAACGCGATCAACCCGAACGAAGTACCCGACCATAGCTACCTCGACAGCCCAGACAAGGCAAAAATTGCCTAATAAGCGCAGTTTATATGAATAAATGAGCATTTTGAGGCCATTTTTAACGCCGTATTAGCAACGCAGATAGTTTTTCAACAGCCTGCCGGCACACAATCGGTTAGACTCACCCCCCCGTACCCAACCAATGGATACCAACTGGTGACACACACTAAATCCTCTGCTCTTCCTCTGCCCGCCAAGCGCCTTGCTTTAGGCCTCGCATTAAGCCTCGCATTAAGCCTTGCGGCTTGCGACAAAATGAACCAATCAAACGCTACCAATGGGCAGTTTGAACAAGTGCAGGCACTGGTGGAAACCGAGGCCGTCGCCAGCTCCGATGACGCCGCAGATGACCCGGCCATCTGG
Source organism: uncultured Gemmatimonadales bacterium (assembly GCA_964195105.1). Classification (GTDB taxonomy): domain Bacteria; phylum Pseudomonadota; class Gammaproteobacteria; order Pseudomonadales; family IMCC2047; genus CAMYKE01. The sequence goes on along the minus strand of CAXMOT010000065.1, from coordinate 86 downwards.
CTCAATGTTAAAGAACCGCAGAACAGTCGCATTCTCGGCACCGACAAGAAACTCGGCCTGGCGGTCTATGATATCGAGGGCCGCGA
>CAXMOT010000064.1:0-19906 GCA_964195105.1 uncultured Gemmatimonadales bacterium | reverse complement strand
TCGTAGTGCGGGACAACGGTCCAGGCATTCCGGATGATGTGCAGGCCAAATTGTTCACACCGGTGGAATCCACCAAGGGTGGCTCGCATGCCGGTCTTGGTTTGACCATTGTTAAAAATCTTGTGGACGGCATGGGTGGTTATATTAGTTGCCGCAGCAGCGCAACCGATGGAACCCGCTTTGAGATACTAATTCCACGCGTGTTGGAATAGAATGTCCGTTTTTAAGCGGGCGCCAGCAGGCTGTTGAAAAACGTTGGTGAGGCAGCCAAGGCAAGGCAAAGATGCCCGAAAAAGCGCAGTTTACGCGTGGTAAATGAGCATTTTGAGGGCATTTTTAACGAAGAATTGGCCACGCAGGTAGTTTTTCAACAACCTGCCAGGGGAAAAAGGGCAATAGCAAGGTACATATGAATAAGCCTCGTAAACACACCTTATTGGTAGTAGATGATGATGCGCGTATGCTCAATAGCTTGCGTGAATTGATGGCGCTCAATGGTTATAACGTGATCGCAGCGCAGGGTGGCAAAGCCGCACTCGCACAACTTGATTCCGGGCCGATCGACCTGATGTTGCTGGACCTCAAGATGCCGGGCTTCAGTGGGCACCAGGTGATGGATTATGTGGAGCGCCGTGAACTGGATACCACAGTCATCGTGGTCAGCGGCGAAAGCTCGTTTGAGGCCGTGTCCCAGGTCCTGCGCCGACGCGCCTATGATTACATCAAGAAACCTTACGCCCCCGACGAACTGCTGCATACCGTCGAAAACGCACTCCTGAATCGCACACTTACCAGCGCCAATCGTAATATCCAGGAACAGCTCGCTGAATCAGAACACCTGCACCGTTATCTCGTTAACAGTTCGCCGGACATCGTTTACATGCTTGACGACCATGGACGCTTCACATTTGTAAACGACCGCATCGTATCCCTGCTGGGTTATGAAAAGGACGAGGTCATTGGCTCGCATCACTCGGATATCGTGCATTACGAAGACGTCGAGCAGGCACGTTACGTCTTCAATGAACGGCGCACCGGAGAGCGCGCACCGCGCAACGTCGAATTGCGCTTGACCTGCAAGGAAGGTAACAAGGGTAGCAAGCACTTCGAGGCGAATGGGATTCCTATCGAGTTGAATGCGACCGGAATCTACCGGCCGGATGCCAACGGCAAAGAGAAGTTCGTAGGAACCTATGGTGTGGCGCGGGATATCACCGATCGCAAGGAAGCCGAGCGTACTATTCAGTTCCAGGCCTACCATGACCTGTTGACGCACCTGCCTAACCGCACCCTGTTTAAAGATCGACTTAATCTCGCCGTTGCCCAGGCCAAACGTTCCAGCCAGCGCCTGGCGGTCATGTTTCTCGATCTGGATCGTTTCAAATTGGTAAATGACACGCTCGGGCATATTTCCGGTGACGAGTTACTCCAGGCCGTCACGCATCGCCTGCAGCAGTGCCTGCGCGAGGGTGACACGCTGGCCCGGTTCGGTGGCGATGAATTTACGCTGCTACTGCCGCAGGTCTACGGCCAGGAAGATGCCGAGGCGATTGCCAAGAAGATTTTGCTCAAGATGCAGGAGCCGTTCAGTATCGAAGGGCACGAACTCTATGTCACGATGAGTATTGGTGTCTCTATGTATCCGCATGATGGCACGGATATGGAGACCCTGGTGAAGAATGCCGATATCGCCATGTACTATATCAAGGGTCGTGGTAAAAACGATTACCAGTTCTTCGCCAGTGAAATGAATGATGTTTCGATGCAACGCCTGTCGCTGGAGCGGGATATGCGCAAGGCATTGGAACTCGACCAGTTTGTGCTCCACTACCAGCCCCAGGTTGACATATCCACCGGCAAAATCGTTTCCATGGAAGCGTTGATTCGCTGGCAACACCCTGAAATCGGCCTGATCTCGCCAAGCGATTTTGTGCATGTGGCTGAGGATACCGGGCTCATTCTGCCTATCGGCGAATGGGTACTGGAGAAGGCCTGTGCAACCTTGCGCTCATGGAAAGCTGCTGGTCACGATGTTCGAATGGCCATCAACTTATCGGCTTTGCAGGTCGAGCAGCGTGGTTTTGTCGCCAAGCTGGTTGATCTGCTCGAACGAGCTCAAGTGGATGGTAAAGATATCGAGGTGGAAATCACCGAGAATATGATCATGCAGGACATGGAGAATGCAATCCAGAAACTGGTGCAGTTATCGGAGCAGGGCGTGAATATTGCCATCGCTGATTTTGGTACCGGTTATTCCTCCTTGAGCTACCTGCAAAAATTACCCATCGATACACTGAAGATCGACCGATCTTTCGTTCATGAGATTCGCAGGCATGGCGGCGACGCGTGCATTGTGGATGCCATTATTGCCATGGCGAAAGGCCTCAAGCTTAACCTCATCGCCGAGGGCGTCGAGTGTCAGGAGGAGCTTGATTACCTGCGCAACCAGGGTTGCACCCTGATGCAGGGGTTCTTATTTGGTCACGCGGTGCCCGAGGACGAGGCGAAAGCTCTCTTTACAAGCGATAATTTTGGTCAATACCTTCTCCCGAAGGTGGGCTAGCATCTACACCCTGATACAAATTCCGAATTATCGAGTTTGCTTAACGCATTGAGGTTTTTGAAAATCTAAGGCCTGTCGTGGTCCAGTCGGCTTCTGATCATTGCCATAAATACTGCCACGTAAAAACAAAACAGTATAATTGTTCGTGATTTCTCAAGCAGGGCATCAGTCAGGCAGAATAGGGCAAAACCCAGGATAAAAATAAAACCTGCTAAAGCAAAACGGTTAATCTCGGGCTGATACTTTATATGTGTGTATTTCAAAAATATCGATAATGGATAGAAAAGCAATATGGCCACTGCCAGGAACCCCAGTAATCCTCCTTTGGCAAGCGCCGATAGAAATTGATTGTGAGCGTGAGGGTATCCAGACGCTTCCTGGTTAATAATGCCCTGTTCGATAAGCGCCTTCGTCTCGACCACATAGTTTCCCCAGCCAACTCCCAAAATCGGGTTATCAAGAAAGATTAACCAGGCCGCTTTCCACATTTCGAAGCGAACGGAGGTGGAGCTTATTTTGGAGGGGTCGACACTATAATGACCATTGAGATAGGCTTCGATATCAAGCAATGCGATATTAACCCGGATCTGCACACCGGTTTGCGGAAGGATATAAATCACTCCCACTATAACGAGTGTCAGGGCAAGCATCGTAGCGATTTCTTTAATTGAAACGTATCGCCTTGCATACCAAATTAAAACCAGGCCGAGGAAAGGTAAAGCGACCCATCCGCCCCGGCTTTGAGATAATGCGCTCCCAATTAGCCCGGCAACAAACGCCAGGACAGGGACAATAATCATCCATTTTCCTTGTTCTCTAAACCATCCGGCCCCGGCCAGGGCCATAGTTCCCATGATCAGGGCGGAATTGCCGAACAGAACCGCGGAGACCGAGCCCCCTGCCCGCGGTAACTGAAGCCAGATTACCTGGTAAAGTGCACAGGCAAGTGTGGCAAATGTTCCTGCAACCAATCCCAGCCAGACGTATTTTTCATCCGCGGTGTTAAACCTGAGAAAAGCGTAAAGCGGAATGATTAATATGAAGTTTGGGAACCGACTCGCTGTGGCGAGATCGGTATCGGTATAAACAGAGGTGATGACTGCGGTAACAAATAAAAGTGTTACCGAGGTAAAGAATATTATTTCCTCCATGGTAACGACATTTGGTGGATTTTTTAGCTTAAGCAGGCTAAAAAATCCTAGCAATGCGGCAATGAAAGCGAACAGGCCAGCGACAGTGTCGACCACCACCACAGTAGATGGGAATATGACCAGGGAGATTGCTGAAAAAAGAGCCAGGCGATTTTTCAATATTCTCTCTGGAGTCGTGTTCTTGGTGGAGTAGATGCGGGATTATAGTCACATGATCTTCTTATAACCAGCGCACTTGGGTCGAGCCTCAAAGAATTTGCCAGGAGCCTGTCGGAAATAGATATTCTTTGAAACCTAAGGACTATCATGGATACATCGAAAGGCAGGTGATGATTTCTTTGTATCAGATTTGGATACAGGGCTTCACGCTGGAATCCGTAAAGCGCCCAACCAGCCAGCCGCTGTGATTAGCTGGCGCGATTCGGTTCGGCCAGGACCTCGCGATATAATTCGAGAGTCCGCTCTATCGTATCCTCGCTGCGAAACTCGCGGGCGATGCGTTCGCGGGCTGCGCGACCGAATTCGCGGCGCTGCGCCGGGTTGCTGTACAGCATATCGAGCGCCTGCGCCAGTGCCGTTACATCGCCTGGTGGGACCACGACGCCGCACTCTCCGTCGACAACCAGTTCGGCATTCCCGCCCACATCAGTCACCAGCGGTGTTACTTCGTAGACCATAGCTTCGATAACCGCTCGCGACAGTCCTTCGCCGCGCAGCACCGGTAGCGCGCAGACGTCGCTCGCTGCCATTACGGCTGGGCCGTCCTCGCGGAATCCGGCGAAGTGCACCCGCTCGGGATGCGGCAGGCGGGCTACTGAGCGATGTAGTTCACTATCGCCTTCGTGACCCAGGAAAAGGACATGGATGTTGTTGGCCGGATCAGTCTCGCCCAACGCGAGGATGAGTTCCTTCAACCCCTTGCGTTTTCGCAAACGCGAAGAGCATGTCACGAGCATCGCGTTGGAGGGCACACCTAACTCCGCGCGATCCACCGGCGCCGAGTTGTACCATTCGAGACGGTGTCCCTTGTGGATTGTTATTACTTTTCGCGGGTCAAGGTGCAGCCATAGGAAACGGACACTCAGCAGGTACTGCCTCACGCCCTCGGCAACACACACGATTCGGTCGACTCGCCGGTTCAGGAATCGTATCCATGAGCCCGGCAACAGCCAGCTTACATTACCAGTCACCCCGAGGTACGAGATCAACTTTGCCCTGGTGCCTTTCGATGCCATGACCATGTGCATACAGGTCTTGCCGTTCAAGGAGTGGATGATATCTATCTCGTCGTCACGGACATCCCTGCGAATTTTCCGTATCAACCCGCGGTCGAATTTTGGCTCCCAGTTGTAGTTCGTTACTGGAACGCCGGCATCGCGAATGCGCTGGACGTGCTTCGAGTCGATGTTAGCAATTAGACGTACGTCGTGGCCGGCCTGGTGTATACCGATGATCATTGCTGACTCGCCGCGGTCGGCGTTTTTTGTCAGGTAGAGAATGCGCAGGGGACGGCTGGTCATGTTTTTTCGGCAGTCACCGTCATCAGCCACACTGTCGCGTCGGCTCGCATTGCTTCGACTTGCTCGGCGCTGTAGTCGGTAATCTCGAGTGGCCATTCCTGCTGGACTTTGGCGTTGGGCGGGTACTGCTCGAGCGGCGCGAAATCGCGGCGCCAACGCTCTATACGCACGTTACACCAGTCTTCGGGACCAAAGAGCGCCTGAATACGCCCGATGTCGCCCATGATGAACATTTCGTGGCCGTGGAAGTGAATCGGCGCGTCCAGGTAAAGCTTGCCGCCGGGTTTTAGAACACGGCGGATCTCACGCAGGCAGTTTGAGTACTCCGACGGCGTGCGCGTCGCCGAGTACGCTTTCTGCCCCCAGTGTTCGAATGATTGGATGCCGAAAACCATATCGAAAACCCCGTCGTCGAAGGGAATGTGCTCTGCGTGCCCGTAGCCGCCTTGACCGATACTGGGCTTGCGGCTCTTGTCGAGCCGCGGCTCGACCCCGGTCCAGGTCCCTCCGCCACGACGAATCAGGTTGCGCGCGAGATCGAAGCGGCCGAACCCCAGTTCGAGCACATCGAGTCCCTTTGCGTCATGCAAGTGAGCCTCGATCGAGGCTACAACACATTTGCGCAGCGGCGTCCCGAACGGCACGCTGCACTTCTGCCGCCTCGCGTCGAATTTGGGACATTTGCGGCACGCAATCTCCCGGTAACCGTCGAGTTCCTGCCAGTACACTCCGTCCCAGGTTTTGCGGGCCGCATTTGGGCTAGCAGAAAAACTGTACCACCGTTTTGCAATTGATGAGAGGATGCTGTGCATGGGGTTAATCATTCCAAAGTGGCTGGGTATAGGAAGGATTAACTCCCTTCTTTTTTGCTCACCATACTCTAAACAGTTGGCGGGAGGCAATTTTTTTGTAGCGATGGCGGGGAGCGCGCTAACCTTGTTGTTGGGTGAATTTTATTACCACTCCTGGCTTGATCAATAGCGTGATAATCGTTAGGAGTAAATCAGCAATCACCACGCAGGTGGCAACGGCAATTGAAAAAAAAGCGGTTAATTGGAATGTCAAAAACTGTAGCGTGGCGTCTGTGTAAAACCAGCGCTTGCATTGGTGCGCGAGTGAACAAGTATCAAGTGTTAGCCGCGATCGTAACCTGTTGTATAGTTGCCTTGGTTGCGATTGTCGCACCGATGTCGGCGCAGATCGAGCAAGTATAGGGCAAGTTATCGCGTTTCTCTGTCGCAGGGATAGTCAAATCAGCACTTCTGATGACGCCGACTTTGTGCAAATTTCCAGGCCAGGAATAATTTGCGGTTTATCGATAATTAATCCAGTTTAAAGAATCGCTTGGCGGTAGCAGTGGTGGCTGTCGCGACCACTGCCGGCTCGAGTTCCAGACACTCGGCCACGGTTTGCAGGACATAACCGAGATAAGCCGGTTCGTTGCGGCGTGATTTTGGTTTTGGCGCGATGGTGCGGGGCAACAGATAGGGCGCGTCAGTTTCCAGCATCAGGCGATCCATAGGGATGTCCCGCACGGTGTCCCGCAACGCCAGGCCACGCCGTTCATCACAAATCCAGCCCGTAATGCCAATATGCAGGTCCAGGTCCAGGTAGTCATGCAACTCGGCCGTACTACCTGTAAAACAGTGAGCGACGGCGCGCGGCAGTCGGTCGCGGTATTGGCTGACAAGTTCCAGAAACGCATCATGGGCGTCCCGCTGGTGAAGATAGACGGGCAAGTTGAGTTCGGCCGCCAATGCCAGTTGCGCAGCGAAAGCCTCAAGCTGCTCATCGGGGGTTGAATAGTTACGATTGAAGTCCAGGCCCATTTCACCCAGCGCCTTGACGTGGGCAGGGTGTTCAATCGCTAACCGGCGAATCTGTGCAATGCTGTGCGAATCGAATTCGCTGGCATGGTGAGGGTGAATCCCGGCGGTGGCGACGCAATTATCGAAGCGCTCGCAAAGCGTAATGGCGGATTCGCTATCGCCGATATCGCTACCAATTAATACCAGGTGAGAGACGCCGCTGTCACGGGCGTGCTCAATTACTGTTCCCGTATCAGCCGCGAAGCTGGAACCCGTCAGGTTAACACCGATATCGACGAGTGTTGGTGGGTTGCCGCTATTCGGGTTCATACATGGAATTGATCAAGTTGGTTCCGGTATCGGAATCCCACCGTAGCGCTTCTAGATAGGACTCTTTCACATCATTGATGGTAACGCCATAATACTGTAATCCAGACCAATCGATACCACTCCAGTCACCTTTCTCATAGGCAATACAGGTCTTTAGCACAAACCCGAGTTCACCCTGGTGCTCCAGCAACGCGGCATTCATTTCTTCCGAGAGGGAAATGGATTTTAATAGTTCCTCGAGCGGCATGTCGAAGAAGGCGTCGAGTAGCGACAACATCCCCAGGGTAAAAAACTCGTCAGCGCGTTTGCTGCTAATGCGACTGCCCAGGAATTCGCACATCTTGGATCGAATTACGGTTTGTTCGTGCAGTGCAGTGGGTTTGTCCTCAAAGCTCGATAACGCGAGGAAACTTGCCCAGCGCCGGATCTGGTTGATGCCGACAAGGATAATCGCCCGCATCAACGATTCAATCTTGTCGGGGCGACGCCAGGCGGCTGAATTGATCATCCGCAACACCTTGTAACTCAGTGCCGGATCCTTGCTGATGGTGTCATGAATATCGCCGGGTGACAGATCCGGAGATTGCAGCTTCATTATCAGCTGCATAACGATCATCTTGTTAGCGGGTATCTTGCGGCCCCGGATGATTTTTGGCTTGCTGAGGAAATAACCCTGGAAGTACTCGAAGCCGAGTTCCTTGCAGTAATCATACATCTCCTGGTCTTCGATCTTTTCGGCCAGCAGTTTGACGGGATATTGGGATAGGATTTCGACATGCTCGGCGATGCCTTCGCGGCCCAAATCCAGCACATCAACCTTCACGATATCGGCCAGCTCTATCAGCGGCTTGAGTGACTCATGGTAGACGAAGTCATCCAGCGCGATGGTATAGCCGTCAGCTTTGAGGGCTTGCAAACTTTCGACCACGTCCGGTTCCGCTGCTATATCCTCCAGTACCTCGACCACCAGGTCGCAATCCTGGAAGGGTGGCGGCGACAGAATATGGGTGCGGGTATAGTTAATGAAGGCCATCTTGTCGCCGATCAGGTTGCGCATACCGATTTCGGTAAAGGCGTTCAGCATCACCTGGGAGGTGGCGCGGTCACCATCATGATCGGGAGCGGTCGTGTCGAGTTTGTCTTCGGGCCGGAATAATAACTCATAGCCAATGATGTTCAGGCGCGCATCAAAGATGGGCTGTCGAGCGAGTAGCACAGATTCTTGTGTCATACCTTACGAGCAATATTCATTTGAGCGGTCGAACAGGATTGTGGGAAGTACCTACGTTAAGTGTAGTTGACCAGACTCCGTTGGCTACCCCAATCAATAACTTAGCTAGCAGTCTGTCGGACTTAGGTTTTCCGCAGTAGATTCATCCTAAGTCCGACAGACTGCTAGCACCCTGCGGAGGGCTGGCATCCTTGATCGGGGGGCGCCGTTGCGATCGCGGAGGTGAATACCGGAGTGAATTGTGCGGTTGCCATCCGGAAGCCGGGTTGTTGCCGCTGGTGGGCGTAGATGACACTGTACGCGAGGACGTTTTTCACATATTGGCGGGTTTCGGAGTAAGGGATGTTCTCTATCCAGACATCGATGGGCAGGTGGTCGTTGTTCTTTAGCCAGCCATTTACCCTGTGTGGTCCTGCATTATAGGCGGCCGTGGCATAGATCATATTGCCGTCAAACTGTGTGGCGAGTTGTTGCAGGTAGGCCGCGCCAAATTTGGCATTGGTCTGCGGGTCGAGGAGGGTGGTGGCGTTGCGGTACCGGTACCCGTGCTTGCGAGCTACCGCCTTTGCAGTGCTCGGCATCAGTTGCAGCAGCCCCACTGCACCTTTCGGTGAGCGAGCTAACGGGTCCATTGCGCTTTCCTGGCGCGCCATGGCGAGTAGCCAGTTGGCTTGTAAATCGCGACTTTCGGCTGCCTGGGTAATGGTCTGCTCATGGGCAGGCGGGAATCTCAGCTTGAGGTCATCCCAGCGCTCGGCATCGATAGCGGAACGAATGGCCTGGCTATACCAATCGAGTTCGTAGGCATAATGGGCCGCAGAATAATGTTGCGTGTTGGTAAGGCCTCTGGTGGCAAGCCGCCACTCCCTGCGGGCATCCGTCATCTCGCCTAATTCACGCAGTTCCCGGGCGCGCAGCACGGCGGGGGTCGACCGAAACAACTCAAGGAAATTACCGTCGATGGAATAGCTGGTGTGATTCAGTTGGTATCCGAGCTGCAGGTGATCTGCTGCCATGAAGCCATAGAAACTGCGCCGGGTGGCGATATCAGCAATAATTTCGTGACTTTGCTGCAGTTGTGCAGGATTACCTTGTTCCAGGCCGATGGTGTACAGCGAGCGTGCGAACCAGTAACGCCAGCGTTCGATCTGCCGGGTTTCGATTGGCAACTTCTCAATCAGGGACAGCGTGTCTTGCCAGCGTTCCAGGCGCACGGACATGGCAATCCCGGCCTCGATCACATCGGTATCGCGCTGCAGTTGGTCGTCCCGGGATTCATGGTGATATTGCTCAGGCTGGTTGCTCCGTGCGAAACCCAGCGCGATCGCGCGTCGTACCTCGTGATGATTGATGGCACCGAAATCATGGCTTTCGCCATATTTAATCCAGATGTCGAGCGCCTTGCCAGGGTCGCGTTGGGCAAGGCGTCGCATACCATAGATCACAACTTCCTCGGCCCTCAGGTCAGGGTTCTTGAATAGCCCGAAGCTGGCAACCCGCTGCGGCCTGCTGCGGACGGCACGGTAGGCTTGCGCCAGTTCTTGCTGCTGTTTGGACATAAAACGGATCAGGTAGCGGGCCAGTTGCGGGCGACCGACTGCCATCGCCATCGAGAAGCGTTTCCAGGCTAGTGCATCGGTAAGCCGGCCATCCTCCCGCCAGAGTTTGAATATCGGGTCGCAGGCGTCCGGCTGCGAACGGGCTACCATCCAGAGCGGTTCGACCTTGGCCAGCGCCGTCGCGGTATTGCCAAGCTTGTGTTCGGCCCACAGGGCATAACAGTGCAACTCAGTGCTGCTGATGGAATCATCGTATTGGTCAAGGTAGGCTTGCCAACGACCCTGCCGGGCGAGGGAGCGTAACCAGCGATGCCGCAACCGTGGGGCGAGTGGCGTGTCGCGTTGCTGGCGGAGAAACGTTTCGACCTGTTCAGCGGGGAGTCGGGACAGGCGACGGGATAAATAATTAAACTCGAGATAGGGATACAGGGGATAATCGGTTAATTCCGCCTGCAGTTGTCGAAATGAAGTAATCCTGCCCTGCGCCAGCAATCGCTGGGCGCGTTGGTATTTTTCGCGCGCCTCCGAGTCGGAGGCGGAGGTCCCGGCACCGATCGCACGGGCACTGTTAACGGTCGCACTGAACCCCAGCGAGACCAGCAGGATTGCAGTGAAACCAACTCTATAAATGCGTTCCCTTGTCAGCATGACATCCAAAACATCTTACAACTAGTTACACTAAGATTAGTCAGGTTTGACTCGTACCGCCAGTACATCGCAGCCCGCACCATGCAGTACGCTATTGCAGGTAGACCCCAGCAACAGCGACAGGCCATGGCGACCATGACTTCCGACGACCACCAGGTCGACTTGCTCTTCCTCGCAAACGCGGTGTATTTCACGTTGCGGCAGGCCGACGATAACGAACTGGTTTTCTTCTGAAACCCCGTAAGGTGTCGAAAATTCCTGGAGTTTGGCGCGCGCATGCTCGTCAAGTTGCTCCTGGATGGCAGTTAAATCCATAGGGATGTCGCCACCATAGGCGAAATTTATGGGCTCGATCACATGAATGATGCTGAGTCGTGCTGAGCTCAGTTTAGCGAGCGCGGCGGCCCTGTCTGAGACATATCTTGAATCCTCAGAGAGGTCTATCGCTACCATAATATGCGAATATTGATCCATAAGGTTTCTCCTGTCTAAATTCGGCGTATCTGTGCAAATTTAACGACATTCCTTTGCTTTGCGCAGTTCAATAACGTACTCGAGCTTCCATAAATAGCATAGTGGAATTGCCGGGCCGAAACCAGCCAATAATGCGCTTCGATTTACTAGCGTTAACCTATATGATTATCGCCGCAGTTTTTCACTAAATCGGTGTTCTTAAATGGCAACTATCATAATTGTTTTGGCAATAATTCTCGTACTCGGTTCCATGATGTGGGTATTACCGTCGCCCCGCGAAAAGCGCCAGATGCAACTGCGCCGCAAAGCCATGTCCCTCGGCGTGAGTGTCCAGCTGGCCAAAATCGATGATCCCGATTACCCCGGCGAGCAGCGCCGCTGTAGCGCCTATCGGCTGGCTAACCGAGCAGATCGTAAACCTTCCATTAAAGGCCTGGTGTTCCGCAGGGATCCCGCTGTATCAGATGGCAACTGGCAGCTCAGGAAATCTACCCTTGCACCCCGGTCGGGCGAGGCTGATAATTTAACGGTGCTGCTCGATCGATTGCCCGCCGATTGTTTTGCGGTAGAGGTGGTCAGCCCTGCGGTATCCGTCTATTGGCATGAGCAGGGCGAGGAAAGTGATGTGGATACTATCTTTTCGGTCCTGCAGGCTATACAGGAGCAGTGATTGTGCCGGTAATTGTGATCTAGCGTGCGAGCGTAAGTCATTGGTCTCGACGACGGCTGGCCCGGTTTTGGCATATAATACGTCATTTTACGCCAGCAGTAATAAACCTTCGCCTAAATATATAGCAATGTCTTTACATATTTCCTGCTATTAAGTTAGCATGCCATACCCCGGCGCTGCACACGGCGCGTCCGGTTCGTTAACCGTTACACGGAGATCACTATGATATACGACGGAGAATTCATTAAGGTCAAAGCCCTGGAGGATGATCTTTGTGAGCTCGTTTTTGATAATACCCATGCCCGGGTCAATGTTCTTAGCCAGGCTGCGTTGGCGGATTTAAGTGCTGCGGTCGATGCCCTTAAGAACACGGTATCGGTAGCAGGATTGCTGGTTAGCAGCGCCAAGGACGAGTTTATCCTGGGAGCTGATATCACCGAGTTTCCAGGACTGGTCGGTTCCGGCACAGACCAACTCGAAGAGGCGTTCGGTCGTGCACACAAAATTTTCAATGACCTGGAGGACCTGCCTTACCCAACCGCCACGGCGATCAACGGCCAGGCGTTCGGAGGTGGCTTTGAGGTCTGTCTCGCTACGGATTTTCGGGTGATGTCGAGTCGGGCGAAAGTGGGTTTGCCGGAAGTCACCCTTGGTATCATACCGGGGTGGGGCGGCACTGTACGGCTGCCGCGCCTGATCGGCGCGGAAAACGCCCTGATGTGGATTACGACCGGTAAACCGCAGCGTCCAGAAGCCGCGTTGAAGGTCGAGGCTGTCGATACGGTTGTCGAGCCGGAACTGCTTCGCGAAGCGACCCTGGATCTGTTGCATAAGGCGGTAAACGGTGACTTTGATTACCAGCAGCGGCGGGCTGTGAAGAAGGAGCCGCTGAAACTGAATATGATTGAGTCGATGATGGCCTTCGAGTCGGCCAAGGGCATGGTGTTCGCCAAGGCCGGGCCTAACTTCCCGGCACCCATTGCGGTGGTCAAGCTCATGCAAAAGGCGGGACCGTTAGGGCGGGATGAGGCGATTAAACTCGAGATGGCGACCTTCGCCAAGCTGATCAAGACCGATGTTTGTTCGGCCCTGGTCGGCTTGTTCCTGAATGGCCAGTACCTGAAGAAGAATGCCAAGGCGATCAGTAAGTCTGCGCGGCCGGTAACCAGTGCAGCCGTGCTCGGCGCCGGGATTATGGGCGGTGGCATCAGTTACCAGTCGGCCTCCAAGGGAGTGCCGGTGGTGATGAAAGATATCAACGAGCCAGCGCTACAATTGGGTATGGGTGAGGCCGCCAAGCAACTCAATAAATTGGTGTCCAGGGGCCGGATGACGACGATCCAGATGGCGCAGGTGGTTTCGGCAATCAAGCCCAGCCTCAAGATGACCGATATAGCCGACGTGGATATCGTGGTTGAAGCGGTGGTGGAAAATCCCGCGGTGAAGCAAGCGGTGCTCAAGGAAGTGGAAGCGACGGTGTCGGAAGATACGGTGATCGCCTCCAATACCTCGACCATTTCGATCAATTTGCTGGCCGGGGCGCTGGACAAGCCGGAACGTTTCTGCGGCATGCACTTCTTCAATCCGGTGCCTGTCATGCCGCTGGTTGAAGTGATTCGTGGCGAGCATACCAGCGATGAGACCATTGCGACCGTAGTGGCCTATGCCTCTGCAATTGGCAAGACCCCGGTTGTGGTCAATGACTGCCCGGGATTCCTGATCAATCGCGTGCTGTTCCCTTATTTCCATGGCTTTAACCTGATGCTTAACGAAGGCGCGGACTTCAAGCAGGTGGACAAGGTGATGGAAAAGTTCGGCTGGCCGATGGGACCTGCTTATCTCCAGGATGTGGTGGGTATCGATACCTGTCTCCATGCCGCCGGGGTAATGGCGGAGGGCTTCCCGGAGCGGATGGCGCCGGATATGAAATCTATTGTCAATGAACTATATGACGCGAAGTGGCTCGGCCAGAAAAATGGCAAGGGCTTCTATAGCTATGAGCCGGACAAGAAGGGCAAGCCGCGCAAGCTGGATAATCCTGAAATTGGCGAGCTGCTGGCGAAGGTGCAGGACGGTAGCAAGGAGTTCAGCGACGAAGAAATTATCGCGCGGATGATGCTGCCGTTGTGCCTCGAAACGATCCGTTGCCTCGATGAGGGTATCGTGGCGTCGCCGGCGGAAGCCGATATGGCGCAGATCATGGGTATCGGCTTCCCCACTTTCAGGGGCGGAACCATGCGCTATATCGACACTGTCGGCGCAGACGCTATCGTGGCGATGGCGGACAAGTACGCGCCGCTGGGCCCGCTTTATGAAGCGCCGGATAGCCTCCGTGAAATGGCTGCCGCCGGCAAGAAATTCTTCAGTTAATAGATTGACGTTCCTATAGAGGAGTACAGGATATGAGTTTAAATCCACGCGATGCAGTAATCGTCGACGGCGTGAGAACACCGATGGGGCGTTCAAGGGGAGGCGCATTTCGTAATGTGCGCGCTGAAGAGTTGTCGGCAGAATTAATTAAGGCCCTGCTGGCCAGAACGCCCGAACTGAACGCAGAGCAGGTCGACGACCTTATTTGGGGGTGTGTGGGCCAGACCCTGGAGCAAGGTTCGAACGTTGCCCGGATGTCGGGTTTGCTGGCCGGTTTGCCGCATTCGGTGCCCGCACAGACGGTGAATCGCCTGTGTGGTTCCTCGATGTCAGCCCTGCATACCGCAGCCCAGGCTATCCAGTCTGATAATGGCGATGTGTTTATTATTGGTGGTGTTGAGCATATGGGTCACGTTCCCATGACACACGGGATCGATTTTGCCCCGCAGCTTTGCCGGAATATTTCCATGAGTTCCGGCATGATGGGTGTCACCGCGGAGGTTTTGGCCAAGCAGTTCCAGATTCCCCGCGAGGCCCAGGATCAGTTTGCCCTGCGTTCCCATCAGCGTGCGCAACAGGCAACCGTCTCCGGCGCATTCAGTAATGAAATCGTCCCGATTGAGGGTCAGGACGGACGCGGCTTTAAGACCCTGGTTGATAGCGATGAGGTTATTCGCGCTGATGCCAGCCTCGAATCCCTGGGTTCCCTGCGGCCGGCCTTCGATCCAGCCAACGGAACGGTTACCGCCGGAAGTTCCTCCGCGATTTCTGACGGTGCAGCGGCGATGCTGGTGATGTCAGCTAAAAAAGCCCAGGAGCTCGGGCTAAAGCCGCTGGCGCGGATACGTGGCATGGGTGTCGCGGGTGTCGATCCTGCCGTGATGGGTATCGGACCGGTGCCGGCAACTGAAAAGGCCCTGGCCAAGGCCGGTATCGCGCTGGGCGACCTTGATTGTATCGAGCTTAACGAGGCCTTCGCGGCGCAGTCCCTGGCGGTGCTGAGGAGCATGAAACTGGAGCAGGACATGGATACCAAGGTGAACCTGAACGGTGGCGCGATCGCCCTGGGCCATCCGCTGGGTTGTTCCGGTGCCCGTATTAGCACGACATTGATGAACGTCATGCAGGCGCAGGATGCGACCCTTGGCCTGGCGACGATGTGTGTTGGGATGGGGCAGGGCATTGCGACGGTGTTTGAACGTTTAGAATAGAGCGGATTTATTATAAATTTGATCTTTTATTGCATTGAGCAGAATCATGTTTCTTGCAGCGAATATTCAAGAAGTCCGCTGATTCGTGGGCGCCAGGAATGCTTCGTCCAGCTGCCGAGAAGCACAGAAAAATCCGGGATGAAGGCGGGGAGTGTCTGAGCGTAGCGAGTTGCCCCGCCGCCCGGGTTTTTTGAGCATCGCAGGGAACCCGAAGGGCAGCGAATCCGGAGCGCATGCTTTTGGGTACTTTTGGCGAAACAAAAGTACCTCGCTTAGCAATAGCGAAACCAAAACATCAGGCTCTGTAATAATTCCGTAATCCTTGAAACCTCACTTAATCAAACTCCAGCCTGTTCCGATATGTTACGCCGGTGCTTCGTGATCAATATATTTCCATTGTTGATTGCGCCGAATTCTTCAAATATCCAGGGAGGAATGAGTAATTCGCCAGGCGATTGAATATTAGGGCGACCCCCTTAAAGCGGGTATAGCGGCGCCAGGGTATCGTGCCCGGTGTCTGTCCGCCTGGATTCTGTTTGCGCGTCTTTGGTGATCGCCGCAGTTACCTGTAACAATTCCTTGCCGCTCCAGCCGTCGCCGGTCGCGCCATTCCCATACAGCCGGGCATTCAATTCGGCGAGCTCATCTGTCAGCTCAGGGTGATCCACATGGCTGGCAATAGCATCGAGGTTCATAATGCCCGATTCGGGCTTCAAACGACTGTGCCAGGCGATTAGCGCCTTGCGTGCTGCCTGCGGGTCGTCGCGCCGGCAGGCTTTCTGTAACTCCCGAAACGCCTGTTTCAGTGATATGTCGGATTGTCCGTTACTGCCCGTATGAGCGGATTTCTCGCGCCGACTCCACCACCACAGCAGCAGCGTGACCAGCCATAGTGCTGTGACGACCAGGGTCGCGACCGGCCAGTATCCACCACTAAAGCTTCCCGTTCCAGCAACGCTTGCTGCGGGCGTCGTGTCCAGCCTTAGTGGTGCTGCCAGTTGTGGGGGTGCGGCGGCCATGCTCGCGGCACTGGCGGGTAAAATGCGCACGATTTTGGGAGCGATAACGGTTTGCTCGAGACGGTTGCGTTGGGTGTTCCACCAATTGACGGTAAACCCGGGTAGCTTTGCAGCGCCTTCCTGGCTTGGGACAAAGGCCGTGGCAATGGAGTTCTGTCCCATAATGCCGTCATCGGTAACCACGTCATCGCTCTGTAATTGGTCGGGGTAGAGTTTTATGCCATCGGGGGCCGTGAGGTTGATCTCGGGCAATTGCGCCGCGGTCAGGCCTCGCCCGACCATCGAGATGGTGCGGGTGACCGGTTCGCCAACCCGGAATTCAGGTTCATGCAACTGCCAGGAGTCCTGTACCTTCAGCTCCCAGGTGGGTAGCCAGGGCTGGTTTTGCGGGTAACTCGCCGGCTTGGGCAGGATGTTGATGATGTGCGTCGCCGAGCGCGACCGCACGTAGCGGCTGTCATAGGCGCGAAAACCAAGGAATTGCGAGGTCGTGCGCCCGGAGAAGACCTGCGCCGGGATCTCCAGGCGGCCGCTGCTCTGCGGGAAAATGGCGTAGCGAAGTTCGATGACCGAATAACGGATGCCTTCCAGCACCGTCTCATACTTGCGTTGCTCACCCAGTTGTTCAATCACCGCATTTTCGATGTCCAGCGGGCTGATGCTGGCGTCTTCCAGACCGACCGAGTGATGCAGCTTGAGAGTGTAGAGTATCTGTTCCTGGACATAGGCTTCCGGCGTGCTCACCTCGTTCTCGAGGAACACGTCGCGCAGTTCCTGGTCCGTCGACACGCTGCCGGCGGCCACCTCAATATCGATCGGCAGGCTGGTTTCGCCATTGCTCGCAAAGGAGGGGATGGTGAGGGTGCCGGTGCGGTTGGGCGCCAGTACCAGTTTCAGGTCATAGTTGGCTTCGCGCCGGCCATTGACGATGCTGATGGCATTGTTGCGCTGGGTGTTGAGAATACTGAAATCACGCTTTAATTTAGCCAGCTCGTTGGTGTTTTCAAACGGCCCGTCTGTAGAGCGGATGGTGAGGCTGATAATATCGTTTTCCGACACGCGCGTTCGATCTACCGAGGCGCTAAGGGATGCGCTTACCTGACTTGAAATAATCAATAATAATATAATAATCAGATAGATATAGCGGTTTTCTACCATATTGGATCACCTTCTTTCTGCGGCTGGAATTGATTGTCCAACTTGCGTTGCCGGTATTGATAATCGAACTTGCGGCGTAACAGGCCGCTGGGGTCGTCGGGTATTCGTCGTAGCCATTGCTCAAGCGCCTGGAGCTGCTCTGCGTCCAGGTCCTCGGCGGCGACGGCCTGTGGTGGGCCATTCTCCTGTGCCTGTTGTTCTGCGTCGGCATCGGCCTGGGCGTTCTTCGCGTTTTGTTGTTGCTGCTGTTGTGCGGTGTCGCCGGCAGATTCCTTTTCTTCTTCAGAGTCCTGATCGCCGGAATCCTGTTGGGCGGATTCCTGTTCGTCCTGATTCTTCTGTTGCTGGTCTTGACCAGGGCTTGACGGATCCTGGCTCTCGGAACCGGCGGACTGCTCCTGTTGGTCTGCGCCTTCTTCGCCCGATTGTTGCTGGCTGTCGCTTTCTTGCTGTTGATCCTGTTGCTCGGAGTTATCCCCGCTCTCCGACTGCTGTTGCTGCTGGAGTTGTTCAAGCAACGCTTTGTTAAATTGCGCGTCTTCATGATCGGGTTCAAGCGCCAGGGCCTGATCATATGCCGCCATGGCTTCCTCCAACTTGCCGCCACGGGCGAGGGCATTACCACGGTTGTAATGGGCCGTGGTGCTGTCGAATCCCTCGAATTGCTTCTCAGCGGCGCCGTAGTCGCCGGCCTGGTATTGAGCGCTGCCCTTGTGCATCGGGGATTCATACAGGGACGCGGCCTGCTCATGTTCGCCACGTGCGGCGGCGGCAGCACCCTGTTGATCGGGGGTTTGCCACAGATCCTGCCAGCCCAGGGCATAGGCCGGCTCAGGCTGGAGCGTTACCAGCAGGGCAACGGAAAATATCCAGCCGCGGCGAAACCCAAGGGCCGCCAGGGGCGCCAGCAGCAGCAGTAGCCACGGGCCTTCCTCGCGCCACTGGTCGAATTCTCGCTCGACCTTGCGGGTTGCCCGGGTAAACTCCGGACGAGCGTCGTCCAGCAGGTAATCAATGTCGGCGTCGGTAAGCTGGAGGCTGGCAAACCGCCCGCCGCTCAATTTCGCCAGGCTCTGCAGTTGCGGGATGCCGGCACGCGCGATCACGATCTCGCCGCGCTGTTTCAGGAAGCCCTGTTGCGGTAACGGAATCGGGCCGCCATCCGCTGTGCCAACAGCCAGCACCGCAAGTTCGTGGGGGCTGGCGTTGATGCGGGTCTCGATTGCGTCGATCTGGTCAAACTCAATGCCATCGCTCATCAGCAGGATACGGCCTTCGCTGATTCCCCCGTCGCGCAACAGTTGCAGCGCCAGGTCGATGGCGGCGACCGGATTGCTGCCCATGGCCGGCATGATCAGCGGAGACAGCGCCGGCACCATGGCTTTGATAGTCTCGGTGTCGTCTGTCAGTGGCGAGACCACGTGCGCGTCGCCGGAGTAGACTAACAATGCAGCCAGGCCGTCCTCGCGGCTGTCGAGTATGTCCAGCAACTTGCGGCGCGCCTTAACCAGTCGCGAGGGCTTGAGATCCTCGACCTGCATGGATAAGGACAAGTCAAGCACTACAACCAGCGCATCCTGGGCCTGGTGGATCGGCTGCGGGATCTTTTTCCATGCGGGGCCTGCCAACGCCAGGACCGCGAGAATCAACAGGATCATGGCCCAGGCAGTGCTGGTGGATTGCGCGGATGAGGGTTTGTCTTCGAGCAGGTGGCCCAGTAACTGCGGGTCGATGAGCTGGGACCAGCTGGAACTGCTACGCCTGAGTCTTTGCAGTAGCAGGTACAGCAGCGGCAGTAATAACAGGCCCAGCAGCCACAGGGGCCGCAGGAAATGAAAGTCGGTGAGGATATGTTGTAACTCAGGCATCGCGTGCCTCGCCAACTGCCAGCGCAGTGGTTTGATGGCGCAACAGCGGGTATAGCCGAATCAGCATAATCAGCGCACAGAGTGCCAGTGCCAGCCCCAGCGGCCAAATATACAGGGAACGCACCGGGATAAAGCTTTCGCTCTCCTGTTCTATGGGCTCCAGTTGATCCAGAAGCGTATAGATCTGCTCCAGCTCAGCCACGTCGTGGGCGCGAAAGTAATTGCCATCGGTGGTGGCGGCAATTTGCTTGAGCATGGCTTCGTCGAGATCGGCCGATGGGTTAAAAGTACGCGCCCCGAATCGGCTGCCGAAAATCCCGGGCCGG
>CAXMOT010000063.1:0-13205 GCA_964195105.1 uncultured Gemmatimonadales bacterium | reverse complement strand
CAATTACTATACCGATACCGGCTTCTCCGTGAACCTTAATGCGACGTTCCAGGAAACCGAGATCGTGAGTGGTTCCAACGATGGGAACGAGGCCCAGCGCCAGCCGGGTTGGCAGATGCGGTTCACGCCCAGCTATGAGTTTGATATGGGTGAGAGCACCGTCACGCTATACGGCACACTCAGTGCGGTAGATGATCGCTTTAGCGACAATGGCAACAACGTCGACCTGGAGGGGTATGAGAAGATCGACCTCGGTGCGGTGGTGGACATCAACGATGCATTGAGCGTGCAGGTCTCCGCGGACAATGTCACGGATGAAGATGCCCTGACCGAGGGGGATCCTCGCGAACCTTCGGCGCCTAATGGTCGCTTCATTATGCCTGCCAGTGTCAGGGTTAGTGTAGCGTACTCGTTCTAGGCATAGCGCAACTTGCCGAGGCTACCCGGTTGGGTAGCCTCGGTGTTTGCTTGCGGAGCGTAGAGCAGAGCCCCGACTCGGGCTAAGTTATTATAAGAATAACCAGTAACCAGTTTGTTGGGGACGATACCAGTCTTGAATCGATGCGATTGCCCCGGAGCACGCGGGCATGGGTGCGATTGCTCGGCTAATCCGGTTGGCTCGTCCAGTTAGCTCGGTTATAACAGGATTCTCCTATGAAAAACTTGACCATCAAGCTGTCCCTGTTCATCAATTACTTCGTATTTGCCATTCTGCTGAACAGTGTCGGTACGGTCATTCTGCAGGTCCAGAACAGCTATGGCGTGGGCGAATCCGATGCAGCGCTGCTGGAGGCGTTTAAGGACCTGAGCATCGCTGCCACTTCCTTTTTGGTAGCGTCATTCCTGGTGCGGATCGGTTACAAACGCAGCATGTTGATAGCGCTTGGCGCCATCGGGTTTGTCTGCCTGATCATGCCGTACGTGCCTACCTTCTGGATGACCAAGCTTATGTTCGCGGCAACGGGGATTGGCTTCGCGTTAGTCAAGGTCTCGGTGTATGCGGCGCTGGGGTTGGTGACCAACAATAGCAAAGACCATGTGAGCATGATGAACTTTCTTGAATCGTTCTTCATGGTGGGCGTGCTGTCGGGCTATTTTATGTTCAGTTACTTCGTTGATGACTTCAATCCAGGATCGGCCAGTTGGCTCAATGTGTATTATTTGCTGGCGGTATTGTCATTCCTCGCCTTTGCGCTGCTGGCCTTTGCCCGCCTGGACGAATCGAGTGTGGCCGCGACGGAGGAGGGTAAGTCCTTCGTCCAGGACTTCACCGACATGATGAAATTGTGCATCACGCCCCTGGTCCTGATCTTCGTTATCAGTGCATTCCTGTATGTGTTGATAGAGCAGAGCATCATGTCCTGGCTGCCGACCTTCAATAGCAAAATCCTTAACCTGTCGGCATCGCTCAGTATCCAGATGACCAGTATATTGGCGGGAGCGACGGCGCTGGGCAGGTTTGTCGGGGGCATCGTGTTCCATTACGTCGATTGGTTCAAGGCGTTGTTTGTGGGGCTGGTTTTGGCCGGGGCATTGGTGCTGATTACCCTGCCGCTGGTGGGTGTAGCGAGTGGCGCGCCGATTGACAGCTGGCTTGATGCGCCAATCGCGGCCTATATGTTTCCCTTGATCGGCCTGTGTATCGCGCCGGTCTATCCGGCGATTAACTCGGTCATCCTGTCGGCATTGCCTACCCATCAGCATGCGCCCATGGCGGGCTTGATCGTGGTGTTTTCGGCGCTTGGTGGCACGACCGGATCTATTATTACCGGCACGTTGTTTGAAGCTTTTGGTGGCACGACAGCCTTCTATTGTTCGTTGGTTCCGATGACGATAATCCTTTTCAGCCTGTATTTGTTTAAGCGCAAAACCGATGAGTTGGCGGGCGCGGAGGGTGCTAAAGAGGTCGAGTGGACCTCGGGCGGCGGGCATTAGTGTTTATTCAATTTATTAGCTGTGGCTGGCGAGCCGGCATTACACGGAAGGTGGTTTAACCGATGATTAAAGTTACGACACCCGATGAGATTTACCAGGAGTTGTTCGAGGCAGTGCAGAATGCGCAACTGCTCGGGGATTCGAAGACATTTGTCGATGCCGTTCCAAAGCGGGATCCCCAGGCCATTGTTGCCGATTACCTGGCCCGGCGCGACGATGAAAACTTTCATATGCTCGCGTTCATCGCTGAGAATTTCAGGCTGCCGAGTAACGGTGATGCAGGCACTCATGCGGCTGAGGGGCGGACGGTTCGCCAGCACATCGAGATCATGTGGGATGCGCTAACCCGGCAGCGGGACGTCGATGAGTTGCATTCCTCGCTGCTGCCGCTTCCCAGGCCCTATGTAGTGCCGGGCGGAAGGTTCCGGGAGATCTATTACTGGGACAGCTATTTTACCATGCTGGGGCTTGCGGCTGCGGGCCGTACTGAAATGATCGAAGATATGGTCGCGAACTTCTCGTACCTGATCGATCGGGTTGGTTTTATCCCCAACGGTAATCGAACCTATTACTGCACTCGCTCACAGCCGCCTTTCTTTGCCCTGATGGTGGAGTTGCTGGCGGAGGCCAGGCAGGACCCGCTTCTTATTCGAAATTACTTGCCTCAGTTGCAGCGTGAGTACGATTTTTGGATGGCCGGCGCAGATACCCTGGATGATAACAACCCGGCCACGCGGCGTGTGATCAGGGTCGATGGTGCTTACCTGAATCGATATTGGGACGATTCTACCTTGCCCCGCCAGGAGAGCTACGAAGAGGACGTCATACTGGCGGCTACCGGTGATCGGGAGCCGGAGGGCTTTTATCGTGATATCCGGGCGGGCGCCGAATCAGGCTGGGACTACAGCTCGCGATGGTTTGCGGACGGCAAGCATATGGCAACTGTTCATACGACCCAGGTGGTGCCCGTAGACCTTAATTCGTTGATGTATAAGCTTGAGTCCGTGCTCGCGCAGGGTTACGAATTGAGCAACGACCAGCAGCAAGCGCAGGCGTTCAGGGATCGGGCGGACGCGCGCAAACGCTTAATTCAAAAGCTTTTCTTTTCAAAGAAGGCGGGCTTTTTTGCGGACCTGCTACTACCTGACCTCAAGCCCGCGCCAACCCTGTCACTGGCGGCCGGCTATCCGTTGTTCTTTGGGCTGGCGACGCCGGAACAGGCCGAGCAAGTTGCTGACAAAATTGATTCCTCTTTCCTGAAGCCCGGGGGCTGGGTGACGACGCTTAACCGCACCGGCCAACAGTGGGATTCACCCAACGGTTGGGCACCCCTGCACTGGATCGTTTACCAGGGGCTGTGCAACTATGGATATCGTGAGCAAGCAGAGGAGGGCGCGCGACGCTGGATAAAGACTAACCTGCAAGATTACGAGAGCTCCGGTGTGCTGATGGAAAAATACAATGTGGAACATGCCGGCGTGCTTGCCGGCGGTGGGGAATATGACGTGCAGGACGGGTTTGGCTGGACCAATGGCGTGCTGTTAAGACTAATGGATGAGGTCGGCGCGCAATAGGTTGGCACTTCCCGGGCATGTCCGGTAGTGGCACTACACCGGGGCGGATACCAGGGAGCCTCTGATTAATTTGTCATTGCGAGGAGCGCAGCGACGCGGCAATCTCTAACCTACTGATTCAATGGTAAATTGCTTCGCCAAGGCTCGCAATGACGCTCATATATTCAGTTAATCAGAGCTTCCCTAGTGACGATTTTAAATTCAATTTATCGCGCCTTATCGAAGCTGTTCAGCCACGATAATGCTCGACCTTCCCAAGAGAGCATATCCCGAATGAAAACAGAACACACCAACTCTCCCGACGCTCTGCCCAATACCGGCGCTGAGCGGCAGGCATCAACCTCGATAGAATGGCTAAAAGATCATTCCATGCTGTTGCGCTACGACACCCTGGTCAGGTCTTTTGCCGGGCAGTCCAGCCAATGGCATCATGCCTATGGGTTATCACGGCCGGAAGATGCCCTTAACCTGAGTTCCGTCTGGCTTGCCGCGTATCCTGAATCACTGATGGGGCCCCGTGGCGCACAGGTGCTGGAAGTTATGGGTAATGAACAACTTCACCAGGCACTCTCTGAAATCGGCGTCGAAGCCATTCACACCGGACCGATGAAGCGGTCGGGCAGTATTACTGGAACTGAATACGGACCAAGTATTGACGGCAATTTCGACCGCATCGAGCTAGTGGTGGATCCCAATTATGGTGACCAGATCCTGTATCAAGAGCTGGTAGATACTGCGCGGCGCAACGGCATTACCATTATCGGCGACCTGGTACCCGGTCATACCGGCAAAGGCCCGGATTTTCGTCTCGCTGAACAGGGTGTTCCGGGATTTCCGGGTCTTTACACTATGATCGAAATTGACCCGAAAGACTGGTCCGTTCTGCCCGCGGTGCCTGCCGGAGAGGATAGTGTAAACCTTTCCCAGGATATGGCGATAACGCTCAGGCAGCTGGGTTATGACCTGATTGGTCCGCTCGATGTTGAAGTGTTTGCCCGCCCCGGAATCAAGGAGAGCAGTTGGAGCGTTACAGATAAAGTGCACGGAATAGATGGCCAGGAGCGTCGCTGGGCCTACCTGCATGTCTTTAAGCAGGGGCAACCGTCGCTCAACTGGTCGGATCCGAGTTTTGGCGCGCAGCGCTTGTTGACCGCCGACCTGTTGCATTCGCTGAAAGTTTTGGGCACCCGCGGACTGCGCCTGGATGCCACCATGTTTTTGGGGGTTGAGCCGCGCCCTGAACCGGAAAAAGGCTGGTTGGCTGGTCACCCCTTGTCGACCCAGGTGACCGACCTGTTAGGCATGATGATCCGTAAATTTGGCGGGTTCAGCTTCCAGGAGCTCAACATAGATTTGGATAACGTTAAGGCGTCCTTATCGTCCGGGCCGGAATTCAACTACGACTTCACTACCCGTCCCGGATACCTGTATGCGCTGGTCACGGCTGATGGCGGTCCGCTACGGTTGATGTTGCGGCAAATGCTGGAATACGGCATCCAGCCCATACGGATGGTGCACGGATTGCAAAATCATGATGAGTTGATGCTGGAAACGACCCACTTGAGCGTCCATGGCGATCAGGTGTTTGAATACGAAGGGACGCAGGAGCGGGGAGAGCGGTTGTTTGAGAAAATTCACCAGGCCGTGATTGGGCAAACAACGGGCGATAAAGCGCCCTATAACCAGGCTTTTGCGATGAGTCCGGGGATCTGCTCCACGATGGCCGGTTTGATCGCTGCCAGCCTGGAGATCAATGATCTCGCTGAAATCACTCCTGAGCAGATTGAACAAATCAAGCAGATCCATTTGTTGGCCGCAGCCTATAATGCGCTGCAGCCGGGCGTGTTCGTGCTTTCGGGATGGGACCTGGTGGGCGCCTTGCCCATTCCAATGGAGTCGGTTGCAGAGCTCGCGGCCGATAATGATGCTCGCTGGATTAATCGCGGCGGATATGACCTGCTGGGCGCCGCGCCAGACGAGGAGCGCTCCATCCGGGGGCTTCCCAAGGCGCGATCGTTGTATGGCAGTTTGCCGGACCAGCTCCAGGATCCGGATTCCTTTGCTTCCCGATTGAAAGCCATGTTCGCCCTGCGCGATTCGCATGGCATCGCGCAAAGTGAGCTGGTTGCGGTTCCTGTAGTTTCCAACCCGGGGGTGGTGGTGTTGGTAAACAAGCTTCCCCGTCAGGAAGGTAAAAGCCAGAGCTGGCAAGTCACCGCCTTGAATTTTGGCCGGTCCGCAATTGAAGAGACGCTCGAGTTACCTGGTCTGCCTGGAGAAGCCGAGGCATTGTGGAGTAACCTCGAGGGACCCATCGCTGAAACTGTCGCCTTCGCCAATGAGTCGCTAACTTTTCAGCTGGCAGCGTTGGAGGCCAGGCTCATTGTCGTGTCATAACGGCGGCAGCTCGTCATCCTCGCGAAGGTAACGCCGGGGTCAGAGCCATTTTTATTCAGCTCGTCATCCTCGCGAAGGCGGGGATCCATTTTTATTTATTCGTCATCCTCGCGAAGGCGGGGATCCAGAAAGCTACGGAGTGATTAACTGAATAAAAAACTGGGTCTTAAAAGGGGTCAGAGCCATTTTTGTACAGCAAAAAATGGATCCGACCCCTGCTGCCGTCCCTTTTACCCTAGATCTTCCCGAACTCTTTATTGAGCTCAAACTGCGATGAGGTGATGTAGGATTCCAGGTTCTGCATGCGCTTGTCGAGCTTGCTGAACCGATCCCTGAATTGCCGTACCGTGCGGCGCTTGGTGTTAAGCGACATTTCCTCGGCATTGAGTTCTTTGTCAAAACGGGCCTGCTTGACGCGCTCCGTTTCTACATCGTCATCCAGCACTTCGTCCCTTGAGCGTTTGAGTTGTGCCTTGGTCGGCACCAGGAATACTGCGATCAGGTAGGCAAAAAATACAATCTGGGGGATAAACAGTAGCGCCGTTATCGCGAGGATACGTACAAGCCAGATTTGCATTCCAAAATATGCTGCCAGCCCCGCGCAAACGCCACCGATCTTGCCGCGCTTTTTGTCGCGATAAAGTTGATGGTCGCTGATGCTCACTGACCGTGATCGGCGCGATGAGCAGCCAAAACGATGGTGTCTTGATCTTTTGCGATAATTCATTGTTGGTTTCTCCAGCCTTTGTGTTCGGCATCCAGTATCAATTCGAGCGTTGCGATACGCTCCTCAAGTTTTCCCGCGCGTTCCAGGGTTTGCTCTATCTCATGCCATTCGTCCACTGACAGCTCGCGGCTCTGGCGCTGCTTGTCCCGATAGT
Organism: uncultured Gemmatimonadales bacterium; assembly: GCA_964195105.1. Classification (GTDB taxonomy): domain Bacteria; phylum Pseudomonadota; class Gammaproteobacteria; order Pseudomonadales; family IMCC2047; genus CAMYKE01. The sequence goes on along the minus strand of CAXMOT010000063.1, from coordinate 6,418 downwards.
GGAGCACCAGCCAGGTCGGCATGACGATGACCAGGAACACGACAAGAGGTACAAAAATAATGGTGAAAACTAGACCGCTCATTGCGTTGGGTTTCCTTTAAGTTCGATGATGGTGCTGACCCGATGATAGCGACGGATCGGCTGTTAGCTAGGCTTCCGGCGCGCTGTCTTTATGCATGCGCGCCTTCATGGCTGCCAGTTCCGCATCTATCTTATCATCGTTTTCCAGTCCGGATATCTCGTCTGCAAGTTCTTGTTGACCCAGGTCAAACGCTTCCACCTGGCCCTCGAGTTCATCGAGCTTGCGTTCGTAGTTTTCAAACTTTCCCAGTGCGTCTTCGATGGCGTCCTTGTGCAGGTGGCGGCGCATGTCCAGCTGTGATCGCCCGGCCTTGCTGCGCATGATCAGTGATTTTTGGCGCGCTTTGGCATCGGCCAGCTTGGCCTGTAACTGCGCCAGGTCCTCGTTCAGCTTGGTAAGGCTGATGTCATACTCTTCTACTTCCGCGGCGATGCCCTCGACTTCCTCTTTGACACGTTGCTTCTCGAGCAGCGCGGCACGGGCCAGGTCTTCGCGACCCTTCTGGATCGCCAGTTCTGCTTTGCGGCTCCATTCTCCGGCCACTTCCGCAAGTTGGTCGCCCTTGCGCAGCAGAGTCTTCTTGTCTGCAATCAGTCGTGCCGATGTGGTTCGCACCTCGACGAGGGTTTCTTCCATCTCCATAATCATCAAACGCACCATCTTCTCGGGGTCTTCTGCCTTGTCCAGCAGCACGTTGATATTGGAGTTAACGATGTCTGAAACGCGTGAAAAAATGCCCATTCTGTTCACCTTTGCTTGTTTGGTTTGGCGGCGGTTAAGCCGCAGGTCTTTTGTGTTGATTCCCTATCAATAGAGCAGAAACCGTGCCAGTTTTTAATTGTCCGGGTAATTGAAGAGTGGCTGCGGCCCGTCCGCCGGCTCTATTTTCGTCATCCCCGCGCAGGCGGGGATCCAGTAACCGGTTGATTTAACTAACCTCCTGCCTGCACAGGAATGACGAGGGTTTTGTATTTACGGTGCAACTTGTTGATTGAAATTTTTTAAAAATAGCTGAGATCAGAGTAATCATCGGGTTGTTTGGGTATGGTTATATTTGCTAAATAAAGGCTAATTACGCTAATATATAGTCAATATGACGAACTACAATCCAGCAAGTGCGCAGCAATTAGTCGGTGAATCGCTTAGTTTCAGCCTAGCGCTGGATCAGGTGTCGCGAATCGCGCCGCTGGATAAGCCTGTGCTCATCGTGGGAGAGCGTGGTACCGGTAAGGAACTCATCGCCGCGCGCATTCATTATCTATCGTCACGCTGGGAGCGCGTGTTTGTGCAACTGAACTGCGCGGCGATCAGTGAATCCCTGCAGGAGTCCGAGTTGTTCGGCCACGAGGCTGGCGCCTTTACGGGGGCGGCCCGGCGCCGCAGCGGGCGATTTGAACGGGCCAACGGCGGCAGCCTGTTTCTCGATGAGCTGGCGACTACCAGTCAGCGGGTACAGGAGCAGCTATTACGTGTTATCGAATACGGTGAATACGAGCGGCTTGGTGGCCAGGACACCCTGAACGCGGACGTCCGCATTATAGCGGCCACCAACGTGGATCTCCCCAGCCTGGCCGAACAGGGCAAGTTCCGTCTCGACCTCCTCGATCGGCTGGCCTTCGACATAATTACCCTACCGCCGCTGCGTCATCGTGAAGATGATATACCGATACTCGCGGCGCACTTCGCCAACAACATGACCCGGGAGCTGGGCAAGCCCATGTTCCCCGGTTTTGGCGAGGCCGCGCTCGAAACCCTGGCCGGCTATGACTGGCCCGGTAATATCCGCGAGTTAAAAAATGCGGTGGAACGCAGCCTGTATCGTCACATTGACTGGGAGCGCCCGGTCAATACTATCTACCTGGATCCGTTCGATTCTCCGTATCGTCCTGAACCCGCCAGGGCAAAGGGGCGCAGCGTGGCGAGTTCGGAGCCAGAGTCGAGCGCAGAGGTTGCCCGGCCGAGTCACGGATTGCAGTTTCCGGTGGACTTGAAAGAGCTGATGCGTGAGCGTGAAATCGAGGTCATCAAATCAGCGCTGGAACTGGCGCGCTTTAACCAGGCCCAGGCGGCGCGTTACCTCGGGCTTAGTTATCACCAGATGCGCGCCTATCTGCGCAAATACGAGTTGTAGCTCGGCACATATCCCCGTTCGTCAGTAGAATCTTTGCAATCCATTGCAAAACTTTCTATGCTGGTTAGAGTACTTCATCACATATTGAGAGTTTTAAGCATGGCAAAGAATAACGGGCGCTTGACAAAGATGGATGAACTGGCGAAGTTGGCCGGCGTTTCGGTGTCCACGGTGTCGCGCGCCCTCGCTGGCAGCACGCTGATTAACGAAAAGACCCGCGCCCGCATCCGTGAGCTGGCCGAGAAGCATCATTACCAGATCAACGAAAAGGCGAGAAACTTTCGCTTACAGAAAACCCATGTGATATCGGTCGTGATGATGCTGGATGTCAAATCAGACCAGCATATTTCCGACCTGTTTTATATGGAAATGCTGGGTGCGATTGCCGATGCGCTATCCAGCCAGGAGTATGATTTATTGCTCGCCCACGAGCCCACCCAAAATGTGCTGGATATTTTTCATAGCCGCGCGTTCAGGCAATGTGATGGCATGATCTTTATCGGGCAGGGGCTGCAGCATGACAAGCTTAATGAGCTCTCAGTACATGACAAACCCATGGTCGTCTGGGGCGCCCAGTTGCCCGACAAGAAATACTGTACGGTCGGCGCCGACAACCAGTTGGGCGGCTACCTGGCGACCAAGCATTTGTTAAATCTGGGGCGTAAACGCGTCGCGTTTTTGGGAGACATTGAGCTGCCCGAGTCCAATGAACGCTTCAAGGGGTACCAGAAGGCGTTAAAGGAAAAGAAGATCAAATTCGACAAGGGCTTGCAAGTCCACGTTCCGTTCGGGATGGACCGTGCCAGGGAAGCGATAGACGACCTGCTGCAACAACAAATGAATTTCGATGGCGCGGTCTGTTGTAGTGACCTGATTGCTATCAGCGCCATGGGCGCGCTCAACGAGAGTGGGGTGCGCGTACCGGATGACGTCGCGGTCGTCGGGTATGATGACATCGTGCTGGCGTCTTACAGCAGTCCTTCGCTCACGACAGTGCGCCAGAACATCAGCCAGGGCGGCCGGATTATTGTGCAAAAATTAATGGCACAGATTAACGGCGATAAGGTGGGCGATACAGTGCTCAATACCGAGTTAATCGTGCGCCGCTCCAGTGGGGCGTGGTAAGCAATCAATCAGCCCACCGGGCATTCCATTATATTTTACAATCCCTTTGCGGCGCAGATCAGCCGCATTTACGCAATCGTTTGCAAAAAATTGCAAACGATTGCAAAATAAGTATAATGAGCCATTCCCGTTGTTAATCCAGCAGTGCTGTATCGCCTTGGATGCGGACCAGTTTTTCAATTCAAGGGGTAACGTGAAATGTCGTCTTTAAATTCAAAGCTGCTTTGTAAGGTTGCAGAGGAACTCACTGGCAGCTATCCCGGCCAGGACCTGTCGCTTTTCCTGGTGCGGCTGGGTGCGAAATTTAATGACTTGATGACGCTCTACCGGCGCATTTATGGTGAACGGAAAGACCTGGAAGCACGGTTGCTTGAATTGATCAGTGCACTTGCCGAAATGTACCTCGCCCGGCCCGATGACTTGCGTGATTTGGATCGGGAGCGTGAGCAGGGCTGGTACATGAGTCCCAACTGGGTTGCTACTATGCTCTACGTTGATCGCTTCAGCGATGACCTGAAGGGATTTGGAGACAGGATCGATTACCTGGAAGAACTGGGTGTCAACTATGTACACCTGATGCCGCTGCTTAAAATGCCTAAAGAGGCCAACGACGGTGGTTATGCGGTTAGCGACTACCGCACCGTCGAGGAACGCTTTGGCACCATGGAGGACATTCGAAATATCGCCCGGACCTTCCGCGCCAAAGGTATGTTGCTGGAACTGGATCTTGTTCTTAACCATACCTCCGACGAGCACGAATGGGCGCAAAAGGCATTGCAGGGCGACGTAGCTAGCCAGGACATGTATTATTTTTTCGACGACCGCCGTATCCCTGATCTATACGAGCAAACGCTGCTGGAAACCTTTCCGGATACCGCCCCTGGCAATTTTACCTATGTTGAGGCGCTCGATAAATGGGTGTTTACCGCTTTTAATAACTATCAATGGGACCTGAACTATACCAACCCGGTGGTGTTTACCGAGATGGTTAAAATCCTCCTGAACCTGGCAAACCAGGGCGTCGATATCCTGCGCCTCGATGCGGTGGCTTTTATGTGGAAGCGCCTCGGCACGCAAAGCCTGAACCTGGAGGAGGCGCACCTGCTGCTGCAGTTATTCAAGGTCTGCGCCCACATCACCGCGCCTGGCGTGGTATTCAAAGCCGAGGCCATTGTCCAGCCCAAAGAAATTGTTAAATACCTGGGTGGCGGTGTCGCCGAGGAATGCGAGATCGCCTACAACGCATCGTTGATGGTTTATCTGTGGGATACCATGGCCACCCAAAACAAACTGATTCTCGAGCAGGGGTTGAAGAATATCCCACGTATCCCTGAGGGAACAACCTGGATTAATTATATTCGATGTCATGATGATATTGGTCTGGGATACGCCGATGACGATATCCTGCATGCGGGATTCAATCCCTTCGATCACCGCCAGTTCATCATTTCCTATTATGTGGGCGAATACCCTGGCAGCAACAGCAAAGGCCAGCGTTTTATGTACAACCCGAAAACGAAGGATGCCCGCATAACCGGGTCTACTGCGTCGTTGCTGGGCCTGGAACACGCGATCGCAGAGAATGACCAGGTTGGGATTGATGCCAGCATCAGGAAGATCCTGTTGATGTACAGCGTAATCATGTCTTTTGGTGGCATACCGCTGGTCTATTATGGCGATGAAATTGCCTGCCTCAATGATTACTCCTACCTGGAAGATGACTCCAAAAGCGATGACAATCGCTGGCTCAACCGCCCGCTGATTGATTGGCAAAAGGTTGCCAAACGTAAAGAACAGGGCAGCATCGAGCAACGGGTATTCGACGGCATCAAGAAATTGATCGCGCTGAGAAAAACCCTGCCGGAATTCCATAATGCGAACGATTACCAATTGGTAGAAAACGATAATCCTGGCGTCTTCAGCTTTCGGCGGCAGTCCGGTTGGCACACCACCCTGGTGATCGTAAATTTAACCGGGGAAACTCAATATTTGCCACAGGATGTACTTACGCATGCGGGGCTCGGTCACCATGTTTATGATGTCTACGAGGATAAACCGGTGGTTGCTGTCACAGGTAAATATTTACTGGATCCGTATCAATTTCTCTGGCTCAAGCAGAGTTAGATCTGCAAATGGAGAGCTATTAAAGTGGAACGTTCCGACCGCTTGCGAGGGCGCTACACGGGGCGCTGAAATGTTCTGAAAAACCCTGTAGCGGACATTACTTTACCTAAAGGGTGTTTGGGATATTTAAACTATAAATATCAATATTTTATCTAAAATTCGAGCGGTCATATGCGGAATCAAGGTTCGATTGAATCGATTGTTTTTTACTGCTGCCGCGCAACCACGACAGTGCATGCCGCGCGCAGTTCAGCAGGTGCTGATACGTGCTATGGATCCGGTTTGTCAGAGTACTTTTGGTATCCACTGAAAACAATAATTAAGGAGTTCACATGAGCGAAATTTCTGATACTGAACCTCTGTCGTTTAAGGAAAAGCTCGGTTATGGGCTTGGCGACATGGCCTCCAACTTTTACCTGGGTTTCTTTGGCCTGTATTTGCTGTACTACTTTACGGACGTCTACGGCCTTGCTCCTGCGGCGGTGGCCACGATGCTCCTGGTATCCAAAATCGTCGACGCCGTCAGCGACCCGGGTATGGGCTTAATCGCGGATCGCACAGATTCTCGCTGGGGAAAATACCGGCCTTATTTGCTGTGGGCGGCGATCCCCTATGGGTTATTTGGGTTCGCGATATTTTTCGGCCCGGAACTGTCAGACACCGGAAAACTGATATACGCCTATGTAACCTATATCTCTGTGATGCTGGCCTTTACGGCCATTAATGTACCTTATTCGGCCCTGCTGGCGGTGATTTCGCCGGTTGCCGAAGAGCGTACCAAAGCGACAACCTATCGCTTTATCTGCGCGGCACTTGGTGGGCTGCTGGTTGCAGCTTTCGCAACACCACTCACAAAATTTCTCGGGGGCGGCGACGAAGTCCTCGGTTTTCGCTTGACCATGGCCCTGTTTGCAATACTTTCTGTCATCCTTATCTGGATAGTGTTTGCCACCACC
>CAXMOT010000062.1:0-7183 GCA_964195105.1 uncultured Gemmatimonadales bacterium | reverse complement strand
AACCTTAATATGAGCGAAACTTTTAATGCCATCGTGGCCGAAGACGTAGACGGACACAGCAAGGCAAGCCTGAAGCAGATCACCCTCAACGATTTACCCGATGAAGACGTATTAGTTGATGTGGCCTACTCCACCCTCAATTACAAGGATGGATTAGCCGTTTCCGGCAAGAGCGGGATTTGTCGCAGCCTGCCGCTTATCTGCGGAATCGACCTCGCGGGAAGCGTCGTTGAATCCCGCGACAGCAAGTTCAAACCGGGCGATCGGGTATTGGTTAACGGCTTTCGCCTGTCTGAAAAATACGATGGCGGCTATTCGCAAAAGCAACGCCTGAAACCCGAATGGCTGGTGCGGATTCCGGATGCCTTCAGCGCTGAACAAGCCATGGCAATCGGCACGGCAGGCTATACCTCAATGCTCTGCATCATGGCTATCCAGGATCATGGCGTGAAACCGGAGGATGGCCCGGTGTTAGTAACGGGTGCTGCCGGTGGCGTCGGGTCTGTCGCGATCTCCCTGCTTGCCAAACTTGGCTACCAGGTCACCGCCTCTACCGGCCGGGTGGAAGAGACCGGTGATTTTTTACGCTCGCTAGGCGCTACCGACGTCATTGGCCGATCGGAACTGGCCCGCGACAGCAAACCGATGGAACAGGAACTCTGGGCAGCGGTTGTCGATACCGTAGGCGACAAGGTACTGGCCACCGCACTGGCGCAAACCAAATACGAAGGCATTGTCGCAGCGTGTGGACTGGCCGGCGGCAGGGGTCTGTCCACCAGTGTCGCGCCCTTCATCCTGCGCGGAGTCACCCTGCGTGGCATCGATTCCGTGATGGCCTCAGTCGAGCGTCGCCAACGGGCGTGGGATGCATTAGCCGATTTAATCGACACACAGCAACTGGCAACGATCTACCAGGTTGAACCCATGAGTAAAGTACCGGAACTGGCCGGGCAAATCATTGCCGGCACCATACGGGGTCGCGTGGTAATCGACGTTAACGCCTAGCGAGGTGCAAGAGTACTAAAGCAGCACCTGCGCTAAAATACGCCAACTTTCGTTAAAGTTGGCTAACTTTTGGTTATCTGCAGCAATTAATGAAATGGGCGGGCACGCAGCTGATCCAATAACCTGCGCGCCACAGTCGCCTAGGAGCCTGTCCGAGGATAGCGATCGTAGCGAGGGAGCATCATTTTGAGCTATTTTTTTGGTTATTTGAGAAGAATAGTCATTCTATTTGCCGAAAATAAGCGGGAAAAAGGGCCAAAATGAGGTTGCCGCAGTAGATCAGTCTATTCTCGGACAGGCTCCTAGCCGACGCGCCAGGCGGCCACGTCGCGTGGCGCCAGAGTCTGCTGCCCCAGCTCAAAGTGTGTACCGTCTGGCACCGGCAGCACCTGTGGGTCTGCAGAGTAATTAAAGGCGAACATCAGGTTACCGCGGCGACACACGCGAACGTCCTGTGGCAGTGCCAGCGTTTCGATGTCCGCAGCCTCACACAGGCTGTTAAAGAAATCCTTGAGGAACTCGATATTGGTGAGGGTCGCAAGGTAGATCGCCTGCTCGTAACGCACCACCGCGGGACTGCCATCGGCATAGCGGGCCAGCACCTGGGCATCCGGCGCGTCGATTTCCTCGCACCAACTGGTACTTTCGTACTCCCGACCATTCCACTCCAGGGGTTCCGCACAATCCGGACGGAGTGTTTCCACCGACAACACGCGCAGCGGGATAAGCCGTTGCAACGGCCCCGGCGGCAAGTTAAGTGGATAGCCAAATTCAGGCGTCTTGGCGCCGCTGCGCGGACCGAATACACAGATCGCGTTGCTGGCTCTGCACTTCTCGACAAAGGCTTCATCCACGATGGGCAAACAAGGCGCGACGATAATCGAGTAGGATGAAAAGTCGGCGTCGACAGAAATGAAATCCACATCCACGCCGATCTGACGCAGCGCCGAATAATAATCCAGCTGGATCTTGTTAAAATCATACCCGGCCCCCTGCAGCTCAATCTCGCTGATCCACTGGGCTTCGACTGTGGTTATTATCGCAACCGAGGCCTTGGGCTGCGGCTCGGAATCCAGCCCCAACGCATTAATTTCATCGAGCACCTGGCTGGCCGCATGCCACGCCTCGGTTTTGGAGTTGTCGGGGCGGAGCAGGCCGGCATGCATCTGCTCCTGAGCAAAGTGCGCCTGGCGCCAGCGAAAATAACTCACACAGGCCGCGCCGTGGGCAAACGCCTCCAGCGTCCATAGCCGAATCATTCCCGGCGCCGGGCGCGGATTGTGGGGCGCCCAGTTCACCGGCCCGGGCTGCTGTTCCATGACCCAGAATGCACCGGCATTCAAGCCACGGCACTGGTCATGGTAATAGCTGGAATAGTCCGGGTGGCCGGTGCGCATATGGGGGCGTACCACCTCGGGTGGAGAATTCGCATACAAAAAATCTGTCCTGCCCAGCGGATAATTATCATAGCTGACAAAATCCAGCGGCGCCGCCAGCGCATAACAATCGATATTGGTGTCCTTCATGGGAATGAAGTTATGGGTAACCCACCGTCCCGGCGCACACTCGCGAATGAGCTCGACCTGCTGATCGTGAAACCGCAACACCTGCTCCGACGAAAAGCGCCGATATGCCAGGCGATGTGCGGGGCTGGTCTCGGTGACCGCGCCGATCGGCAGTTCGATCTCGTCAAAATTGCGGTATTCCATCGACCAGAACACATTGCCCCACTGGGTATTCAGGGTATCGATATCACCGTAACGGCGCTGACACCATTGCCGGAATCCGGCCAAGGCGGTGGCCGAGCCACTCAGGGTGGTATCGTGGCAACACAGTTCGTTGTCGGTCTGCCAGCCCACCACCGCATCGTGGGCACCATAGCGCTCTGCCACAACGCGGCTAATTCGCAGCGCTTCGCGCAGATAGCTTTCACTGGAAAAATCGTAATGCCGGCGCGAGCCAAACCCGCGGACGCGTCCGGTGTCCGGATCAACCGGCAGTACTTCCGGGTATTGATCGATCAACCATTTGGGTGGGGTCGCGGTCGGGGTGCACATGATGACCTTCAAACCCGCGTCACCGAGGGTCGCGATGGCTTCATCCAGCCACTCAAACTGGTACTGCCCTGGAGACGGTTCCAGTCGGGACCAGGCGAATTCGCCGATCCGCACATACTCCAGTCCCAGCGCTTTCATCTGCGCTGCGTCATCGGCCCACATGTTCTGCGGCCAGTGTTCGGGGTAATAACAAACGCCAAGGGTCATGATCTGTATCCTGCTGAATTATTTTTGAAAAACGCCGTATTAATCGTCTATGGATAAGCCCTGGCCAACAACACCGGCTTAGTAGCGCGGTGATTACACCGCGCGCACTTCAAGGCCGCCGCCTGCGTGACACACGTAGATGGAGGCTTTCAGGTTGTAGCGCGGATAGTAGTGCTCCTCGACCGCGGCTTTAATGGCCTCGACATCATCCTCACGACACAGGCACACAATGGCGCCACCAAAGCCGCCGCCGGTCATGCGTACTGCGCCGCGCTCACCGACCGCCGCCTGGCAAATCTGTACCAGGCCATCGGTGGCCGGCACCGTGACCTCGAAGTCCTCGTGCAGCGAACGATGGGACTCGCTCATCAATTGGCGCAGCGAATCCATATCATTGTGCTGCAATGCATCCCGTGCGGCGAGCACGCGACTGTTCTCGCTGATAACGTGATGGGCGCGTTTGTATTCATTTTCGGCCAGGCTCGGCTTGGCCTGCTCGAGCTGTTCCATGGTTGCTTCGCGTAACGATGCAACTCCCAGCTTCAGGGCCGCCTGTTCGCAATCGGTGCGGCGCTGGTTGTATTCGCTGTCGACCAGCTTTCTCGGGTAGTTGGAATTGATGATAACGATCACCAGATCATCCGGAATCGATACCGGTTCAGTGGCCAGGTTCTGGCAATCGATCAGCAGCGCATTGCCTTTTTGGCCCTTCGCGGAAATCAGTTGGTCCATAATGCCGCACTGGCATTTCATGAAATCATTCTCGGCTTCCTGGCCCACCAGCGCGATCTGCTCCGGCGTCAAATCAAGACCCGATAAGTCACAAAATGCACCGCCGACCGCCACTTCCAACGCTGCCGACGAAGACAACCCGCTGCCCTGCGGCACGTCACTGGTAATCAACATGTCGGCACCAGCGAGCCTATGGCCCCTTCGCACTAGCGCGAATGCCACTGCCCGGATGTAATTGCCCCATTGAGAATCGCCCTGGACGATCGCGGCATCCAGGTCAAAGGTATCGATTTCGCCCGGATAATTCAGGGATCGCACCACGACCTTACTGTCGTCGCGCTTGCGATACATGACACAGGTACGAAATTCCAGCGAGCACGGCAGCACATAGCCGTCATTGTAATCGGTAAACTCCCCGATCAGGTTGACGCGGCCCGGCGCCGCCGCCATAGCATCTGCGGGCTGCTGAAAAAGTTCGCGAAAATCTTGTTCTAGTGATTGGCTATTCATCTACTGTTCCAGTTTATAGTGGGTCTCACTCACCGAGCGCATTACAGTTGCTGCCTTCTCCGCAGTCAGGTCCCGCTGGCTCTCTGCCAGCATTTCATACCCGACCATGTGCTTCTTAACCGTAGCGGAGCGCAATAACGGCGGATAGAAATGTGCATGCAACCGCCAATGGCTATCGTCTTCCAGGTTCGCCGGGGCATTGTGCCAGCCCATGGAATAGGGAAAACTGCATTTGAATATATTGTCGTAACGAATGGTTAACTGCTTGAGCGCATCGGCGAGGGAACTGATCTGTGCCGCATCGAGCTGGCCAAAATGCCGCACATCATCCTTGGCCAACAGCAGCGTCTCGAAAGGCCACGCCGCCCAGAACGGCACGACCACCAGCCAGTGCTCATTCTCAACTACAATACGTTCCTGCTCGGCGATTTCGTAATCAACATAATCCCCCAGCATGCATCCACCGTGCTGCGCGGTGTATTCACCCTGCAAGCGGTTCTCCACCTCTATCTCGGTGGACAAATGGTCATGGGCCCAAATCTGGCCATGGGGATGGGGCTGTGAGCAGCCCATAACGGCACCCTTGTTTTCGAAAATGTGCACACACGCGTACTGTTTAGACAACTCGGTATAGTTTGCCTGCCAGGTGCGGATTACCTGCTGCAATTCGTGATCCGTCAGCTCGGGCAGGGTCTTGTTATGCTCCGGGGAAAAACAGATGACCCGGCATTCGCCCAGCGCCGCTTCGGCCTGGATCACCGGACTATCCAACTGCGCCAAGTCAACCGTCACGCTCTGCTCGCGGACCAGTGCGCCAAAATCATTGACGAACACGAAGGTGTCCTCGTAGACGTCATTCCTGGTGTCATTGGCGCGCTCGTTACCCGGGCACAAGGGACAGCTCTCATCATAGGCCGGCAAGGTGCTGGCCGCCTCGGGTTCCGTCGCCCCCAGCCAGGGACGCAGGTTACGATGTGGTGATACCAGCACCCAGTCTCCGGTAAGCGGATTCTGGCGGCGGTGGGTAAACTCAAAATTATTCATTATCGTCTTCCAGGCCATTGGGATATTTTGTTTGCCAGCGCCATGTATCGTCGGTCATTGCTTCAATACCGAGCTTGGCATGCCAGCCCAGTTCTTTCGCCGCGAGCGAGGCATCCGCATAGTTGCTCGCGATATCGCCCTGGCGCCGGTCTACAAATTTATAGGGCACATCGACACCGGAGGATTTGGAAAAGGCCTCGATTAACTGCAACACCGAGTAACCCTGGCCAGTACCCAGGTTATAGGGTAAAAATCCGTGGGCATCGCGACGCGCCAGGAATGCTGCCACATGCCCCTCGGCCAAGTCCATAATGTGGATATAGTCCCGCACCCCGGTGCCATCTTCGGTGGGATAGTCATTGCCAAAAATACTGACAAACTCGCGTTTTCCCACCGCCGTCTGCGCTATAAAGGGCATCAAATTATTCGGAATGCCCCGGGGGCTTTCACCGAGCAGGCCGCTGGGATGCGCCCCCACCGGATTAAAATAGCGCAATGAAATACCCAACCACTCGGAGTCGGCAAAACACAGGTCCTTGAGCGCCTGCTCAACCATGACCTTGGACCAACCATAAGGGTTCGTCGATGATATCGGGTGTTTCTCGTCGATCGGCAGGTACTGTGGATCACCATAAACGGTGGCCGAGGAACTGAACACGATGCGCTTAACGCCGACCTCGGTCATCGCCTCGAGCATCGAAAAGGTCGCGGCAACATTATTCTGGTAATACCTGAGGGGCTGCTCGGTAGACTCCCCGACCGCCTTTAGTGCGGCAAAATGAAATACCGCCTCGGCGCCAGTGCTCTTCAACGCCGCCGTAAAGGTCTCGATATTCCGGATATCGGCCTCAATGAATTCAATGCGTTGCCCGCAAATTTGCTCGAGCTGGTCGAGCACCTTGATGCTGGCATTAGACAAATTATCATAAATAACGGGCGTAATACCGGCTTCCAACAACGCCAAACAGGTATGGCTGCCAATGTAGCCCATACCACCCGTAACGAGTACTTGCATATAATTCTCCTTGCTTAATTTCTCTCACGCATTATCATACTAATAATACTAATTATCATACAAATAATGCAAGCTAAAAGTTACCCTAATTGAGGCAATTAACCGTCCATCATGCCCATAAGGCCTTCTGGAATGGCATACGAGAATGCGTGTCGCCTCTGCACATGGAAACATAGTGCTCTAATTCCTCTCCCCTGGGATTTGGGCTGACTCACGTTGGCCCTTTTTTAAACAAAACCAGGAGAGAAGTATGAATTTTTTGGTAACGATCGCATTCAAAGATGTCCTGTCATATCCAGTTAGGTCGATTGTCGCGCTTATCCACGCAGCTTCAAGCGCCATGATTAAACGCCTGGAAGGACTACACAGCAGGCGCTGTACGCAGAGACAGAAGCGGAAATAAAACGCCGCCGGAATTACTTTGGTAGACTGTCCGGCAGTCGAATTTAACACCACGCGAGGAAGCACATGAGGAAATTAATCCTGTTATTGACCGTTGCCCTGGTCATCACCAGCCCGGCATATTCGGCGGAGCAACTCTATACTGAACAACCCATGCTCACACCCTCTTTGGCGGCCTCCGGAAAGTGGCCAGTCGGGGTTACGACGATGA
>CAXMOT010000061.1:0-8985 GCA_964195105.1 uncultured Gemmatimonadales bacterium | reverse complement strand
AGGCTGTCGCGCATCGCCCAATGCACCAGCGCATGGTCTTCCTTGGGTCGATCGGTATCCTCAAAGCGTTTCAGCACCGCCGACGCGAGGTAGAGGTGGCTGAGGACGTCAGCAAGCCGTCCGGATATCTTCTCCCGGAACTTGAAGCTGCCACCTAACGCCAGCAGAACCATATCGGATACAAAGGCAAACGCCGCGCTGAGGCGGGTTAATTGGCGGTAATAATGGGAGGTGCGGGCATTCACCGGTGATTTGACCAAGCGGGCGCCGGTGAGTCCCAGTACAAAGGCACGCGCACAGTTGCTGAGACTGAAACCGACATGGCTGAACAGGGCCTCATCGAAGTCGTTCTGTGATTGCTCGGTTTCCGGAGCCTCGGCCGCGGCCATTTCCTTAAGCAGGTAGGGGTGATTACGAATCGCGCCCTGGCCAAAGATGATCAGGCTGCGGGTGAGGATGTTGGCGCCTTCCACGGTGATCGCAATGGGGATCGCCTGGTAAACCGCTCCCAGGTAATTGTTGGGGCCCTGGATCACGCCCTTGCCGGCATGAATATCCATGGCATCGTTGATGCACTGCCGGTTACCTTCGGTCAGTTGCTGTTTCAATATCGCCGACAGGACGCCGGGCTTTTCGCCGATGGCAAGTGCCGATAGCGTTAGCAAGCGGGCTGCATCCATCCGGTAGGCGTTACCGGCGATTCTCGCCAGGGGTTCCTCGATGCCTTCGAGGTATGCGATGGGCATGCCGAATTGCTTGCGGATGCGTGCGTACTCGCCGCTCACTTTGGCCGCGAATTTACCACCGGCGGCGCCCTGTGCCGGTAACGAAATAGCGCGTCCTGCTGCGAGGCTGTGCATCAACATACGCCAGCCTTCCCCGATGCGTTGCTGGCCGCCAATGATGTAATCGAAGGGTATAAACACGTCTTCGCCGCGCGTCGGGCCGTTCATAAATACGCTGCCAATGGGCAGGTGGCGATTGCCGGTCTGTACCCCGGGGGTTGAGGTTGGAATTAGTGCGCAGGTAATCCCCAGGTCCCTTTCCCCACCCAGTAACTGGTCGGGATCGTAGGCGCGAAACGCAAGGCCCAGTACCGTGGCTACCGGCGCCAGGGTAATGTAGCGTTTGTCCCAGGAGACCCGCAGGCCGAGGACTTCCTTGCCCTCCCATTGACCCTTGCAGACGATGCCTTTGTCGGGCATTGCGGCGGCATCGGAGCCGGCGGTTGTGGAGGTCAGCGCGAAGCAGGGAATGTCTTCGCCCCTGGCCAGGCGGGGCAGGTAATGGTCACGTTGTTGCTGCGTACCAAATTCGGATAGCAGTTCACCGGGCCCGAGCGAATTGGGCACCATCACGGTGATGGCGGCGGTGAGGTTACAGGTGGAGATTTTCATAACCACCGCCGAATTGCCGACGGGGCTGAAATCGAGGCCGCCGTATTCCTTGGCGATAATCATGCTAAAGAAGCGATTCTCCTTCAGGAACTCCCAGACCTCCTCGGGCAGGTCGCCGTCCTGGTGAATTTGCCAGTCATCCAGCATATGGCAGAGTTCTTCCACCGGGCCATCCAGGAAGGCTTGCTCTGCGTCGCTCAGTTGCGGCGCCGGGGTGGCGAGCAGGCGTTGCCAATCCGGGTCGCCGGAGAACAGTTCCGCATCCCACCAGACGGTGCCGGCATCGAGCGCTTCCTTCTCGGTCTGCGACAGGCTGGGTAGTACCTTGCGAAACCAGCCCAGCGCGGGGTCACTGATAAAGGTGCGCCGCAGCGGTTGGTAAGCGAGCGCCGCAGTGCCGATGGTCAAGGCGCAGGCCAGCAAGGTGGAGAAGGGGCCGGCGAACTCACTGGCTATAAACAGCAGGCTGGTTGCCAGGAGAGTAACGCTGGTGATCGGCAGGTTAGCGCGGCGGTAGGCCAAGCAAACCAGTATAACTAGCAGCACCACGAATCCGGTCATGGGTACACCTCTTGAGGGGTTGATTTCAGGATGGGCGATCAGCCGCGGCCGGGGCCCTACTGCTTAAATTCTAACGCAACGGGATTAGCGAGGGGTAACTTTTTGCGGTCTCACGCAGGTGCTGTGCCGGTGACACAGGAGGTCGGGGCAAGATGTCGGGGCAAGGGTGATTCGATTAGCGCTGCCCGGGGTAACAAGTGGGGTAAAAAAAGGGTATAAAAAAGGGTAAGGCCATGCCGTGCACAGCCTTACCCCCAGAGAGGACCAGTATCAGGTTACTTGATGAACAGCATTTCCCGGTACTTCGGAAGCGGCCATTTTGCATCGGAAACTTCTGTTTCCAGGATATCCGCGTGGACGCGAACTTCGTCCATCAGGCTACAGATTTCCGTGGCGCAATACTGCATGTGCTCGTTCGTTGACGCGAAGTCTTCCTTCGCTGCAACGATTTCCAGCTTGCTAGTGGCAGCCAGCATCGCATTGGCTTCCGCAGCGATGGTCTTGGCCGTGGACGTATCCAGGTCAATGCCCATGGCGGTGAGGCTTGCATTGGTGGAAGCAAGTTCTGACAGGTAACCGACAGCGGCCGGGTAGATAATGGTTTTAGCCATCTCTACAACCAGGTTGGCTTCTACCGCGATCGATAAAACGTAGATCTCGGAATAAACTTCGTAGCGGCTTTCCAGTTCTATCGGAGACAGAACACCGGTGGATTCGAACAGTGCCTTGATTGACTCGTCCTGAAAGTAGGGTAGGGCGTCTGCAGTCGTTGGCAGGTTTTTCAGGCCGCGTTCTTCTACAGCCATTTTGTGCCATTCGCTGGAGTAACCGTCACCGCCAAATATGACGTTGCTATGCTCGATCATCAATTCCTTGAGCACTGCGATTACAGCTGCAGTCTGGTCGGCGCCATTCGCCAGTTCGGCTTCAAGCTTGTCGGCGATCCAGTTTAAAGAATCTGCCAGCATGGTGTTCATGGCGATTAATGGACCGGATACAGACTGTTGTGAGCCAACGGCACGGAACTCGAAACGGTTGCCGGTAAAGGCAAACGGCGAGGTGCGGTTACGGTCACCGGAGTCTTTCAGGAATGGCAGGATCTGGGCAAGGCCAAGATCCATAATGCCGGCTTCACCGACACCATCGAGAGAGCCCGACTTGATCTGCTCGAAAATTGCTTCGATTTCTCTACCCAGGTAGACGGACAGGATTGCCGGAGGCGCTTCGTTGGCTCCCAGGCGGTGATCGTTGCCAGCTGACGCAATAACCGCGCGCAGCAGGGGACCATATTTGTGAACGCCACGAATTACCGCGCCACAGAATACCAGGAAGTTAAGATTGTCGTGGGGCGTTTCGCCGGGGTCAAGCAGGTTGCCCTGGGTGGAATTACCGACGGACCAGTTAACGTGCTTGCCTGAGCCGTTCAATCCGGCGAAAGGCTTTTCGTGTAACAGGCAGACGAAGCCGTGTTTTTTGGCCGTGGTTTTAAGTACTGTCATCAGCATTTGCTGGTGGTCGGCGGCGACGTTGGCGGCTTCGTAATAAGGTGCGATCTCGAATTGGCCGGGCGCTACTTCGTTGTGGCGTGTTTTTGCCGGGATGCCCAGGCGATACAGTGATTCTTCCACGGCTTCCATGTAGACCTGGACGCGCTCGGGAATGGCACCGAAGTAATGGTCATCGAATTCCTGGCCTTTCGCAGGCGCCGCGCCAAACAGCGTGCGGCCGGCGAGGAGCAGGTCGGGACGCTGGTTTGCGAAGGTAGAGTCAACCAGGAAGTATTCCTGTTCTGCGCCACAGCTTGAATTCAGCGGTGCAACTTCGGCTTCACCCATCAGTTTGAGTACTTTGGTGCCGGCTTCATTCATCGCAGCGTTGGAGCGCATAAGCGGGACTTTCTTGTCCAGCGCTTCACCGGTCCATGATACGAACACAGAAGGAATAACCAGGGTCGCGCCATTCTGGGTGTTGAGGATAAACGCCGGGCTGGTTGGATCCCAGAAGGTGTAACCACGGGCCGCATTAGTCTGGCGAATGCCGCCGTTCGGGAACGATGAGCCATCAGGCTCGCCCTTGGTGAGCAGGGCGCCATTAAATTCTGTGACGGCCTTGCCGGTGGAGTCGGTGACAATAAAGCTGTCGTGCTTCTCAGCCGATGCGCCGGTCAACGGGTAAAATACGTGAGCGAAGTAGTTGGCACCTTTTGACATTGCCCAGGTTTTCATCGCGGCCGCAACATCATCGGCAACCGCCTCATCCAGTGCAGAACCGGTTTCCATGGTCTTCTTCATTGCCTTGAACGAGCTTTTCGATAAAGCCTGTTCCATTTTAACCAGCGTGAAGACATCTGACGCCCAGATTTCTTCAAGCGATAGTGGCTTTGCGGCAGCCATTGGATCGCCAGTGGTGATTTCAAAAACCGCTTGTGAGCGTGATTCGCTTCGACTCATGTCCAGTCCCTCCAGTATAGGGTGTTTAATCTAGTGAGTTATTAATTAGGTTCGTTTTCAAATGAACGCACAATAGGTAGCAAAAAGCGCACCAATCTTGCGTTATGTAGGTGTAAATTAGTCCGGGTGTGTTGTGCTCGAAAAAATAGTTAATGATAACAGTGGCATGGGGGTTTATTGTCGATAATATATGTTATCCCTGATGACGGCGATTCGGGCGGATGCGGCGCCAAGCTGGTGAGCAATTGGGCCTTATTGGTGCGCTGCACCATGCTGGTGCAATCCGGTGTGTGTTCTTGGGCTGGCAACCCGCTCCAAGTCGATGCGGCGAGTCGGCTGGGACAGGCCTGATTTGGGCTTGTCGGGCCCGATCGGTTGACCGGTCAGCCTGCTAAGCGTCGGCTTTAGTCGCGACGAAAGTTGCGCGCAGCGGCGCGGGGTAACCCTCGATGGTGCGGGTCGGATCGTCCGGATCAAGGTAATCCGCTAATGACTGAAACCGCATCCAGTCGGTCGCGCGTTGCTCGCTGGTGGTGGTGGTGGACAGGTCGACGAGATTTACATCGCTGAAGCCGGCGCGCTCCAGCCAGGCGCCCAGGGTATCGCAACTCGGGATAAACCAGACATTGGGCATCTGTGCATACCGGTCGCGCGGTACCAGCACCTCATTCATGCCGCCCTCGATCACCAGGGTCTCGAGTACCAATTCACCGCCGATGCGCAGAGAGTGCCTGAGTTGCTCCAGGTGATCAAACGGCGAGCGCCGGTGATACAGTACGCCCATCGATAACACGGTGTCGAAAGCCTGCATGCGCGCGGGTAGTTCTTCATCGCGCAACGGCAGGAATTCGAGTGGTGCCTGCGGCAGATAGTGCTTGAACGCGCTGAATTGCATCATGAACTTTAGTGACGGATCAACCCCCACCACCAGTCGTGGATCTTGCTCCAGCATTCGCCAGGCGTAGTAACCATTGCCGCAACCGACATCCAGCACCAGACGATCCTTGAGCGGTGAGAGGTGCGGCACGATGCGATCCCATTTCAGGTTGGAGCGCCATTCGGTATCGATGTCGATGCCAAACAAAGACCATGGACCCTTGCGCCACGGACGTAGCATCTCGAGGTATTGCGTTATCAGGGCGTGCTCTTCGCTGGAAAGTTGCCCAGCGGAACCGATGCTCACAGCGTCACTGTCGAAGTGAACCTGGTCGGGTTCTATAGCCGGTAGCGCCTGTAGTGCAGTGTTCCAGCTGGGCAAATCGCCGTGCGGCCTGACTTCAAAGCGGCGTTGCAGCGCGTCACGAAACGCGTCCTCAAAATTACTTAAAGGTGTTTCTTGAATGCTATTGTAAAAGCTATTAAAATTAATCACTTAATGGCGAGTATTGAAGTAAAGTTGAAGCATTGAAACCAGGGTGTGACGCAGGAAAACCCGGCGGATTTAAGGCGCTGCTGATGCGTCGCAAGAGAGTCCGGAATTAGCACATCCTCCAGTGCATCGCGTTTCTGCGCGATTTCCAGCTGCGAATAGCCGCGCTCCGCCTTGAAGTCATGGTAAAGCTTGATGAGTAGTTCATCCTTTGCTGGATTGGGGGCGGTGATTTTCTCCGACAGGATAAACACGCCGCCGGGGTTCAAACCGTCATAGATTTTCTTGAGCAGCGCTGCGCGCTTTTCTGGCGGGATGAACTGCAGGGTAAAGTTCATGGCGACCAGGGACGCATTGTCGATGCTCGTAGCGCACACATCCTCGCAGCGAATGTCGATCGGGCACTGGGGCGCTGCTGCAGAAATCGTCTCCCGGCACCGGTCGACCATCGCGGCCGAGTTGTCGATACCAATCACCTCAACGTCATCGCAGGGAAGATTAGTGGCGATCGCCAGGGTCGAAGCCCCCAGCGAGCAGCCGAGGTCATAGCAGCGGGTTGCGGGGCGTACGAATTCGCGGCTGATTACGCCGATCATTTCCAGCATCATGCCGTAGCCAGGAACCGAGCGTTCGATCATATCGCTGAACACGGATGCAACTCGCGCATCGAATGTAAACCGGTCAGTTTCCTGCGGGTTAGAGTAGATTTGATCTTTGCTCACGTAAGGTCGACCAAGCATTGAGAAAGGGCGGCGATTGTAGCAAAAAAAATAGCTGTCGGCAGCAGTGATGATTTTACTCGTTACCAGGCTTAATCCCGCTTTTCGCCATTCCCCAAGGGATCATGCAAGTGGTAGGATACCAATCAGCTAATACAATACTTTTGTGACAGCGGGTCATACCCGGCCCATATTTAAAATTATAACAAGCCAGACAGGGGGCAACTATGGACAACAACGCATCGAAGATCAGCCACGATTTGTTTGATCCGGAAAAGTTAACAGAGGCGGTCGCCAATGCCGCCGAGCAATCACACGATATGATGCAGCAGTTCCTGGAGAACCCTGCCAACGCCAAAATGCTGAATATGGATCCGATGGGCGTAGGTCAAGCATTTCTGGATGTGACGCTGAAGTTGATGCAACAGCCGGAGAAATTCATCGAGGCCCAAAAAGCGTCCTGGGATAAGCACATTGACCTGTGGGCCGATGCAGTCACCCGCATGATAGGCAAGAAAGACGGCAGCGGCGCAGAAGCCGATGGCGGGCGCAAGAAGAAGTTTGATAAGCGCTTCAAGCATGACAGTTGGGAGAAGAGCCCTTTCTTTGAATACGTTAAGGATAGCTACCTCGTGACGTCTGAAGCTATCCAGTCGCTGGTTTCGGAAGTTGAGCATGATGACCCCAAAGCCGCGGCCAAGGCGGAGTTCTATACCCGGGTGTTTGTTGACGCAATGTCACCGTCCAATTTTGCCCTGACTAATCCCGAGGTGATCGAAAGGACGATCCAGTCCAAGGGTGATAACCTGGTCAAGGGCATGCAGAATTTCATGAATGACTTTGATACGGAGAATGGCGAGTTACGTATGCGCATGACCGACCAGGATGCTTTCGAACTGGGCGAGAATGTCGCGGTCAGTCCCGGCAAGATTGTGTTCCAGAACCGCATGTTGCAGTTGGTTCAATATACGCCGACTACTGAAAAGGTGCATAAGCGTCCGTTACTGATCATTCCGCCGTGGATCAACAAGTTCTATGTGCTGGACCTGCAACCCAAGAATTCCCTGATCAAGTGGGCGGTGGACCAGGGCCATACGGTATTTGTGGTGTCCTGGGTGAATCCCGACGAGAGCTACCGCGATGTCGATTTCGAGGATTATGTCCTGGATGGCGTGTTTAAGGCCCTGGATGCTGTCAAGGACGCGACCGGCGAAGAGACCGTGAATGCGATTGGCTACTGTATCGGTGGGACCCTGCTGGCGGGAACCCTCGCGCTAATGGCGGAACGCAAGGACAAGCGCATCGCATCGGCCAGCTTCTTTACCACCATGCTGGATTTCAGCGATCCGGGCGACCTGGGTGTGTTTATCGATGAAACGCAGATACAGGACCTCGAAAAGGCCATGAACGAGCGCGGCTACCATGATGGCAAGGACATGGCGATGACCTTTAACCTGATGCGCTCGAACGATTTGATTTGGTCGTTTTACGTCAGTAACTATTTGATGGGCAACGAGCCGTTCCCATTCGATTTGCTGTACTGGAATTCGGACTCGACCCGGATGCCGGCCAAGATGCACAGCACCTATCTGCGCTGCATGTACCACGAAAACAAGTTCAAGGAACCGGGCGGCGTGACCATCGACGGGGTCGACATTGACCTGACCAAGGTTAAAACACCGAGCTACTTCATATCCGCACAGGATGATCATATCGCGCCGTGGAAATCGACATTCCTGGGAACCAAGCTGTTTACCGGCCCCATGACTTTTACTCTCGGCAAATCGGGTCACATAGCAGGCGTCGTCAACCCGCCGGCTGCCAACAAATATGGTTATTTTACCGGACCCAATCCCGCCAAATTGAGCGCCGATGAATGGTTTGAGAAAACCAAGGCGCATGATGGCTCCTGGTGGAATAACTGGGATGAGTGGGTTGGGAAGCAGATGGGTAAAGATGCGGAACAGGTGCCAGCCCGCCAGCCCGGTGATGGCAAGTTGAAGGCGCTTGAGGATGCTCCCGGTAGCTATGTGAAGGTGCGTAGTAGCTAGCGCTAACGAAGAATGTTGATCAGGGGTGCCAGGGTGGCGCCCCTTTTTTATGGGTGGGGTTTAGGTGGTTTGTTGAAGGGGAGCTCGTGGCCGGTTCGGGGTTCGTGGTACAGGCTTTGGTCGACTGGAGTGGTGTTGGATTATTTTGGGGGCTGGAAGATTGGTTTCGCCTTTCCCGTGCGAGCTACTTTTGTTTCGCCGGCTTGTAGGGATGTGACCAAAAGCATTTGCTCCGGATTCGCTGCCCTGCGGGTTCCCTGCGATGCTCACAAAATCCGGCGGCGGGACAACTCGCGTTGCTCAGACACGTCCCGCCTCTGTTCCGGATTTTACTGCGCTTCTCGGCAGTTGGACGGAGCGACCTGGTCCGCGCGATGAACGAGAATCTGGAGCTGCGATTGTCATCGCGAGCAAAGCGCGGCGATCCCTTGTCCATTT
>CAXMOT010000060.1:0-10453 GCA_964195105.1 uncultured Gemmatimonadales bacterium | reverse complement strand
CCATCAGTAAATTCCTTGCCCTGGCGATGCAGCCCGACATCCTGTTGATGGGCGAACCCTTTGGCGCGCTGGACGCGTTGACGCGGGCCCACATGCAGGATTCGCTGATGGAAATTCAACAGGAACTTAACAATACCGTGACCTTGATCACGCATGACGTCGATGAGGCGGTGTTATTATCCGACCGCATCGTAATGATGACCAAAGGTCCCGCTGCGATGATTGACGAGATTTTTGAAATCGGCCTGGAGCGGCCACGGGATCGGCTGGCACTCGTGGATGATGCGGAGTATACGCATCTGCGCTCAGATGTGTTCAGGTTCCTCTATGAGAAACAACGTAAGGTCGAGACTATCGGTAGCAAACCTGTGGCGGGCAATGGCCCTGCCGGTAAAGCGACCGAAGCGGCTTAGCCAAAAACTTTATAAATTACTAAAAATTTCAAATTAAGACCAGGAGAACTAACTCATGAAAAATTTTAAACTCGGATTGCTCAGCGCAGCCATTGCGGGGGGGCTTGTCAGCCAATCCAGCCTCGCGGCGGACACCATCGCCGACGCGGTGACCAGCGGTAAGGCTACATTCGATTTCAACCTGCGCTACGAAGATGTCGATACCGATGTGTCTGACAGTGACGGCATGACCCTCAGGAGTCGCATGGGCTACAAGACCGGCGACTACAAAGGCTTCTCTGCATTTGCAGAATTTGAAGACGTGCGTGACGCATTCGGAATCGACGATGAAAACGGCTTGATTCCTGACCCGGAAGTGACCGAAGTCGAGCAAGCCTACGTCCAATACAAGACCGATGCGGTAACCGCGAAGGTCGGTCGCCAGGTGATTACCCTCGATGGCCATCGTTATGTTGGTCACGTGGGATGGCGCCAGGATCGCCAGACATTTGATGCCGCCCGTGCGCAATTCGCGCCGGTTAAGGGTCTCAATGTCGACCTGACACATATCTACAAGAGAAACCGGATTTTTGGCGAAACGGCTGATGCGGACTCCGCAGATAACCTGGTTAACGTATCTTACGTGACGCCTTTCGGAAAGCTGGTTGGCTATGGCTACATGCTGGACGACGAGACCCTGGTGCGGGAATCTGACACCTTTGGTGTGAGCTTCAGCGGTAAAAAAGCCAAGGACAGTATGACCTTTTTATACTCCCTGGAAGCTGCAACCCAGGAATCCACCCAGGGCGGGGTTGAGTACGATACCGATTACCTGTTCGCAGAAGTTGGTTTGACCCTGTCTGGCGTGACCACCAAAGTCGGCTACGAAGTACTGGGCTCTGACGATGGCGCGGCGAGCTTTTCAACGCCACTGGCCACCCTGCATAAGTTCAACGGCTGGGCAGACGTATTCGTGGGCGGTACCTTTACCCCCACAGCGATGCCTAACGGGCTGGAAGATACCTATATTTCGATCGGTGCCAAGGTTGGTCCTGTTGGCCTGGCCACTGTCTATCATGATTTCCAATCTGATGAAGGCTCAATCGATTATGGTAGCGAGCTGGATATTGTGGCAAGCATGGCTGTTTCCAAGAACTACAAAGTCGGCATTAAATATGCGGCTTACTCGGATGATGGCTACAACGCTGCCGGAGATGTCGACAAGCTGTGGTTGTGGGTTGGCGCCAAGTTCTAGGCACTGAGAGTTTCAGGTCTCGAGTGAAATCGGGGCCCGGCTACCATCGGGTAGTCGGGTTTCGCCGGGGTGCTACCAGTATTGCAAACAATCCTGGCCTGAATAGCCGGTGCAATAAAAAGGCGGGAATAGAGCCTATTCCCGCCTTTCACCAATACCTGGCTTTAACGTATCTCTACCCGCTTGCGCGAATAGTCTGCTAGCGAGCGCCGAGCCTGCGAGGTCGTGTGTTAAATCGTGAAGGCCCAAAACGGCGCGGTGGCTTCTTGCGCACGGCACCGGCTTTGCCCGGTTTGGGTGGCATCTTCGCCGGATCGGGTATAAAGCCTTCAATGAGTTCCCGTTCGATAGGGCGTTTGAGCAGGCGTTCGATTTCGCCCAGCATCTGGTGATCAAGGGTGCTGATCAGTGAAACCGCCTTGCCAGTTGCGCCGGCGCGGCCGGTGCGGCCTATGCGGTGCACGTAATCCTCAGCAATAGTCGGCAAGTCATAATTCACAACCTGCGGCAGTTCCTCGATATCCAGGCCGCGGGCAGCGATATCCGTAGCGACCAGCACCTGGTGTTTGCCTTTCTTAAAGTCTGCCAGCGCCCGGGTGCGTTGTCCCTGGCTCTTGTCGCCATGAATCGCATCTGCTTCTATCCCATCCATCTTGAGCTGTTTGGTCAAGCGATCCGCGCCCCGTTTGGTGCGCACGAAGACCAGCACCTGGTACCAGTTCTCGGTAGTAATCAAATGTGATAGCAGCGCGCGTTTCTGTGTCGAATCCACCGGGTGAATCACGTGACTGACGAGGTCTGTAATCGCATCTTCGCGTGCCACTTCGATGGTAAGGGGATTTTTCAACAGGCCGTTCGCCAGTCGCTTGATATCGGCCGGGAAGGTAGCTGAAAACATCATGTTCTGCTTTGCCTTGGGCATCAGCCTGAGAATTTTCTCGATATCCCGGATAAAACCCATATCCAGCATCCTATCCGCTTCGTCCAGTACCAGCATTTCGACTTTGGAGAGATCGACAGTTTTTTGCTGGACATGATCGAGCAGTCGCCCCGGGGTTGCCACCACGATTTCGACGCCCGCGCGTAGTTTGTTGATCTGCGGGGTGATGCCAACGCCGCCGTAAACGCAAACGGCCTTGATGGGCAAATGCTTCGCATAGGTCTTGACGCTTTCATAGACCTGCTGGGCAAGTTCGCGGGTCGGCACCAATACCAGGGCTCGAACCCAGGGTTTGGCATTAGCGGTCGAGGCTTCGCTCAGGCGCTGCAGCATAGGCAAGGTGAAAGCTGCGGTTTTGCCGGTACCGGTTTGCGCGCCGGCCATTATATCCTGGCCTTCGAGAACGGCAGGAATGGCTTGGGCTTGTATAGGGGTGGGTGCGGTGTAACCGGTATCGGCCACAGCACGCAACAATTCGGCTGATAAGCCGAGAGAATCAAATGACATGTATTGCTCCTGAATCGGCCTCGTCCATGGGAATAACCCTTGGCACGGTCCAGGCAGAAATGATTTGTTAAGTTATTTCGGGATATATCTAAAAGGTACAACCACGACGAGCAGAATTAGGACCGAAACGTAACCCGCGGGCAGAAGTATACACAAGTTTCAGGATTTAGCCTTATTTTTTGCAGATAGGCATTGCGGATCGCACAGGATTCAGGTTGGGGTGCCGGTTGCATTTGTGTAAGCCGAGCGAACCCCCCGATAACGGGATATCTGTTTAGCCCGTTAAGTTTTTGCCTAACAATATCAACGTCTTCGGAGCCTGCTTGTGAGCTCCCGAAGCGTACCTAATGCCACTGAAAGTGCTTACCGATATGTTCCTTCATCCGCGGCAGGCTAATCGCAGGACCGCTATAACCGCCCGTCAGCGGTTTCGACCCGGACAACCTGGCATAATCCTTAAACTCGATATTGATCAGGTCGGCATGGGTGCCGGCATTGAACACCACCATCTGGCGTTCACCGAAACACGGTGCCACGTAGGTATCCATTTGGAACATGTGACCGAACGGTGGAATCGCGCCGAGCTCACAATTGGGAAACAGCTCACGAAAATCCGTCTCCGAGGCCAGTGCAACACGCTCGGTGGTGAAGGTGGTTTTCAGTTCCTCGATGTTCACGCGGTAGGGCGCTGGAATAACCAGCATGACACAGTCGCCATCGATGCGCGCAATCACCGCCTTCATCAAATCCATGCCATGGATATGCGCCGCGCGAACGGTTTCTTGCGCGCTATAGGCCGGCGAGTGGGTGATGATCTTGTAGCGGGCGTGGTTTTGGTCCAGGTATTCTTTAAGCCGAGTAAGTGGCATGGGAGCCTCCCTATGCTGATTGGCTTAATAAAGAGATCGGTCTCTGCCCGACCGGTTGTCGGTGGGCGGAAGTCGATTGTCAAAAGCATACTACGAGCAAGCCGTCGGCTTGTAAAAGAAGCATTGCTTCTATTGATACTGGTGCTGAGACTTAAATGGAGTTAATGTGGATTAAAGCGTCCGGTCGCCGCAGCGAGACCAACAATAAGACCGATTCGCTGTACAACAACTGTGGACTTATCGAAGCAGGGATTTTATCCTTTCTGTCCGCATCAATGGATCCGGATATCCTTCAATAATCAAATAACAAGCCGAATGAAGGTGCTTGCCCACTGCGAGCGCCCGGCAATAACAAGGTAAGGGGTTTTCTATGGAAAATAATAACAACGATATAAGTACGGGCTATGAACAAGAAGTTGAGAGCCTGTTGGCCGGCATGACCCTCAGGGAGAAGCTGGGCCAGTGTGTGCTTATCGAGCCCTGTTTTTGTATCGTAGAAAGAACCAGTGAAGAGTTTGGTGAAGAATACTCCGACGTCCTGGATCCCAAGTACCTGGCGAAACTGCTGGACGAATATAACGTTGGCGCGTTCCTGTTCGGCGGAGTGTCCCGAATAGGCGATGGCTCCGCAGGTGCGTGGGCCGACTATATTGCGAAAGTCAGCGAATACGCCACCACCACCCGTCACAAGATTCCGATCATG
This sequence comes from uncultured Gemmatimonadales bacterium, assembly GCA_964195105.1. Lineage (GTDB taxonomy): Bacteria > Pseudomonadota > Gammaproteobacteria > Pseudomonadales > IMCC2047 > CAMYKE01. Next base: position 5,787 of record CAXMOT010000060.1, on the reverse strand, counting down.
TTTGGCATCGATGCGGTGCACGGCGTGAACTTCATGAAGGGCTCGACGATTTATACCCATAACCTGGCCGTTGCCGCGACCTGGAATACCGATTTGGCTAAGCAATATGCCAGCACGGTGGGAGCGGAATTGTCTGCCATCGGGTTTAACCTCAATTTCTCGCCTACCATTGATCCGGCGCGGGATGTGCGCTGGGGCAGGGTGTATGAATCGTTAGGCGAAGATCCATTCCTCGCCTCGATGATCAGCGGGGCGCTGGTCGAGGGCATGCAGGGCGGCGGTGACCTTGCCGCCTGCGCCAAGCACTTTGTCGGCTACGGGGAAGCCAGGAACGGCATGGACCGGACCCCTGCGGACCTGTCGGAGCGCGCCATTCTTGAAATGCATGCGCCACCCTTTGAAGCCGCCATCAAGGCAGACGTGCTTACCATGATGGTGAATGGCGCTGATGTTAACGGCGTGCCGATGCCGGTATCAAAACGGATGTTAAACGATTTGTTACGCGACCAGTTGGGCTTCAAGGGCATCACGTTGTCGGACTGGGAAGACGTTGAGCGCCTGTATAGTCGCCACAAAGTGGTACCCACCCAGAAGGATTCGATCATCCGATCGTTTAATGCGGGCCTCGATATGAATATGGCGGTCAACAACATCGGTGCCGTCGACGTGATGGAAGAGGCCGTCGAGGACGGTAGCATTGAATTGGCGCGCGTAGACCAGGCGGTACGTAATATCCTGCTGACCAAGTATAAGCTGGGCCTGTTTTCCCGACCGCCTCTGGATGTGGAACACGCCGCTTCGCGAGTGGGTAGCCCCGAAAGCAGGGCGCTGGCAAAGCAGTTAGCATTGGAATCCATCACGCTGCTGAAAAACGAAGACGACATTTTGCCGTTGGCAAAGGATTTGACATCGATACTGGTCACGGGCAGTGCAGCGACAAGCAAGCGACACCTGTGCGGCGGCTGGACGCTGGGCTGGGCCGGTGCGGAAGAAGAGGACCTGGACTGCGATACGGTGCTGGATGCCCTTAAGGCAACGGTCTCACCAAGCACCCGCATTACCTATGTCGCAGACGCGAGCTCGCTCGCGGAGCTGGATTTGGCGCAGGAAAATTTCGATGTCTGTATCAGCGTGATCAGCGAAGAGCCCCATGCGGAATGGGTAGGCGATTCAATGGAGCTGGGCCTGGAAGAGGCTGAAGATGACATCCTCAGGGCGTCGGTCGCGACCGGGATTCCGGTGGTGATGGTGTCCGTCATTGGCAGGCCGCTGAATATGAGTTGGGCGGATGCCAATGTTTCCGCCATGCTGTGGGCCTACCTGCCCGGCACCGAAGGCGCGGCACCGATTGCCGAGCTATTGTTCGGTGACGCGAACCCGTCAGGTCGACTGCCCATCAGTTTTCCGCGCGACGGGTCGCACGTGCCGGTTGTCTATAACGCCAGGAGCTACCTGAGCGATGAGATCAGTACCCGCTATGATCCGCTGTATGGGTTTGGCCATGGCCTCAGTTATACGGAGTTTGCATACAGCAATCTGCAGGTAGCAAGCGAAGTCAGCGTCGGCGATGATTTAGAGGTTTCCGTCACGGTTAAAAACGTCGGCAAGCGTGCTGGCGATAACGTGGTGCAGCTCTATCTCAGGGACCAGTTTGCGACCGTGACCCGGCCGCTAAAATCATTGCAGGCGTTTGCCCGGGTTTCGCTGCAGGCCGGTGATAGTGCAACGGTAACCCTGACACTGAGCCCGAGGGAATTAAGCCTGTATGACGAAGACCTGAATTTTGTCGAGGAGCTAAGGGCTATCGATGTGCTGATCGGCGACCAGGTGGGCGAGTTCCGGATTGTAAGCTAAGAGTACTACCAATACTGATAGTATTGGTAGATGGCTTGGTGTGATGGGGTGCTAATTTCGCCCTTAAAATTCGCTAATTTTCAGGATCTACTTCGAACGTGTAGTGGCTGACCCATTCCTGCGCTTTTCCGGGTGCAATGTTGATACTGATAAATGGCTCGGGACAGGCGGCACGCTCCACGGCCCAGAAAATAAAGTGGGTGATCGGGGCGTCGCCTTTAAACGATACCGACGCGCCGGTTTTATCGTTGCGCACCGTCGCGGCATTGTAGTCTGCGCCACCACCGTCCTTAAGTAGCAGCGCCCATAAGGAATTCTCGCCCAATGGCCGGTCGACCTCGATGGCATTGCCGCGATACCACGCCAGGTCGTTGACGGGCTTGGGTTCGTCGGTGGCAAACGGGAACTCGACGCTGTAGTCAGGCCCATAGGGCACATCATCGATGATCGTGAAATTGTGGTTGTAGTTATCCAGGTCGATGGTCTTTTCACCGGTATTCTCAAGGCGATGGAAAATCGCTAATTCGGGGCGACCAGGCACCAGTTCAATGCGCTTGTGGTAACGGTAGCCCCAGCCGTTTTCATCTGACAATTCCTGGTGGAAATCGACCCAGTTGTCGCCGTGCTGTACTTGCCACTCGCCGACGCGGGCGATCTCGTAATCGCCATGAAACAGGTATTCATCCGACTCGCCTTTGCGCAGTAGGCCAACCCCGATTTTTATAAAGGTTTCACCGGCACTCGCCTCGGCAAAGCCCATCGGGTTATACATACCGAACTCCTGGGCGGGGCCGCTGATAGAATCATGTACCGTGGGATCATGGCTGGTATACAACGGCGCATAATAACTGTGACCAAGGTATTCAACACGCTCGATGATGCCGGACCAGTCAAACCGGGTGCCACGATAGAAGCCATTCTCGGCATCGGGTAGATACAACGAGACGGTGATTTCATCGTTGGCTAATTCGAGTCCGGGATATTCGGTCTCCCCGTGTACGTAAGCACATAACAACAGTGCCCAAAATGCGATTAACAGCTTTCTCATGCGCCGTTTTCCTTTATTGTTTTTAGAATATGTTATGTGAGGAGAGGCACCAGTTTCATTGCGATACCCATGTCGCCCTGTAGTTTTAGCTTGCCGGTCATGAACGCAGCGGTGCCATTCAGTTCGCCGGAGGCCATGTCGATGAAGTCAGATATACTGATGGTCATGGTGCACTGGGCTTCGCCGTCTTCATTGTTCACCACATTGGGAACCTGGGTGGCATCGAGAAACAGCAAGCCATCCTCGCCAAAATCAAATTTCACACTGGCGCCTAAACCGCAATCCTCGCCTACTTTCTCCTTCAAACCGTTGGTTACTTTTTCCAGGGACAATAGTGTGCTCCTTTGTATTTGTGGATAGGCCGCTCGAGCCGGGCCTGGTTTAGGTTACGGTAATCTACCGGTTTATTTCTGCAATGCCTGGCGCGGGCGTCAAAGAATATAGCGCCACGAACAGAAGCCGGGGGGTGCAGGGCCGCGCTTACCGATGTTGTGATTGAATACCATACCTGTTGATCCTGGTCGGCGCAATTAGCCATGATGTTGGCACCTTAATCCAGCATCATATTTCCCCGCGGGCCCAGTAAAATTCGCCCTTGTGCCAGCCTGTAGGCCGGTCATGAAGAGACATATTTGGTCATAAGTTGTGCCATAACCAGTCCATGCGCTATGATAGCGCGCAGCTTTTTAAGAGATTAACCAGGCTGATAATTGAATTCAAATCGTCGGGAAGGCCCCGATCCTTTAACTACTGATGGAGTGCATCAATGGACGTAACGTTTTCAGCGGCGGATCTTGAATTCCGCGATGAGGTACGTGACTTTTTCGCAGCTGAGTTCACCTCTTCATTGGCGGAAGAGTTTGCCGACGATAGTACTTTCCGTGACGCGCAAGTCGCGTGGCAGAGAAAATTGTATGCAAAAGGTTGGGTCGCTCCGGGCTGGCCTGTTGAATATGGCGGCACCGGGTGGACGGTTACCCAGGGTTTTATTTATGAAACCGAACGTGCCGCGGCCGGTATCCCCGATGTGATGCCCTTCGGGCTGAAGATGGTTGGCCCGGTGATCTACAGTTTTGGTACTGATGAACAGAAAGCCCGCTTCCTGCCAAGGATCCTCGCCAGCGACGATTGGTGGTGCCAGGGATATTCGGAAACCGGCGCCGGTTCCGACCTTGCCGCGCTGAGTACCAAAGCCGAATTGGTCGGCAATAATTATATCGTCACCGGCAGGAAGATGTGGACCACCCTGGCCCAGTATTCCGACTGGATATTCTGCCTGGTGCGCACAACCCGTGACGGCAAGTCGCAGCATGGCATCAGTTTCCTGTTGATCGACATGAATACGCCGGGTATTGAGGTCAACCCTATCCATACCATCGATAACCGCCATACCCTGAACGAAGTAGTGTTCGACGAGGTGGCAGTTCCGGTCGAGAACAGGATCGGTGAGCAGGATAAGGGCTGGACCTATGCCAAGGCGCTACTTGCGCACGAGCGCAACTCCATTGCCGGCGTCGCGGACTCCAAACGCAACCTTGCGAAATTGAAGGAGTTGGGCGCTGCCCAGGTCAATGGCGGCCGGCCGATGCTCAATGACCCGGTTTTCCAGATGCGCCTGTCCGATATTGAGGTTGAGTTGATGGCGCTGGAGTATACCGAGCTGCGGGTGCTGGCCGCGCTGTCTGCGGGCGGTCATCCAGGGCCTGAATCATCGATGCTGAAGATCAAGGGCACCGAGATACAACAGGCTATCCAGGAATTGCGCATGGAGTTGGCAGGCTACTACGGTGGCGCGTTGCAGGGAGATCTCGGCGATGCCGAGTTTAATCATAGCTTTGCCAATCATGCCCGTCGTGCCTATATGTATGGCCGTGCATCGACTATTTACGGCGGCTCAAACGAAGTGCAGCGTAATGTCATTGCCAAGGCCGTACTCGGTCTGGGCAGGTAATAATTTCCGGAGATAACCCGCATGAATTTCGATTTTTCTGAAGAACAACAGATGCTCAGGGATAGTGTGTCCCGCTATGTCAAGAACGAGTATGACTTTGCTGCGCGGAGCAAGATCGTCGCGTCGGAGCACGGCATGAGCCCTGAGGCCTGGAAGCTGTTTATTGACCTGGGTTGGTTGTCCATCCCCTTTGTCGAGGAACTCGGCGGTTATGGCGGCGACATTGAAGATCTCGTGGTGGTGATGGAGGAACTTGGCAAGGGGCTGGTGGTGGAGCCGTTTGTCTCCAGCGTGCTGCTGTTCGGTGGACTGCTGGCGAAAAGTGGTAATGCCGCACTACAGGAAACCTATATCCCGAAGCTAATAGCCGGCGAATGTATCGGCGCGTTTGCTTTCCTTGAGCGGCAGTCGGGTTTTGAGCTGAACGATGTTGCGACCACTGCAATGCCTGCCAATGGCGGATATTGCCTGACAGGTGAAAAAACCGTGGTGTTCGATGGCGACAAGGCCGATTCACTGGTCGTGGTTGCAAGGACCAGCGGCGAACAGTTTGATCAACGGGGCATCAGCCTGTTCCTGGTCGACGTCGAGGCCAGCGGTGTTGAAAAAACCGCGTTTCGCATGATAGATGGTCATCGCGCGGCACATATTCGCTTCAACGAGGTACAGGTGCCTGCCGCCAATCTGCTGGGCAACCTTGACCAGGGCGCGGAGCTGATCGATGAGGTGATGCCGGAAATACTGATAGGGCTGTCTGCAGAGGCATTGGGTATTATGGAAAAACTCAATGCGGTCACTGCCGAGTATGCCCAGACCCGGACGCAATTCGGGGTGCCAATCGGTTCGTTCCAGGCCTTGCAGCACCGGATGGTGGATACGTTTATGGCGTATGAGCAAACCAAGTCGCTGTTGTACCGGGCTATCTGTGATTACA
>CAXMOT010000059.1:0-13279 GCA_964195105.1 uncultured Gemmatimonadales bacterium | reverse complement strand
CGTACCCTACAATGGAAACGGAATTCGTAAGCGGGCAAGCTAACAAAGGGGGGTTCTGTTCGGGTGAGGGGCCGAGGTTAACCGGAGACTGCAGCCACTCTTACGGTTCGTAAATGAACGCTTTAGTCCTTATCGTACTTGAACTTCATGTAGGTAATGCCGGGTGTCATTACGAGGCGCCAGGCTAATTCGACATCTTCGTTAAACGCCTCATCATGCTGCTCCACCGTTGCCATTAAACACTCGAGCCATCGATCATAGAACTCGGGCCTGATGTCCAAATGCTTGCGATTGTGTGATTCGGCGATCCGACAAAGGAAGCTGTCTGAATGACCGCTCGCGTAGAAGCTAAATAAATTATAAAAAGATTTTTTCAGCATGGTTTGCTGGAGGCTCATATCGGTGTTCTCAAAGCGCTTGGCGATCTCCTCATCCTCATCCAGGAATCGTTCATAGAAGGAGTTGAAGAAATCCCCCCCGCTTCTGTCGCCACTCAGGATACGCTCATAGCTTTCATCAAAAAGAACTTCGTATCTCATCCCACTGCCACCTCGTAAAGATCCCGAAAAGACCAAATCCCCAGACCCAAAGTACGACAATGTGTCGATAACAGCAAGTCGGCAGGTGTCGGGTAAAAGGACGAAGGGGTCGGCCAGCAACTAAGGTGCCGTAGTGCCTGGATAAGGGTCGATGCCTGACGTAGGTTAATGCCTGATTAACAAGACCCCGCCCCTTTCTCATCACGTCATCGTTGATCTCGATCAACAACTTTCAGCCCCCGTAGACTATATTAAATCCGATAATTACTAATTGCGGGAGTGGCGCGCATCATGAAGCGAGTTCTACCCATAGTCAGGATTACAGGATTAGGCATGCTGGCAACCACCGCAATGCTCGCTCATCCCCTAATGGCTGATGAGGTTAAGGCGCAAGCCAAACCGGCGAGCAGCGTGGCAGAAGCGTTCACCGACGGTGCAGTGAAATTCCAGTTTCGCTACCGGTTTGAAAATGTCGACCAGAAAAACGCGCTCAATGATGCGAATGCCTCGACGCTTAAATCACGGATCATCTACAACACTAAAAAATACCGCGACCTGACCGCCATGGTGGAAGTGGATGACGTCACCGCAATCGGTAATGACGGCTACTACAGCCTGAGGAATGACCAGGCCGGCAAGCGTTCCGTGGTGGCGGATCCGGAGGGAACAGAGATTAACCAGGCCTGGATCAATTACTCCGGGGTTGACGATACCAACATCAAATATGGTCGTCAGCGGATTAACCTGGATAACCAGCGCTTCATCGGTGGAGTCGGCTGGCGCCAGAATGAACAGACCTATGACGGCTTGCATGTTTCAAACGCGTCGGTGAAAGACCTTGAACTGAGTTACGCGTACATCTACAACGTGAATCGTATTTTCGGCCCGGATGAAGCCGCCAGTGGTCAGCCGCCGGCGGATTTGGACTCCCGGGCACATGTAATCAATGCACAATACAAAGGCCTGCCCCTGGGCACCCTCAGCGCCTATGGATACCTGCTCGATTTCAAGGATGCCGATGAACTGTCAAACAAAACCCTGGGCGTGCGGTTCAGCGGTAAACAGAAAATCGATAACGATTTCTCGGCGCTGTATACCCTTGAATATGCCATGCAGGACGATTACGGCGACAACATCAGTTATGACGCGGACTACTATTTGCTGGAAGGCGGGGTCAGTTTCCAGAACATCACCGCCAAGATCGGCTATGAAGTGCTCGAGGGCGACCCTGCGGAGGGCGATCCTGAGAATGACCGGGCCTTTATCACGCCCCTCGCCACGCTACACAAATTCCAGGGCTGGGCCGATCAATTCCTGGGAACCCCCGGCAGCGGCATCGAGGACACCTACGTTCACGCCTCTGTCAAAGCCTTCGGCGCAACCATGACGGCGGTCTACCATGAATTTGACATGGAATCGGGCGGCGGCAGCCACGGCGACGAATTGGATGTAGCAATAGTCAAGAAGTTTTCCAAGCATGTAACCGGGCTGCTCAAGTACGCGGATTACAATGCCGATCAAAGCAATGTCGACACGGAGAAACTCTGGATTCAAGCTGTTATTAGCTTTTAGGAGACTGTCGGGCCGGGGTTTTGCCAAATCCAGGTATTTGCGGATCAATAAAGCGAAATCATTCGAATGTTGCCGAGCCCCCGGACTCTTGACGGGACGAACATTGTGGTTAGCCGGCGCTATAGAAAACCAGGAAGAACAGCAGCAACATGACAATCATGGTCATGATGGTGGTATCGAGGACATCAAACGTATGATCTTTCTCGAGTAGCGCGGAAAGGGTATACAGGGTCGGGTAGAGAAATACCAGTAGCAGGATATTCGGCACGCTGAACACCAACCAGTTGTCCGGGACACTCGCGAACCAGGTCTGGTAGGCCACGATGCACACCAGGGTATAGGGTACGATAAGAAATACCACCTGGGTGATCCCGCCAAAGGCATTGGCCAGCGCGATACCGTATTCCTGCTTACGATGGGACGTCCAGATCATCACATATTCACTCATTCCGGCAAACCCGGCAAGCATGATCGCCGTGAGCATGGTGTTCAGGCCCAGGTCCGTCAACGCTATCTCGGCGGTGCGCGAAACAATATGACCACCTGTGAAGGCACCTGCGATACCGAACAACATCGTTACCGTGATCCACAGCGAGCCGGTTTTCTTTATGTGGCGGTAGACCAGGACTTTGCGAAGCATTTGCTGACGTTCATCGAGCTCCAGTGTCTCCTGGACTGACTTCTCTTCTTCAGCGTAGTTGCGGATCAACGTGTAAAGGTAGACCCCGAAAATACTAAACAGTATAAAGCTGATGAACAGCAAGTCAGCGTTATTAAAGCTGGTTTTTGGGTGCTCACTTGCGGAAAACACCATCATTACAATACCGAGGATGAGTCCCAGCGCGGCGCCGGCAATGAGGATTTGCGTGCCCGCCTGGGTAATCGGCTCGGGCATGACAAATTTGCCCCGCTTGTCTTTGGGCAGGAAGTAGGAATAGATGCTGAATACCAGGCTGTTGTTGTAGATCGTGATAACGGCAATAAGGAACGCAGCCTCCGGACTGACAGTTACCACGAACCCGATCATGACCAGTTCCGGAAGCGTTGCCAGTATTTCCGAGAGTGTGCCAGCAGCATAGTGATTCCAGCGCAGCCTGGCTGCCATACTGGTCGAACCCATGAGGAGGCTCTGGCAGGCTCCCTGCAGGATGACCACACCGCAACCCAGGGTCAGGAACATGTTGAGGAGATCGGGGATTCTTATGCCCTGTCGGCTCACGTAGCCGAGCATCCCCCAAAGGATAAAGCCAAACACCATCCTGTGGAGCCAGGCCGGCGCATTGAAGAAAAATCGGGTAGAAACCCCAAGATGCAGGATGGATAGTCGGTCGGGATCGATACCGGCATAACGCAGTCGGTTCTCTACCTGTTTCTCCGCGCCAGGCAACCCGGCAGCAGAAATATCGGCATTTTTTAATTCTTTTTTCGCGCTTCGATTCAAGGGTAGGCAACTAATCTGGTGAATTGGCTCACGTCGATAATAGTCATTTGTACCATATTTCCCGTTGCTGGTTCTTCTGTTATTTCGTTAGATCGTATCAGGATCGATCCAGGGCTGTGGCGGGCGCATCGCGTGTATGAGTGACAAGGGGGTCGGCGTGGTTTGCTGACGTTGCGTCCCAGGCGCAAGCCCAGGGCATTGCCGAACCCGGGATCAACATCGCTTAACTTCAGCTTTAAAGGGGATATCTCTCACTATTTGGACCTACTGCTGTGCCCTCCTGTCGGTCTTCAAGGAACGCCTGCGTTAGCACCGTATCGTGTTCCTGCATCGGGATGTCGCGCAATTGCATCAAGCGCGTTGACAGGGCCTCCAATTCGCCGTGCGCGGTGCGGAAAAATTCACCTATCCGGGTAATCAGTGCATCGGCGGAGTCCAAAGAGCCGCTATCAAGTTTCTCCTGCACCTTCAGCAAAGCCTGGTTCTTGATAGTCTCCAATGCGTTCAGCGCAATGACATTTTCGGGATCCAAAACCAGGATGCGGCGGTACACTACCACCGCATTATCGCTCGCCGGCCGCAGTACCAGGCCGTCGGAAAGTTTGTGTTCAGCCTGGGCTAACAGGTCTGTAATAATGGTTGCCTGTATCTGCCGCTGTTGCTCGACTACTTGCAGTTCGAGTTGCGTGATGAGTACATCTTTTGCAGCACCGGGCGACAGCTGCGCGCTGCTCTTGGCCAACTCGACGGCCTCCTCGAAATTACCCTTGTTGCGTTGCTCCAGCGCCAGCGAGTGCTGCTGCACCGCAATGTCGGCCACACCCAGCAGCGCAGCGACGTTATTCTCATCCAATGCAAGCACTTGCTGGTAAATCACATAAGCACTCTCTTCCGCTGGAGTGACCAGGTGGTTGGCATCAACTTTGGTTTTAGCCAGCGCTAACAGTTCGATAACCTTGAGCCGCTGTGTTTGTGCTTGTGCCCGAGCGCCAGCGTCCGGTGAATCCCGGGGTTCGACCTGATCAGGGACAATCTTTGCCAGAACGCCCTCCATGTCTTCGCCAATTTCCGCCCAGTCGCGGGTGGGTAAAAACGCTACAATGTGTCCACCGAGTTCGCCGCCCAAACTATGGACATAGTCACCCGCATCGGTCAACCATGTAACCACCGGTGGCGGTAGCGCCGGGGCCAGCTTATCTTTATAAATCCCGGCCAGCTGCGCCTGGTTCTGTACCCCGTAAACGCCGATGCCTGCCAGCAATATCAGCGTTATGCCGGCCACGACCGCCCTGTGCTTGCCTGGGGTTTTTCTGGACCGGCGTATTATTTGGTGCGGGGCGACATCTACCCGGAGTGGACTTGAATTATCCTTCCTGGCGCTGCGTAAGGGCTTGTCTTGCAGGGCCGCGCGCTTTTCTGCAGGATTACTCACAGGTCGGGATTTGCGTTTCGGCGCCGCTTGCTTTGGCTTGTGACCGGGTTTCGGGTGCACGGGCGCAATGGTTTGTTTCAGCACCTGCGCGAGTTCACCGCCTGCCCTGCGCTCATCGGCGGAGACCTGGCGTTTGCGCGCGAATGGCACTACATTAGCCTTCACCGCATCGATAGTCTCTTTGCCAACACTAGCTGGTTCCGACGCTGGTTCTTGCGCAGCCTCCAACTCGATGCCATCCGCACGAAGAATGTCTTCGTCGCTAATCTGTTCCAGTGCGAGGACAAGTTCACTCGCCGACTGGAAACGATCGGCTGGAGCCTTTGCCAGGGCTTTGGTAATGAGCGGCTGGAATATTCGTTTGGCTTCAGGAAGATCCGGTGCCTGCCCATTCACATGCTGCGCATTAAGCCCGGCGGAAGTCTTTGCGACGAAGGGTGGCGTCCCCGCAAGCAAGGTATAAAATACCACCCCCAGACTATAGATATCAGAACGTGGATCACTGTTTGAAAACTTTGCCTGCTCAGGACTGATACAGGTTCCCGTCAGCATCGCGTAAGCATTATCGGGATGTGCAATGCGATAGGAGGTGTCCTGGGTAAAACCACAGTCGGTCAGTACTACACGACTGCCAAATTCATGAAGAAAGATATTAGCAAGATTGATATTGCCGTGGACTCTGTCGAACTTGGCAATATACTCCAGGGTCCTGGCAGCCTGCTTAATGACATAGATTTTGTCGAGCAGGCACATTGCGTCGCGCTTGTTTTCCAAGCTTTCACCGCGGATGTAATCCATGACGTAAAAAGGCGCACCATCATGCTTGCCGTACTGATATATCGTTACAAAACCGGGATGCCGAATTTCCTGGGCGCGCTTGGCCTGCTCCAGAAAAGATGCTGCGATCTCCAGGTCAGCTGCGAACTCCTTTTTTAGCAGTTTTATCACATATCGTCGCTCGGCAGATTGATCATGCCGGGCAAGATAAGCTGTCGTCGTTCCGTTTTCCGCCAGCGGCTCTAGCAGCTGGTATCCAGCTATTTCCATATCGTTGACCGTAAAATTCTTCTTGTCGATAGCAACTGCAGTTACCTCCTGCCCTGTTTTCCGGGTCTGTAAAAACAGATGCAAGTCTTATACCGAGATTAAACTAAATGTTTATTAACAAGGTGTTACGAGGATAACCTGGAATTTAACTGCGGTCTAATTGCCGCTTCCTGGACTGATGTGTAAATTTATCCGACAGTTGCTTCGCCTTTAATTCGTTTTAACCGAACATACCCGGATTTAAATTTGGCAACCCAGGCAACGAATGAGTTGACTTTTATTTTCATCAAGATAACCTTTCAAGAGTCATTGAATCGAGCATTTTTAGATGAGCAACCTTATTTATAACCCACGACCGACAGCATCGCAGCTAACGCATGTGCGTGATTTCGTGCTCCTGTTCAAACTGATTATGTAGTGTCTCTCATAAAAACTGGGAGGCGGCCCGGCCTTCCAGATAGTTTTCGAAAACCCGGAAGGCCCAACAACCGACCGGGTTTTTTTGTGCCCGGTTAAAGACCACTGAATACTGCTTTTAACGACGTGGGAATTGACCTTGGGCACCTCTGAATAATGGCAGGCAAACTGGAACAATCACAAACAAGATGAACATAGCGCCGATCAACATGTCCGCATTGCGCACCTTACTCGCAATATCATTTCCCATGGTGGTGTCCCAGGGCGCCTTTGCGTTGATGATTTTCACAGACCGCTACTTCATGTCGCTGATAAGCCCTACGCACCTGGCAGCCTCCCTGGGTGGCGGAGTCGCGTCGTTCTTTTGCCTTTCATTATTCATTGGCGTGCTCTCATACACAAATGCGTTAGTGGCCCAGGCCTATGGCGCCGGAAAGATAGGTACCTGCAGCCGTGCGCTCACCCAGAGCGTACTTCTGGCGTTGTTCTGCACGCCGCTGCTGGTGCTGATTGCTTTTGCGGTGGGGCACCTGTTTACAGCGATTGGTCACGAACCGCGACAAGCCGAATTGGAGAAAGTCTATTTTAACGTACTGATGCTGGGCGCGCTGATCACCCTGGTCAAGGTCTGCCTGGGCTCTTATTTTTCCGGCATCGGCAGGACTCGCAACGTAATGATTGCTGATGGCCTGGGAGTCCTGGTAAATATCCCACTTTCCTATGCATTGGTCTTCGGTAAATTTGGATTCCCCGAATTGGGCATTGTGGGTGCCGGCATTGGCACGATCCTCAGTGGTCTGCTTAGCGTGCTCATATTGGTTTATTACTATTTCCAACGGGAACACCGGGCATCGTTTCTGGTGGCTGAATCGTTTGCCTTCAATAAAAGGCTGATGCGCCGCCACCTTAAATTTGGTTTCCCATCTGGTCTGGAACTGTTCCTGAATGTGGCTGCATTCAATCTGTTCCTGCTTATGTTTCAATCCTATGGTGTACCCCAGGGCGCGTCAGCGGCCATCGTGCTCAATTGGGATATTCTGTCGTTCATCCCCATGCTCGGCTTGAACATCGGTATTATCAGCCTCATTGGCCGGTATATCGGTGCGGATGAGTTGGACAAGGTGAACGATGTAATCAGGTCGGGCTTTATACTCGGGTTGGGCTACTCCTCTGTATTGGCAATTGTGTTTGCCGTGTTCAGGGAGCCGCTGGTTGACCTGTTTATAACCCCCGGCGTCGACTACCAGGAGATCAAGGATCTCGCCACCCATATGATGATCGGACTCTCAACTTTTGTGATGGCAGACGCTATTATCCTGGTCGCCGGTGGTGTGTTGCGCGGGGCCGGTGATACCAAATGGTTAATGAACGCTTCAGTGGCCCTGCACTGGATAATGCTGGTCATCCAGTTTCTGGTAATCAAGGTGTGGGATTTTGACCCACTGGCATCCTGGATCGTGTTCGTGCTGATGATTCTTTCGATCGCGGGCGTCTATCTGTGGCGCTTGAAAGGCGACAAATGGAGACATCCGCAATTAGCTGCCGAGTTACAGATGGAGTGAGCATAGCGCCCTATTTATAGTTCGCTGGCAGTATGCGTTCAAATACACGCCAAGTTTTCGTGTACTACAGCGCGTGCCAAATAGACTTTGACGGCCAATCCGGTCGCGATACCAGGCAGCATCAATCACTCGATTAACCTGTTGATACATCTCGATTAGCCGCCAGGCTTGATGCCGCTATTTGCGCTCCGGATAGCCGGATCTGCAGCCTGCCAGGAATAACTCGCCATGGTGCCGGCGGGCAAACTGGCGGTCAGCTGCCGACCTTCCAGCAAAACTTTAAAGCGCTGGGTTTTTGCGGTCTGGTTCATCACCATCAGGGCGATGCTGTTGTCCGGGTTCAAAAATGCCAGCCGGGTGACGTTTGTCTCTGCATCGCCGGGCGAGGTATAAATACGCTTGGCTCCGCGTTGCACTAACCTGGAGAAATGCTGCAACAGGTAATATTCCGGGAGTGCCCAATAATTATCCGGGTTGGTGGCGTCTTGTATCAACATGGTGGGACCCGGCGTACCGGTCCACTGTTCCGGGGCCCTATTGCTGTCCAGCATGGTAACCCAGCCGTTATAGCTCACCGCCCAGTTGCGGAAGACGTTGGCGATCCGATCCATGCCGCCAATACCCCAGTAGGTGCGCTCGGTGTACATGATGGTTTCATCCGGATAGGCATCATGCACCTGGCTCATCACGTGGTCCCGATAACTATAACCGTGAAAAGCGCTCCCGTAGACCGCGGCTTTGGCTGCCGGATCGTCAAGAATCGGTTGTATGTATGCCATCGCACCGTCGGTATTGAAATCCCAGAGCAGGATCCTGGTGTCAATGTTGTGGGCGTCGAACTGCGCTTTCAGGGCAATCACCAACTGGCGCTGCTGGTCGGCGCTCATGATGCAGCTGGGGTAATCCGTGGCCAGTAGCGGTTCGTTCTGCACGGTTATGGCGTAGATCGGTAGTCCCTGGGCCGCATAGGCCTGGACAGCCATGCGCAAATACGCGGCATAGGCGTCGATATATTCGGACAAGAAATTACCGCCGTTAACCAGGCTGCCATTGTCTTTCATCCAGCCCGGCGGCGTCCAGGGTGAGGCAATTAACCTGAGTTCGGGGTTGTAGCGCATTGCCTGCTGCAGCACACCGACGATGTGATTATCGATATCTTTTTGAATAGAAAAACGCTTTAAGGTCGGGTCGGTTTGCCCCGCCGGCATATCATCGTAGGTATAAAACTTCTGCGCGGTGAAATCCGAGGTTCCCAGGGTGATGCGCATCATATTAAAACCAAGCCCACCCGGGTAAGTCGGGTCGACCAACTTGCGTACAACTTCCTCTCGCCTGGCCGAGGACATTCTCATTAGATTATAAACTGTCGACTCTTCCAGGGATGTTCCAAACCCTTCAAAAGTCTGATAGATGATGGAAGGGTCAACTACGACCGTCGTGACCGCACTCTCGTCAGGCGCAGCGAACGCCGCATCCGGTTGTTGCGCGAAGGTATAGTCAATCGGCATGGGACCGTCAAACCAGCGCGAATCTATCGGCAGTTTTTCGGAACTCCACCAGGATTGCACGCTCTGGGCGTGAGCGAGATTCAGGCCAACAAGACAGCCAAGCGTGACTATGGCGGTAACCACCTGGCTGGTTTTAAAAAGGTGTTTAATGTAAATATTACCTTTAGTTATTATTCTCTCCCATGAGTTTTAATTTCGACTCTCACGGGTGTAGGCGTAATTATCTATAGTTGCCGACAGCGGTTCAATCGAAACACGCTGTAGCGGACCGTTGCTGAGACTAATGAGAACGATAAAGCAATAACGGCCAGCCAAAAAAGCTGAAACCCAATTTAGCCCGAATACCGTCAATTACTGTTAACCCTCCCGGCAACGCCCGGTTTATGGTGTTTACACTCACCGTCCCGAATCCGGCATGATGTATCACTTACCACCGGAGCAAGTTAAATTCATGCCTCTGGATCACATGTAATTTTATAAAGCGAGTATGAACAGGCAATTTACCAGGGCATTCCCATGAAACAACTGCAGGTTGTTACGGTGGTAATACTCTCCGGCCCGGGTATGGCCACATAAGGAAGGGCGACTTAAGACTGCCGTGGCAAAGATCTGCAAAAGCCTGGCTCTTGCAGTAGTAAAGCGGGGGAGGAAACGAACGTCCTGGTTGAAATGGAACTAAAAGATAGTTCCTTAATGACCAGGATTGAAATGGTGGGCCCTCAGGGATTTGAACCCTGGACCAAGAGATTAAGAGTCTCCTGCTCTACCAACTGAGCTAAAGGCCCGCGGCGCGGATTATAGCAGCTTCGATCAACGCGAAACAATGCAGAAACGCTGTAAAATCGGGGTTATTCCCGATAATAGGCATTACTCGCTGACGACTACGCCGCGCCAGAACGCTACGCGACCCGCGATCTGTTTGGCACCGGGTAGTGGCTCGGCGTAATACCAGGCGGCATCACTTTTTTGCTTGCCGGCGACATTGATATGGTAGTAATTGGCCGTGCCCTTCCAGCCGCAGAAAGACGTATGCTCGCTGGCCTGCAAATACCCCTGGTTGACTGAATCGAGCGGGAAATAGTAATTGCCTTCTACCACAACGGTATCATCAGATTCCGCGATTAAGGCGTTATTCCAGACGGCTTTCATAAATTTGTTTGTCTCCCGTTAAGACTCAAAGGTCAAAGCGCCGCGAGTCCACACACCATATCCGCTCGGATGTCGTCGATACTCTCCAGGCCTACCGCGACTCGAACCAGGTTGTTGCTGATACCGGCGGCTTGTTTGTCCTCATCGCTCAGGCGTCCATGGGTGGTGGTAGCGGGATGAGTGATCGTAGTCTTGGCATCGCCGAGATTGGCGGTAATGGACACCATCCTGGTCGCATCGATAAAGCGCCACGCGGCGTCCTGGTCCCCATCGACCCGGAACGACACCACGCCGCCGTAACCACGCTGTTGGCGGGATGCGAGATCATGTTGGGGATGACTCTCGAGGCCGCTATAAAATACCTGCGCAATACCATTCTGGGACTCCAGCCACTGCGCCAGCACCAGTGCATTTCTGCTATGTTGATCCATCCTTAACTTGAGGGTTTCCAGCCCCTTTAGAAACACCCAGGCATTGAATGGGCTCATGGTAGGGCCGCCGGAGCGCAGGAAGCCGAATACTGGTTCCAATAAGTCTGTGTTACCCAGCACGGCACCACCGACGCACCTGCCCTGCCCGTCGAGGTATTTGGTGGCGGAGTGAATCACGATGTCAGCACCCAGCTGGAATGGCAGCTGTAACGCCGGCGTACAGAAACAGTTGTCGACGATTAGTAGGGCATCATTGTCATGGGCCAATTCGGCAAACTGTGGAATATCGGCAACTTCACTCAGCGGATTAGAGGGCGATTCGATGAACAACAAGCGCGTATTCGGTTTTATAGCCGCTTGCCATTGCGCGAAGTCGGTAAGGTCCACAAAACTTACCTCGACGCCAAACTTGACGAAAAAATTTCTCAGCAGATTAACCGTCGTGCCAAATACACTGCGCGAGCACAGGACATGGTCACCCGACTTCAGCAACGCGATAAAGGTGCTGGCGATTGCGGACATGCCCGACGCCGTTGCCACACAGCGTTCCGCCCCCTCGAGTGCGGCCAACCGCTGTTCGAAGTTACGTACCGTAGGATTGGTAAAGCGCGAATAGATATTGCCGGGTTCATCGCCGGAGAAACGCGCGGCCGCCTCAGCGGCACTTTTGAAGATGAAGCTGGACGTCGGGAAAATCGGCTCGCCGTGTTCCTGCTCACTGGTGTGCGGGTGCCCTGCCCTTACAGCGAGGGTTTCAAAATCAAAGGGTCCGTTCGAATCCTGGTTACTCATGCTAGTACTCTAACCACCCGATAATTAAGGATTCAGCGAGCCGAGAAGCGGTTGCCCGCCAGGCGCGATTCGCAGGGAATGGCTCGCCCTTGCCAAGAATTGCAACACCGCGGGCGACCGCTTATCGGCCCGCCCTTTGGGAGCTTGCCAGATGACCCAATACGGCGTTGCAGCCCTTGAAAAGGGCTGGCCATTATCTGTGGGCTGCGTCTTGTCTTGAATCATCTGGGAAGCTCTGCATACTTAATTATCGGGTGGTTAGAGTACCATCTACGTTAGTGCTCACGGCTATTTATCGTTGTACAGATCGATAGCGATGTTATCGTCATACTGGGCTTCGCTGACAATCTGCTCTTTCTGGGCGGCGTCGTTACGGTTCTGCTCAAGTCGATCCAGGTAGCTCCGGTCGATATCCTGGGTCACGTACTTGCCATTGAATACCGAGCAATCGAATTCCTTGATAGCGGGATTACCCTCCTGCGCACATTCGACCAAATCCTCCAGGTCCTGGTATACCAACCAGTCGGCGTCAATCAGCTCGGCGATTTCCTCTACGCTGCGGTCATGGGCAATTAATTCAGTTGCCGACGGCATATCGATCCCGTAGACATTTGGGTAGCGCACTGGCGGCGCGGCTGACGCAAAATAGACTTTTTTGGCGCCGGCATCGCGCGCCATTTCGATAATCTGCTTACAGGTCGTGCCGCGTACGATGGAATCATCCACCAGCAATACGTTTTTACCTTTAAACTCCAGATCGATCGCATTGAGCTTCTGTTTAACAGACTTCTTGCGCAATGCCTGCCCCGGCATGATAAACGTCCGCCCGATATAGCGGTTCTTGATAAATCCTTCGCGAAACTTGCGCCCTAAGCGATTTGCCAACTGCAGCGCGGAGGTGCGACTGGTATCGGGGATAGGGATAACCACATTGATATCATGGTCCGGGCGTAATCGGAGAATTTTATCAGCCAGCTTCTCGCCCATGCGCAGACGGGCCTTATAGACCGATATCTGGTCGATAATCGAATCCGGACGCGCCAGGTAGACGTGTTCAAAGATACACGGCACGAGGCGTGGTGCCTTGGCGCATTGCTGGGTGTGCAAGTTGCCCTCAACATCGATGTAGATCGCTTCACCAGGCGCCACATCGCGAATCAGCTTGAACCCTAGCGCGTCGAGCGCGACGCTCTCGGACGCGATCATGTATTCCATACCCTTGGCCGACTTGCGCTCGCCAAAAACCAGCGGCCGAATCCCCAGCGGATCGCGATAACCCAGGATGCCATAACCATTAATCATGGAGATAACCGCATAGGCCCCGGAGATGCGGTTAAATACACGCTCTACAGCGGTGAAAAAATCCTGCGGGGTGGGCTGTAATTTATG
>CAXMOT010000058.1:0-22747 GCA_964195105.1 uncultured Gemmatimonadales bacterium | reverse complement strand
GGCTTTTTTATGCCTGTTCAACGGGCTTTTTAATGTTCCCGCACCCCTATTTCCAAACCAACTTTGCCGTATAAGCGTCGTACAAAAAAGGGCAGCCGAAGCTACCCTTTGATTTTTGCGTTACTTTTCAGCAACTTGTATGGCGTCCCCTAGGGGGTTCGAACCCCTGTTACCGCCGTGAAAGGGCGGTGTCCTAGGCCTCTAGACGAAGGGGACAATTCTTGATCCAAAGAGACTCTCTTTGAAGAATTAGTCATTCCGGTATAAGCACGAAAAGAGGCGCGAATTTTAGGGCCACTATAGGCCAACGTCAAGCGGCGCCGTAACAAATCAGCAAGATTTCTTGGAAAGTTTTACGTTCCGTTACTTAAGGAACCTCTGATCAATGTCTTAATACCTCTGCGTGACCTGAAAGTTTTAGCTGCAAGGAGGGAGTTGCCGCCAATGCTTATTGCATTGGCAATACTTCCAACACCGCAGATGAAGCCTTCAGGCCTCGCCCCATGGGGCTTGCAGAGACTTGCCGGCTCTTTGTTGGCGTCGCTTCCAAGGTCTGGACATTGCTGCGCAAAGCCGCCTCAATCCAGCAAGTCACTGTAAGCCAGAGGCATCAAGATATTAATCGGAGATTCCTTAATCAACACAGAAGGCAAGCATGCGGCTGATATGGCACAGTGGCTGGCCGCTCTGCTCCTGCCACTGATTGAACGCTTCCTGCACAGCTGCCAGTTCGCTTTTACTGGTGACCTTCCTGTCCACTATGCCCTGGGCGATCAATGCGCCAACCACGTCTTTGGTCAACAGGAACGTATCCTTGCCCACCATGCGCAGGAAGTAGGGCGCGGATTTACCACCCAGTTGCTGACCCTGTTTTGCGAGCACTTGCCATAATCCCACTATATTATCGGCAGGCCAATCCGCCAGGAAACGACCAAAGCCGGCATGGGCTTCCGAGAATTCCTTGACCATCAGGGCATTAATACGAATCGATTTAATCTTGCCCCAGTGCCGAATCAGGCGTTTGTCCTGCAACGTGCGTTCGAGTGCCTCATCACTGAACAGGACCAGTTTATTCGGATTAAAGCTGAAAAAGACTTCTTCGAAGGCCGGCCACCGGGCATCGACCATCGAATGTTTGAGACCCGCCCGGAAAACCCGTCGTGACAAATCCGACAGGTAGCGGTCATCGCCTATCTTTGCCAACTCGGCTGCCGTTTTGGGCTCGGGTAACAAGGCTTGCAGCGCTTCCGGGCCACCCTTGCGCGCCACCGCATGCTCGTAAATCCAGTTATAGTCTTTCATCTGTAATCTCTTTATCCCCTGACTTATCCATTCTTTAGTTTTTACTTTGCCTTGAACCTGAGCTCACGCTACCAACCCTGGGTGTTCAGGGTTACCAGGTCAAATAAACAATTAATGAACTCCGGCCGATCATTTAGCGCCGGAATGTAATGAATATCTTCCCCGCCCGCCTTGTGAAACATTGCGCCATGGATAAGCTTGATATCCACCAGGGTTTCGTGGCAATCGGCAGTCACGCCCGGGCAGAGTGTATCAACCCGACCACAGCCCTCCTCGCCCCATTCCTTAAGAATCCGTCCGCTAATGGGTTTGAGCCACTCACCGCGGCCTCGGGAGTGAAAACAGCACAGCCACTGGCTCTCGCTGAGTTTTAAGCTTGTTGCCAACGCCCGGGCAGTTGCTTTGCATTGTGCGGGATAGGGATCACCGTGATCCGCGCTCGGCTCGGGAATACCCTTAAAAGACATCAATAGCCGCTGGGGTTTGCCATGCTCTCGCCAGTAGTCAGTTACCGACTGGGCCAGCGCATCGATATACACCTGGTGTAGATGGTATTCGTTGACAAAGCGCAGCGCTGGCAGATCCGCTTCGTTTTGGATTGCAGTCAGTACTTCAGCATAAACGACACCCGTGGTCGTGCCGGATAACTGCGGATACAGGGGGATAACCAGTATGTGGCGAATATTGTCTGCTGCAAAAGACTCGATCACAGGGCGGATCGCTGGTTCGCCGCACGTCATGGCCACCTTTACCGCACAGTGCGCAAACCCGAGACTATCGAGTTGCGTTTGCAACGCGGCTGCCTGGTTGCCGGTATTCACCAGCAACGGAGGTCCCTGGTCAGTCCAGATAGCGTGATAGTGTTTCGCGGTGCTTGCTGCAGCGGGGCTTAAACGCAGCCAGAGGGGAAGTAATCCGTTGGTTACGCCATGCTTGCCGGTTTCAGGAAAGTGCCTGCTGACACTGAGCCGTTCTTGCTGGAAGGCGCGCACAGCCGAAGTGGTCGGCGCAGACGGGGTTCCACCGTTAACCAGCAAAACCCCAAATTTTTCAGTGGTTGTTAATTGCGGTTCTTCATACACAGCCATTCCCGGACAGTGTTTCCTGGTTACAGAACTGCTGCAACGCCCGATATAAATAGAAGGGATCGCGCGCGCCCGCTAACTCACGAGTAGAATGCATTGCAAAGGTGGGCACACCCAAATCAAGGGTTGCGACACCCAGTTCGGCGGCGGTAATGGGGCCTATCGTCGAGCCGCATCCCATGTCACTGCGTACGACAAAACTCTGCACCGGCACATCGGCTTCCTCACAAACCAGCCGGAACAATGCGCTGGTTTCACTGTTGGTGGCATAACGCTGTTTTGCGTTAACCTTGATCACCGGACCCTGGTTAAGCAGCGGGCCGTGGTTATCGTCATGTTTGTCGCGATAATTGGGGTGGATGCCGTGTGCGTTATCCACGGACAACAGCATCGAGCGGCTCATCGTACGTCCGTAGTCCTCATCACTGCCACACAGGCGCCTGAGCACCGATTGCAGGAAGTTGCCCTGCGCGCCGGCTGCGGAGCCACTACCCACCTCCTCATGATCATTGCAGACGAGCAAGGCCGGTAATTCATCATCGGAAGCCAACAGCGCTTCGAGGCCTACATAGCAGCTCAACAGGTTGTCCAGCCGAGCCGAGGCGATAAACTCACCGCGCAAGCCCACGATATCCGGCGGCTGGGTATCGAAGCAAAACATGTCGTAGTCCAGCACCCGCTCAACCGCGAAGCCCTGGGTGGCCAATTGCTGCTCCAGCAGTTCCCGAAAATCGAAATCCCGTTCACCATCTGCCAGGCCTAATAGCGGCGGCATATCGGTCTGGGGATTAACGGTACGATCTTTGTTGGCGTGTTTATCCAGATGAATCGCCAGGCTTGGCACTACGGCTACCGGGCGTTCGAAGTTCACCAGCGCATTGCTGACTTCATTCGCTTGGTCCAGGTAGGTCACCCGTCCAGCCAACGAAAGGTCCCGATCAAACCAGGGATTCAGCAGCGCGCCGCCATATACCTCGACACCCAACTGCTGAAAGCCGGCCCTGGAGATCTCCGGCGTCGGCTTAACCTTAAGGCATGGGCTATCGGTATGGGCCCCGATCATGCGGATGCCGAACTGCGGCAACGGTACGTTGCCCATCCTAAACGCGATGATCGACGAATCGTTGCGGGTAACATAGTACTTGCCGCCACTCGCCACCGCCCACGCATCCGCCTCCTGAAGGCGCTGGTAACCGTCATCTTCCAATGCCCCGGCGAGTTGACGGGTGGCATGGAACGGTGTCGGTGACGCTTGCAGGAAATCCAGCAAACCCTGGTTTAGATGAGCCTCATCCATAATGATAAATCAGGTTAATTATATTACTTAACTATCTGTATTTTCTGGTTTTTCAATTTGAGCAGCTTCTTCATCAACCTTAACCACTTCCAGCAGCTCGATCTCAAAGATCAGGGTTGAATTCGGGGGAATTTTGGCTCCAGGGCTTTGTTCGCCATACGCCAGCTCAGCGGGTAAAAACAATTTCCACTTGTCGCCGACTTTCATCAGTTGCAATGCTTCGGTCCAACCCGGGATCACCCCGTTCACGGCAAATTCCGCGGGCTCGCCATCGATCGAACTGTCGAATACGCTGCCATCGATCAGGGTGCCATGATAATGGGTCTTAACCACACTCTCGGCACTGGGCGATTCTCCCTCACCAGAACTGATGATTTCATATTGAAGTCCGGAATCGGTGCTTATAACACCATCGCGCTTGCTATTCTCGGCCATGAATATGGCACCTTGCTTGACGTTTTCTTCATTTAGGACGGCCATCTTCGCCACTTCTTTTTCACGGACCCGCGTAATGACCAGCTGCAACTCTTCCTGGTTTACCCGTGGCTCCACACCATTGATAGCGTCGCTAATACCCTCGGCCAATGCCGCTGGATCCAGGTCCGGCACGCCCTGTTGGGCCATTCCAAAACCTATGTTCATACCCAGGCCATAGCTTAATTTTTGTGAATCAGTCTCTAATCCTGCGCTAGAGATTTCCTGCTCAGGCTGCTCTCCAGAACCCGATTGGGTATCGCAACCAGTTAATCCAAACGTCAATAACAATACAGATAAAGAAATAAAGCGCGTCATAAATTTGTTTCCTAAACTTAGTTTGTGCAAAATATGGGTTAATAGTACAAAATTACCCTGGGTCACCGGCCGGGTTGACAACTTTAACGGTAGCTTTCAGCCAAATTTGGCTTGTTTGAGATCGCGCTGGAGGAACTCAGCTCACTAGTGACAGTCCATAGGTACAAGCCGACAGCGAGCTTATCGCTTCATTGGGGCATGTCGTGGCGCTATTGTAGCCCGAGCATGAGCTCTACTGGAACCTCAAATATGGTTAAATTTATTTTGAATATAAAAATGTCCACAGTCCGTCTTCCGTTATTCGCTTTGCTGTCTTTCGTGATGCTCCAGGTCCATGCGGTGCCAACGTTTGAGACTAATCCAAGCCTGCGCCAGACCAGCATCGAGATCGTAAACCAGCTCAAACTCAATCACTATCGTTACATCAGTATCGACAATGAGTTCTCCAGCAAATTGTTAGACAGGTATCTGTCCGAGCTGGACCCGCAGCGCGTGTACCTCGTGAAGGCTGATATTGACGAGTTCGACAAACACCGCTACGGCTTTGATAACGCCCTCAACAAAGGTGACCTCACCATCGCATTCAAGCTGTTCTCGCATTTCCAGCAACAGGTAGAGAATCGCCTGAACTGGCTGCTCGCGGACCTTGAAAACGGAATTAGCGATATCGACTTTGACGTCGATGAATCTCTCCTGACCGATCACAGCGAAGCCCCATGGGCGGCCAGCGCAACCGAGCTGGATGATATCTGGCGCAAACGCCTCAAGAGCTCAATCCTGAATTTACGACTGACTGAAAAACCCGCCGACGAGATCCAGGAACTGCTGACCAAGCGTTACAAGAACCAGCTCAAGCGCCTCAGCCAGACCCGTATCGAGGATGCTTTCCAGATCTATATGAATGTCGTGGCCCAAAGTTATGACCCGCATACCGAATACTTTGCACCGCGGCGTTCCGAAAACTTCAATATCAATATGAGCCTGTCGCTGGAGGGCATCGGCGCAGTGCTGCAGTCGGACCAGGAATACACCAAGATTGTGCGCCTGGTGCCCGGTGGCCCGGCCGACCTGACCAAGCAGTTACATCCCACCGATCGCATCGTCGGGGTTGCCCAGGAAGATGGCGAGATGGTTGATGTGATTGGCTGGCGGCTCGACGAAGTCGTTGACCTGATCCGCGGACCCAAGGGTTCGAAGGTGCGCCTTGAAGTGATCCCCAAGGATGCAGAGAGCAATCAACAAACAAACGAGGTTGCCATTGTACGCAATCGTGTCCAACTGGAAGAACAGGCCGCACAGAAAAAGATCATTGAAATCGGGCCGGAGGATTCGAAAAGAAAGTTTGGCGTGATAGACATACCCACCTTCTATGCTGATTTTGAGGCCTATCAGGCGGGCGACCCAAATTACAAGAGCACCACGCGGGATGTGCGCAAACTGCTCCAGGAGCTGGTCAAGGAAAATGTCGACGGCGTTATCATTGACCTGCGTAATAACGGCGGCGGCTCACTCAACGAGGCGAATGCCCTCACCGGCCTGTTTATCAAGACCGGCGCAACGGTGCAGGTACGAAATGCCCAGGGCCGCGTCAAAATCTTTACCGATTCGGATCCGGAGATCGCCTATGACGGTCCGCTCGCGATACTCGTCAATCGCCTGAGCGCCTCGGCATCGGAAATTTTCGCCGGCGCGATCCAGGATTACCAGCGCGGGATTGTGATCGGTGGCCAGACCTTCGGCAAAGGCACCGTGCAAACCCTGCTGCCGGTGCAGAAAGGCCAGCTAAAGATCACCCAGGCGAAGTTTTACCGCATTTCCGGAGAAAGCACCCAGCACCAGGGTATTATTCCGGATATCCAACTTCCGCCCATGTTCGACCTGACCGAGATTGGCGAAGACTCACTGGAAGAGGCCCTCCTCTGGGACACTATCCGCCCGGTATTGCACAAGAAAGCAGGCGCCATTTCACCCTATATCGCGCAGCTTGAAAAACGCCACACAGCGCGTATCGTCACCGAGCCCGATTACCAGTTCCGCCTGGAACAGATCAAGCGGATGGAGAAAAACCGGGGCAGGACCCATATCTCATTGAATGAAAAAACCCGACTCAGCGAGCAGGAAGAATCCGAAGCGACCCTGCTGGCCATGGAAAATAAACGGCGCCTCGCCAAAGGCGAAGAGTTGATCAAGGACGTTAAGGAGCTGGAGCCGGATGAAGACGAGGAAGCCGTTGCTGATGCTGATGCTGAAGAAGAGGATGAGGAACCTGATGCATACATGGTAGAAGGCGGCGCTATACTCGCCGACCTGATCCAGTTATCACACGCGCAGGTCGCCAAGCACTGATCAGGTATGCCCGGCGACCATGAACACTGTGCTGCTCCGGGTACAGTTTCATCTAGCGGGCTGTAATTCTCTTTAGGAAAAGCGCAGCCGCCTCGCATCGCTTAAAGGTAAATTGGGAAAGCAAACTAGTATTACGATGTGCGAAACCGGATTTCAGGATGAAAAGCGACGGGCTGAATGGGCCTTCGTCGTCATTTCAAGTAACACCGGAGGTTTGGATCGGGCAATTGACGATGTCGAAACCCGCTTACAACAACTCGATGCCGTCGTTACCGACATCCAGCGAGAATTGCTCTAGTGGCAGAAAGCGCCGAATTTTTCGTAGGCCAATTAATCAAGCACCGGTTATTTGATTATCGCGGTGTGATCGTCGATGTCGATCCGTATTTCATGTTGAGCGAGGATTGGTACGAGATGATGGCAAAGAGTCGCCCCCCCAGGGACCGCCCCTGGTATCGCGTACTAGTCCACAACTCAAATCACGAGACCTATGTGGCGGAACAGAACCTCATGCCGTACACGGAGGCTGAGCCGGTCAATCATCCGGATATTGAGGAGTACTTCACTGCCTTCGAGAATGGCCGCTACCTGATCGGCGCCAGCAAAACTAATTAGTTAGGGCACGTCCTCAAGCAACCATCTGCTGCGTTGTAGTTTTTGCTAAGGACTACAGCCATTAGCTGCGAATACGTCTTGCATCTGTACGCTTCAGGTCGCGCAGAGCGTATATGCCATTGATCAGAGGTGCCCTGGCCAGGCACCTCTGATCAAGAATTGACCGACTACCTTGACCGAGTGCTAGGACTTCTTGCGGCGCTGATCCTGCAGAGCATCAATCACCTGGTCTTCGCACTGAATCCGATCCGCCAGGATTTCACCTAAATGGGACAGGTCGCGCTCAACCGCCTGGGTTTGCAAAGCAGTTTTCTGCTCATCGCCATAACGGTCGTTGAATTCAAGAATTCCATCCGTTGTCTCGGCAATCTTCGGGTACAGGTTATCCGCTACATTCAACACAGCCTGGCGACGTTCCCTGTTTTCTGCCAGGTGCTGATACAACCGGAAGTGCGCGCTTGCAGTGTAGTCAATCAGGGCTTCGCAAAAGTGTTTCAACTCGTCGGTAAAGTTGGCGTTTTCGTTAAATGGCCGGTGGGAAGCCAGTCCCGTGTAGAGAGACAGCGTCTCGGATCGCGAGGACACCAGCGAATTAATATCCGCCAGTGACTGGGAGCGCCTGTCGGCGCCGGCTCGGTTAGACTGATTGATCATAGCTTTTTCTTATCCTTGTTTATTACTGCTAATCCCTACCAGATCAATAGGAATTACTATTTGTGCATTTCCGATGCGGCGCTATTGTAGCAAAAAAAATCACGTATCCAATACACTTATAAATTAGCCACCGATAATTTACCCTGGTCAGGAGGAACAACTAATCTCAAGGTGCTTTCCCCATTCCGGCGCTGGCTGTGTATATTCCTCAAAACCGGGGCGCTCCGTATAGGGTGCAGCCAGTAATTCGAGCAACCGATCCACTTCGCTGAAATCGCCTTGCTCGGCCTTCTCGATCGCCGTCTGGGCCAGGTAATTGCGTAAAATATAGCGTGGATTGACCCGGTTCATGGCTGCCTTGCGCTCGGCATCCGTCACCCCGGTTGCCTCACAGCGGTTTTGATAATCGCGCAACCAGTGATAGAAACCCGCCTGGTCGGTAAACAGGTTATCGATAACCGGCGTTTTGTCAGCAATTGCGACCTCCGCCAATTCCCTAAAGAAGCCACTATAATCAACCCGATTCTTATACAGTAACTCAAGCAATCGGTCGGTAAACGCCCTGCCCTCGTCATCATTGACGGGAACCCCCAGCTTATCACCCATCAGTTCATAGAAATGACCGGTGAATCGCGCCTCATAACGCATAAGCGCTGCTTTCAGCGTCTCGGCGTCGACCAGGGGTAACAATGCATTGGCCAGGCAATTAAGGTTAAACAAACCAACACCCGGTTGGCGGGCAAACGCATAGCGGCCGGCTTCATCGGTATGATTGCAGATATAGCCTGGATCAAACTCCTCGACAAATCCATAGGGGCCATAATCGATGGTAAGACCCAGAATCGACATATTATCCGAGTTCATGACGCCATGGGCGAACCCCACCGCCTGCCATTGGGCCAACATCCTGGCGGTTGTTTCCACGACCTGATCGAACATTTGTGCATAGCGGTCGGGCTGGCGGGCGAACTCCTTAAAATGCCGGTCGATAACGTGATCGGCAAGCACCGGCAGCATGTCGTGTTGCCTGGCGTAGTAAAAGTATTCGAACGACCCGAACCGGACATGACTGGGCGCCAATCGTGCCAGCATCGCCCCGGTCTCCATTCGCTCCCGCGCCACGGGTTCATCGCTACCAATAATGCACAGGGCGCGGGTGGTCGCAATACCCAGGCCATGCATCGCCTCGGAACACAGGTATTCGCGAATCGTTGAGCGCAGCACGGCGCGACCATCGCCAAACCGGGAGTAACGGGTTTGCCCGGCGCCTTTTAGCTGCAGGTCCCAGCGCTCGCCCTTGCGGTTAACCACTTCGCCCAGCAGGATAGCTCGACCGTCACCCAGGCGAGGCACTAACTGGCCAAATTGATGCCCGGCATACACCGCTGCCAACGGATCACTGCCCGCGGGCAACTCGTTACCGGAAAGTAGCGCTAGCAACGACGGAGCGCTTTGCTCATCAAGTTCCAGGTCGAGCAACTGCGCGGCGCTGGCATTCCAACTGACCAGGTGGGGGTTGGACAAGCCGGTCGGCGCCACTTTGTGGAAAAATTCTTCCGGCAGACGGGCATAGCTGTTATCAAATTTGAAGGTCACACTCATACGGGTTAGCCTGGGGGATTCGAGATAGCGCCCAACTATTTCTTATCGTTGATATCGACGATCTCGGCATTCTGCTCAGCACGATCGACCAGTGATTTCGTAATCTGCTTGCTGGTCTTGGCACCCAGCTTCTTGAGGGTTTCGGCGCGGCTTACCAGGTTACCGCGACCCGAGGTAAGTCGATTATGAGCGCGATCATAGGCTTCATGCGCTTTATCCAGGCGCATCCCGACCTCTTCGACGTCACCGATAAAGTTAACGAACTTATCATACAGGTCACCGGCCCGACGCGCGATCTCCTGGGCATTCTGTGACTGGTATTCATTACGCCAGATGTGCTGGATGGTGCGCAGGGTTGCGAGGAGAGTCGACGGCCCGACCAGGATGATATTATTTTCAAATGCCTTGCTGAACAATTGGGGGTCCCGCTGGACGGCGAGACTGAATGCGTCCTCGACCGGCAGGAACATCAAGACAAAATCCAGCGTGCGCAACTCCGGCAGGTTCTGGTAATCCTTGCTGCTGAGATCTCGAATATGCCCACTAATGGATTGCAGATGCTTTTGCGCCGCGCGCTCGCGCACTTTGTCATCGTCACTGGAGACATACTCGTGATACGCCGTGAGCGTCACTTTGGAATCGATGATGACGTCCTTGTTATCCGGCAGGTGGACAATCGCGTCCGGCTGCAGGCGCGAGCCATGCTCGTCCTTCAGGCTGACCTGAACATCGTATTCGCGGCCCTTAACCAGCCCGGAGGCCTCCAGGATACGTTCGAGGGTCAACTCACCCCAGCTGCCCTGCGCCTTGCTGTCGCCCTTGAGGGCTTTGGTCAGGTTGACGGCATCTTCACTGATCTGGTTATTGAGCGCCTGTAGCCCACGGATTTCCTTTACCAGGGAGAAGCGCTCGCGGGCTTCCTTGTCGTAGGTCTCCTCCACTCGCTTCTGGAAATCTGATAGCTGTCCGGTCAGCGGTTTGAGCACCGTTTCAAGGTTCGCTGCATTCTGCTGGGTAAATTTCTTGCTCTTGTCGTCGAAAATCTCATTGGCCAGGACTTTAAACTCGGCGGTGAGATTCTCGCGCGCGTTCTCAAGCACCTTGAGTTTCTCAGTGGCCTGGTCACGCTCAGCATGTAATTGGGTATCCAGGTGCGAGACGCGCTCCTTCAGGCCGACATTAGACTGGCTGAGCGCATGCATTTCATCCTTCGCTTCCTTGCGCCAGCTTTCATACTGCTCGCGTTGTTCGACAAAGTTACTGACCTGCTCGCGTAACCGGGTGGCCTCATTTTCCAGGATGCGCGCTTCGCCTCGTAGCGACTCAAGTTCTTGTTCCAACTCTTCGTTATGTTGCCGGGCAGTAGTTGATTCGGTCTCCAGGTGAACGAGACGCTCTTCGAGGACGGCGACCTGCGCTTTATATTTTACGCGCAAGGCGAGCCAGACGATGGCCATCGTGAGCAGCATTGCCGCGCCAACGACCAATAGCCAAAGCTCCTGGGTTAACCGGGGGAATTCAAACATGCGTGTTTATCCAGATACAGAACGAGCGAGTATAACAAGCGCGCACCACTTCGATGCAACGGCCGCAAAGAATTAACGACAGGGCGCGGCTTAGCCGCCAACCATACTAATCATCACGCCGGCAGCGATTGCCGAGCCGATAACACCCGCCACATTGGGGCCCATGGCATGCATCAGCAGGAAGTTATGGTGATTCGCTTCCAGGCCAACCTTATTGGCCACCCGCGCCGCCATCGGCACCGCCGATACGCCTGCCGCTCCAATCAACGGGTTAACCGGGTTGCGTGACAGTTTGTTCATTAGCTTGCCCATCAATACACCGGTCGCAGTACCAATGCAGAAGGCCACCATGCCCAGCAACAGGATGCCCAGCGTCTTGACGTCGAGGAACTTGTCGGCACTCAATTTTGAACCCACGCCGAGCCCTAAAAAGATCGTCACAGTATTAATCAGCGCATTCTGGGTGGTATTGCTCAAGCGCTCCACAACCCCGCATTCACGCATCAGGTTACCCAGGCAGAACATGCCCAACAGTGGCGCAGCAGACGGAATAAACAACGCCACCAGGATCAGCAACGTCAATGGGAACATGATCTTTTCACGCTGCGATACCGGGCGCAGCTGCTCCATCTCGATCTCACGCTCTGCCTGCGTCGTCAGCGCCCGCATTATTGGCGGCTGGATCAGCGGCACCAGTGCCATATAGGAATACGCAGCCACGGCAATTGCGCCCAGTAACTCAGGCGCCAGCTTACTGGCTACAAAGATCGCGGTCGGTCCATCCGCACCACCGATGATCCCGATTGCCGCGGCATCCGCCAGGGAGAAATCCATCCACCCCAGTGCCGTGAGTCCCACCGCCCCGAGCACGGTGGCAAAAATACCGAACTGGGCCGCGGCGCCCAGAAACAGGGTCTTGGGATCAGCCAGCAAGGGACCGAAGTCCGTCATGGCGCCGACCCCCATGAATATCAGCAATGGAAATATGCCAGTGGCGATCCCCACCTCATAGATGTAATACAGTAGGCCACCCGGTGACTCGAGATGCCCCAGCGCGTCATACACCGGCGCTGCGCTAAAGTCCGCACCCGGAATATTTGCCAGGACGGCGCCAAACCCAATCGGCACCAGCAATAGCGGCTCAAAGCCCTTGCGAATCGCGAGGAACAACAGCAGCAGGCCCACAGTCATCATGACTGCCTGCCCCCAAACCATTTGGCTCAACCCGGAGTCGAGCCACAAACCTGTTAATGCTTCCATTTAATAGCTTCTTGTTTTAGTTCCAGGGACGCTTTAGGCAAGAGTCAGCAGGGTATCACCAACCCTGACCGCGTCACCGACACTGACCGAAACACTTGCGACCGTGCCCGATTGCGCAGCACGCACCTCGGTTTCCATTTTCATCGCTTCGAGAATGATGACAATATCACCCTGCTCTACCACATCCCCTGGTACGACTGTAACCTTGAAAATATTACCCCCGAGTGGCGCTTTGACGGGTTCACCGCCACTTGCGGCAACCGGGACAGCCGCAGTCGCCTGGACAGCGACACCGGAGACTGAATTAATATCCCCGCCCTCGCTGACTTCCACAACATAGCTGCTGCCATTGACCTTGACTGTAAACACTTCGGGGGCACCAGGCGCTGCGGCTGGCACCGGAGACACGCCCGTCGGCACGGGCTCGAAGGCATCCGGATTATTGCGATTCTTGAGGAATTTCAAGCCGATCTGGGGGAACAGCGCATAGGTCAGCACATCATCGATTTCATTTTCAGCCAGATCAAAACCTTCATCCTTCGCGAGGTTATGCAGTTCATCAGTCAGCTTGTCTATCTCCGGCAGGAGCAGGTCGGCCGGGCGACAGGTAATGACTTCTGCACCATCAAGTACCTTGGCCTGCAAATCAGCATCGACCGGTGCCGGCGTGGCACCATACTCACCCTTCAATACGCCTGAGGTCTCCTTGGTTATCGACTTGTAACGCTCTCCCGTCAGCACGTTCAACACCGCTTGGGTGCCGACAATCTGTGAGGTGGGGGTCACCAGGGGAATGTAACCCAGGTCCTTGCGTACGCGAGGTATTTCTTCCAACACCTCATCGAGGCGGTCCGCCGCGCCCTGCTCCCGCAGTTGGCCTTCCATATTGGTCAGCATGCCGCCAGGCACCTGGGCAACCAGGATGCGCGAATCAATCCCCCTGAGAGAACCCTCAAACTGCGCGTACTTCTTGCGCACCTCACGGAAATAGGCAGCAATTTCCTCGAGCAATTCCAGCTTCAAACCGGTATCACGCTCGGTGCCATCCAGCATCGCCACCAGCGACTCGGTTGGCGAGTGGCCATAGGTCATACTCATGGAAGAAATCGAGGTGTCGACATTATCAATGCCGGCCTCGATACATTTCAGGTACGTTGACGTCGACATGCCAGTGGTCGCGTGGCACTGGATGTGAATCGGAATAGAGACGGTATTTTTTAATCGGGTGACGAGTTCATAGCCAACGTATGGCTTGAGCAGTCCTGCCATATCCTTGATGCAAATTGAATCGGCACCCATGGCTTCAATTTGCCGCGCCAGTTCCAGCCAACGCTCCAGCGTATGCACCGGGCTGACGGTATAAGAAATCGTGCCCTGCGCATGCTTACCCTGTTTGCGCACCGCTTGAATCGCGCGCTCCAGGTTACGCGGGTCATTCATCGCATCAAATACCCTGAACACATCCACACCATTGACCGCGGCACGCTCAACAAACTTGTCGACCACGTCATCCGCGTAATGCCTGTAACCGAGAATATTCTGGCCCCGGAATAACATTTGTTGCGGTGTATTGGGCATTGCCGCCTTTAGCTGGCGAATTCGCTCCCATGGATCCTCGCCTAAAAACCGGATACAGGCGTCGAAGGTCGCACCACCCCACGTCTCTACGGACCAATACCCGACCTGATCAAGTTTCTCGGCGATCGGCAACATATCATCCAATCGCAACCGGGTCGCAAACAGGGACTGGTGTGCATCTCTAAGAACCACATCGGTGATGCCAAGGGGTTTTTGTTGTTGGGTCATTATCCTAAGTCTCGTTCGTGTCTTTTCGTTCGCTGCGGACGCGTTCCTTGCAACCGCGCTCAAAGCTCTTATTTAACAGCTGTTCCGGCTGAAATCATGGTTTTGCTGATCACTTGTTTTTGTTGTCGCGCCTGGACTTGAATTCGCGTATCGCTGCAGTCAAAACCGCGATAAGTTGTGGATCCTGGATTGCCGGAGCAGCAGCGCTGGCAGCGCGCGGCCGGGAAGGTGTCACGGGTTCAGCTACAGGGAAATAACGGTTGGTCAGGAAAGACATTAAAGTCGTAATAATTACCAGCAGGGTCAGGAAGGTAAAGACCACGCCCATGCCATACAGCATTAACGCAAAACCCTGTTGCAATAAACTCTCTGTCACCCGGAATCCCCCTGAATTACCGCCACAAAAAAGGTACAACCTGAACATACTGTTTTTTGCTTTGATGCGCAATGCGCGGCTCCTATATCCCTCGCAATTTATGATTAACTGCCTTAAACTTGCGCCTCTCTGCCGCAGGTCGCGGTGTTTCTGCTGTCGTTTCAATAGTTAACAGGTAATCCTTAAGCAATGTTTCAAGTAACTGATGATATTCATATTGGCGAGTTAAGGCCGCTCATTCCACCCGCCATTCTAATGGAAGAACTGCCAATGAGCGCAGAGACTTCCAATGTCGTCGCGGACGCACGCGCACAGGTACAGAATATTATTAGCGGCAAAGATGACCGGCTGGTAGTCGTCGTCGGTCCCTGCTCCATCCACGACCCCGCCGCCGCAATCGAGTACGCGCAAAAGCTTATCCCTCTGGCAAAAAAACTCCAGGATGACCTGTGCGTCATAATGCGCGTGTATTTTGAGAAACCGCGCACCACCGTGGGATGGAAAGGCTTGATCAACGATCCATACCTTGACGACAGTTTTAGCATCAACAAGGGCCTGCACCTGGCGCGCAAACTGCTGCTGGACCTGGCCGAGATGGGAATTCCCGCCGGCTCCGAGTTCCTGGACACCATCTCACCACAGTTCATTGCTGACCTTATCAGCTGGGGTGCTATCGGCGCACGGACAACTGAAAGCCAGATTCACCGCGAGTTGGCATCCGGGCTATCCATGCCCGTCGGCTTCAAGAATGGCACCGACGGTAACATCCAGATCGCTGTCGATGCCATTGGCGCGTCCAGCAACCCGCACCACTTCCTGTCGGTAACCAAGCAGGGTATTTCCGCCATCGTCACCACCACCGGCAATGGCTACTGCCACCTGATCTTGCGTGGCGGCGCCAGCGGCCCCAACTACCATGATGAATCCATCATCGCCTCAGCAGAGCAACTGCAGGCTGCAGGAATCAACGAACGCATCATGGTCGATTGCAGCCATGGCAACAGCAGCAAGGATTACAATCGCCAGCCGCTAGTGGTTGAAGACCTGTGTCGCCAGGTGGCGGCCGGTTCACAGCACATTTTTGGGGTGATGATAGAAAGCCACCTCAAGGCGGGCAATCAAAAGATGGTCGCCGGCCAGGAACTCGAATACGGCAAGAGCATCACCGATGCCTGTATCTCCTGGGAAATGACCGAACCTGCTCTGGAAGAGCTTGCAGAGGCTGTTCGCGCGCGGCGCAACGCCGGTTAGCAAAGGCAGAGCGACAGGATGAAAACCTGGTTAGCCGTTGCGTTTGAGAAACAGATACTCACCACCGCGCTGCAAGTCGCGGTGGTGATTGGTTCGATATTGGTAGTGATCAATTATGGCGACCGGATTATCAATGCATCTTTAAGCACCGGCGATTATTACAAGATCGCCATCACTTACACGGTGCCCTATTTCGTTGCGACTTATTCCGCGGTAAAAACCCGACTCAGTTAAGCTCTGGAAACCAACACCGGAGTTTAGAAACAATCACCCGGGACTCGCACCCACCCTTCCATCAACACTCGGGCACTACGACTCATATTCGCCTTGATCGCGCTCCACTGCCCGTCTATCTGCCTGGCTTCCCCGCCCACTTTCAGCGTACCCGAGGGGTGACCGAAGCAGACCGTGTCGCGTTCACCACCACCCGCCGCGATGTTCACCAACGTGCCGGGTATCGCTGCTGCGATGGCAATGGCTACGGCTGCGGTGCCCATCATCGCATGATGCAGTTGGCCCATAGATAACGCGCGTACCACAAGATCAATATCAGCTGCCTTCACCTGCTTGCCACTGGAGGCAGCGTAGTCCTGGGGTTTTCCGACAAAGGCAACTTTCGGGGTGTGCTGCCTGGCAACCGCTTCTTCTATGTTTGCTATCAAGCCCATCCGCACGGCACCGTGGGCGCGAATGGCCTCGAACATTTCCAGCGCCTTGGCGTCGCCGTTAATGGCCCCCTGAAGCTCGGTACCGGTATAGCCAATTTGCTCGGCGTTTAAAAAGATTGTTGGAATGCCCGCATTAATCATGGTCGCCTTGAGGGTGCCAACGCCGGGCACTTCGAGATCATCGACCAGGTTGCCGGTGGGAAACATTGCTGCGTCGCCGGCGGCGGGATCCATAAATTCGACCTGAACTTCTGCCGCTGGAAAAGTAACGCCATCGAGTTCAAAACCACCCGTTTCCTGCACTGCCCCGTCAGTCATCGGCACCCGCGCGATAATGGTCTGCTCGATATTCGCCTGCCAGATGCGCACGCTGGCGATGCCGTTATCGGGAATTCGGCTCGCATCCACCAGGCCATTGCTGATCGCAAACGAACCCACCGCAGCCGTCAGGTTGCCGCAGTTGCCGCTCCAATCGACGAACGCCTTATCGATCGATACCTGTCCAAACAGGTAGTCAACGTCATGATCCGGCATGCTGCTTTTGGTCAGGATCACCGTCTTGCTGGTACTCGAGGTGGCCCCGCCCATGCCGTCGGTTTGTTTGCCATACGGGTCCGGACTGCCGATGACGCGAAGCAATAACGCATCACGCGCCACACCGGGCACCCGGGCGCGTTCAGGCAAGTCTGCCAGGCTAAAAAACACACCCTTACTGGTGCCGCCACGCATATAGGTCGCGGGAATTTTTATCTGAGGTACATGGATCATACTACTGCTAGTTCTCTTATAGATGGCCGTCTAAGCTGCCGTAGAAGATTCAAGGAAGTCCTGGGCGAAGCGCTGTAATACCCCCCCTGCCTCATAGATGCTTACTTCTTCCGCGGTATCCAGACGACATGTAACAGGCACTTCCACTGTTTCACCATCGTTGCGATGGACCACCAGGGTTAACGTTGCACGGGGGTTAAGTTCACCCACCACATCGTAAGTCTCCGTGCCGTCGAGTCCGAGTGTCTTGCGCGTGGTGCCTGCTTTAAACTCCAGCGGCAATACGCCCATACCAACCAGGTTGGTGCGGTGGATCCGCTCAAAGCCTTCAGCGGCGATCGCTTCAACGCCCGCCAACCGAACGCCTTTTGCCGCCCAGTCACGTGACGAGCCCTGGCCATAATCCGCACCCGCGACAATGATTAGCGGCTGCTTGCGTTCCATATAGGTTTCAATGGCTTCCCACATGCGCGTCACTTTGCCTTCGGGTTCGATCCGGGCGAGTGAGCCTTGTACAACCTGGCCATTTTCCTGCACCATTTCATTCAGCAATTTGGGATTAGCGAAGGTTGCGCGTTGTGCTGTCAGGTGATCGCCGCGGTGCGTTGCATAGGAGTTAAAGTCTTTTTCCGGCAGTCCCATTTTGGCGATGTACTCACCCGCAGCACTGCCGGCCATAATCGCATTCGAGGGTGACAAATGGTCGGTTGTGATGTTGTCGCCCAGCACCGCCAGTGGGCGCATGCCCTTGAGTGACCGCTCGCCTGCCAGCGCGCCTTCCCAGTATGGCGGGCGACGAATGTAGGTGCTCATTTCACGCCAGTCATACAGTGGGCTGATTTGCTCGCCAGACTCTTCCTGGGCCTCGAACATGGGTATGTACACCTGACGGTACTGCTCCGGTTTAACGCTTTGGGCAACAATCGCGTCGATCTCCTCGTCGCTCGGCCAGATGTCCTTAAGTTTCACCGGATTGCCCTCATTATCGATGCCCAGCACCCCGTTCTCGATATCAAAACGAATGGTGCCCGCAATCGCATAGGCCACAACCAATGGCGGTGATGCGAGGAACGCCTGTTTTGCATAGGGGTGAATGCGACCGTCAAAGTTACGGTTACCGGAGAGTACTGCGGTCGCATAAAGATCGCGATCTATCACTTCCTGTTGGATCTCGGGATCCAGCGCGCCGCTCATGCCGTTACAGGTCGTGCAGGCAAAACCGACGATGCCGAAGCCCAGCGCTTCCAGTTCCGGGAGCAGTCTGGATTCTTCCAGGTAGAGCTGTACCGTCTTTGAACCCGGCGCCAGGGAACTCTTGACCCACGGCTTGCGGGTCAAGCCGCGCGCGTTAGCGTTACGCGCCAGCAAGCCAGCGGCAATCACGTTACGCGGGTTGCTGGTATTGGTGCAACTGGTGATCGCAGCGATGATGACCGCCCCGTCCGGCATTTGGCCTTCTATTTCTTCTACCTCGCCGACGATACCATGCGCTGCCAGGTCTGTTGTGGCAATCCGGCGATGCGGGTTTGAAGGCCCAGCGATATTGCGTACAACACTCGACAGGTCAAACGTCAACACTCGCTCGTACTCGGCGTTCTCGAGGCTATCTGCCCACAGGCCAGTTGCCTTCGCATAGGTCTCGACTAGCTCGACTTGTTTGTCATCGCGGCCGGTCAATGTAAGGTAATCGATGGTTCTGTCATCGATATAGAACATCGCAGCCGTTGCGCCAAATTCCGGAGTCATGTTGGATATCGTTGCGCGATCGGCAAGCGCCAGATCCGCAACTCCCTCACCATAGAATTCCAGGTAAGACGAAACCACTTTTTGTTCGCGCAAGAATTCAGTGATCGCCAACACGATATCGGTTGCGGTAATACCCGGCGGGCGCTTTCCCGTCAGTTCAACACCCACAATGTCCGGCAGGCGCATATAGGAAGCGCGGCCAAGCATCACACTCTCCGCTTCCAGTCCGCCGACGCCGACGGCGAGTACACCCAGCGCATCCACATGCGGCGTATGGCTATCGGTACCCACCAGCGTATCGGGAAAAGCCACGCCGTCGCGGGCCTGAATCACCGGCGACATTCGTTCCAGGTTTATCTGGTGCATAATGCCATTGCCCGGAGGAATCACATCCACATTCTTGAAGGCTTTTTTGGTCCAGTTAATAAAGTGGAAGCGGTCTTCGTTACGGTGATCTTCGATGGCTCGATTCTTGTCGAACGCATCCTTATCATTGCCATCGTGCTCAACCGCCAACGAGTGATCGACGATCAGTTGGGTCGGTACCACAGGATTTACCTGCGCGGGATCCCCACCTTTTTCAGCGATCGCATCGCGCAAACCGGCGAGGTCTACCAATGCGGTTTGGCCGAGAATGTCGTGACACACGACGCGCGCAGGGAACCACGGAAAATCCAGGTCACGTTTACGCTCAATAATCTGTTTCAATGAATCCCTAAGCGTGACTGGATCACAGCGTCGCACGAGGTTTTCGGCTAACACGCGCGACGTGTACGGCAACGTATCATAGGCCCCGGGCGCTATCGCATCGATGGCCTCGCGGGTATCGAAATAATCCAGGTCGGTGCCTGGTAACGGTTTACGGTTTGCAGTGTTCATAATATTTTTCCAATTACAGGAATGGCGACAGGTCAGGCGTTGCCTAACGCTGTTCCAGCGGCACCACCTTACGGATACCCGGCCCTATATACTCGGCACTGGGGCGAATAATCCGGTTATCAGCACGTTGCTCGAATACGTGCGCAGCCCAGCCGGTGGTGCGTGACATCACAAAGATCGGTGTAAACAAGGCTGTCGGTATGCCCATAAAGTGATACGTCGAGGCGTGGAAGAAATCCGCATTACAGAACAGTTTCTTCTCGCGCCACATGACTTCCTCGCAGCGCACCGATACCGGATACAGCACCTCGTCGCCCACCTCCTCCGCCAGCTTGGCCGCCCAGGTCTTGATCACCTCGTTGCGCGGATCAGACTCCGTATAGACCGCATGGCCAAAGCCCATCACCTTCTCCTTGCGTTCCAGCTTGCCGAGTAGTTCGCGCTCGGCTTCATCGGGTGATTGCCAGCCTTCGATCATATCCATCGCCGCCTCATTGGCGCCGCCATGCAATGGGCCCCGCAGTGAGCCAATTGCGCCGGTGATGCAACTGTGCAGGTCAGACAGGGTCGAGGCGCATACCCGCGCAGTGAAAGTAGATGCATTGAATTCATGCTCCGCGTAGAGAATCAGCGACACATGCATTACCTTTTCATGCAGCGGAGTGGGCGCCTTGCCATGCAGCAGTTGCAGGAAATGGCCGCCGATCGATTCCGCGCCGGTATTCAGGTCAACGCGCACCCCGTCGTGGCTAAAGCGATACCAGTAGGTAATGATGCCCGGCAGGGTCGCGATCAGGCGATCAGCGAGATCCTGTTGCTGGGAGAAGTCGGTTTCGGTTTCCAGGTTACCCAGCATGGATACCCCGGTGCGCATCACATCCATCGGATGGGCACTAGCGGGAATACGTTCCAGCACTTCTTTCAACACATCGGGTAGTTCTCGCAATGACGCCAATTTTGCTTTGTATGCGGTAAGCTCGGCAACATCGGGCAACTCACCATGGAACAGCAGGTAAGCAACTTCCTCAAATTCGCAATGTTCGGCCAGGTCCTCGACATCGTAACCATAATAAGTCAGACCCTCATGGCCCAACGCCGCTACCGTACAGATCGCTGACTTACCGGCTACCTGGCCACGCAGACCGGCACCTTCGAGTTTCTTATGTACCATGCTTAACTCCTATAACCAGTGTCTGGTATTAATTTAATACATTAGATTAACTTCATAACCACTTAATATTAATGGTGTTTGTTACTTGTTCCTGCCTTCGGCAAACAGGCTATCCAGCTTTTGCTCATAGTCGTGATAATTCAGGTAATCGTAGAGTTCCATACGGGTCTGCATGGTATCCACGACCTCGACCTGGTCACCCGCTTCCAGCAAGTGCCGATATACATTCTCCGCGGCCTTGTTCATTGCCCGGGTAGCTGTCAGGGGGTACAGCACCATATCCACGCCATTAGCCCCCAGATTGTTTTTATTAAACAACGGCGTCATGCCGAATTCGGTCATGTTCGCCAGCAGCGGCGCGTCGACTGCGTTTCTGATAGTCTGGTACTCATCCAGGGTGGCCATCGCCTCCGCGAAGATGCCATCCGCTCCCGCTTCGATGTAAGCACCCATGCGATCTATCGCGGCATCGATGCCCTCGATCGCGTACGCGTCGCTACGCGCCAATATAAAGAAATTCTCATCGGTCCTGGCATCGACGGCGGCTTTGATTCGATCCACCATTTCCGCCAGGCTGACGATTTCCTTGTTTGGTCGGTGACCGCAGCGTTTCTGCGCCACCTGGTCCTCGATGTGCACCGCCGCAACCCCGGCGCGAATTGATTCCTTGATGGTGCGGGCAATATTGAAGGCCCCGCCCCAACCAGTATCGATATCGATTACCAGCGGCGTGTCCACTGCGGCGGTGATACGGCGTGCGTCCTCCAGCACATCGTTCATGCTGGTCATACCGAGGTCAGGTAGCCCATAAGAGGCGTTGGCACAGGCGCCGCCCGAAATGTATACCGCCCGATGACCGATCTGCTCCGCCATCATCGCAGTGTACGCGTTAATAGTGCCGACGATTTGTAACGGCTTATTGTCCACCAAAGCCTGGTGGAATCTGGTTCCGGGTGTCTGCATACTGTGGATCCTCCTGCATACGGGTTGAAATATTGTCGCGTGAGCGTGCGATATGGCGACGCATAATTAATTCCGCGAGTTGCGGGTCACGTTGTTCGATGGCATACACCAGTTGCTTGTGTTCTTGCAATGCCAGGTCAGCACGCCCGCGGGCCTGGCTCGCCTGGTTACGAAACATACGGATAAGGTGATAAAGCTCGCCGCACAACTGACGGATCAACAACTGGTTGCCACTGCCCTGGATTACCTTGTAGTGAAAATCGTAGTCACCTTCCTGTTGCATGTATTCGCCGGCACTGGTTTTAATATGCTGCTCGTGAATATCCAGCAGTCCATACAACTCATCAATAGCGGCGGCGGACATATTGCGTGCCGCCAGCCCCGCTGCCATACCCTCCAGTGCCTCGCGCACCTCATAGATCTCCAGCACCCGGGGCAAATCCAGCGTGATCACGCGAACCCCTTCGTGCGGCACATGCTTTACAAGTTGCATCATCTCGAGCCTGCGAATGGCTTCGCGCAACGGCCCGCGGCTCACTTCAAACTGCTCCGCTAACTTGGGTTCGCTAATCTTGCTACCGGGCTTAATCTCTCCCGTCACGATGGCATCGCGCAACGTATCCGTGATGCGGCTGCTTAA
>CAXMOT010000057.1:0-4914 GCA_964195105.1 uncultured Gemmatimonadales bacterium | reverse complement strand
GTCTCGCCCCTGGACCAATGTCGCGTGGGTATTCCTCACTCTCGGTATTGCTATGGGTAGTTACTGGGCCTATTACGAGCTTGGCTGGGGTGGCTGGTGGTTCTGGGATCCGGTTGAAAATGCATCGTTTATGCCCTGGCTCGTGGGCACGGCCTTGATCCATTCGCTGGCCGTAACAGATAAGCGCGGTGCGTTCAAAAGCTGGACCGTGCTGTTGGCGATTTTCGCCTTCTCGTTAAGCCTGCTGGGCACATTTTTGGTGCGTTCAGGCGTGTTGACCTCGGTGCATTCCTTTGCCAATGATCCGGCGCGTGGGCTGTTTATTCTTGTTTTCCTGATCGTTGTCATCGGCGGCTCTTTAACGCTTTATGCGGTGCGCGCGCCCACGGTGGTTGGTAAGCCCTTGTTCAACTGGTGGTCCCGGGAAGTCCTGTTACTGCTTAATAACGTGCTGTTTGTCGCAGCGGCCGTGACCGTGCTATTGGGAACCCTGTACCCGTTGATTGTCGATGCCCTCGGTGGCGGCCGTATATCGGTCGGCCCGCCGTACTTTAATGCCATATTCGTGCCACTGATGTGCGTGCTGTTCAGCCTGCTCGGTTTTGCGCCGACATCCAAATGGAAGGGCACCTCCAGGGCCTCGACGGTGCGGGAGTTAATGGTGGCGGGCAGTGCGAGCCTGGTGGTCGGGCTGTTGTTTCCTTTATTCCTGGGCGAGCAGTACCAGTGGGGGGCGAGCCTGGCGATAGTGTTGAGCCTGTGGATTGTACTCACCGGCGCGCGTGACCTGCTGGCTAAATTATCCCAGGCGGGCGGCGCGCGCGGACTATTCAAGCTGTCACGCAGCTACCTGGGCATGCAATTGGCTCATTTCGGGATGGCGGTGTGTATTGTCGGTGTGGCGTTTACGGTCTCGTACAGCGATCAGCGTGATGTGCGGATGGAACCGGGCGATAGCGTGGAACTGGGCGGTTACCGGTTCCAGTTTGACGGTGTGGTACCCGTACGCGGCCCCAATTTTAGGGCCGACGAGGGCCAGATCCGGGTATTTGAGGGCGATGCCGAGCGTTACCTGCTGAAACCCCAAAAGCGACTCTATGAGGCCAGTGGCCAGATGATGACCGAGGCAGACTTCGATACCGGTATTACCCGCGACCTCTATGTCGCGCTGGGTGACTCCCTGGGCGAGGGTGCCTGGGCAGTGGCGATCTATTACAAGGCGTTCATCATCTGGATCTGGGGCGGGGCTGCCTTGACAGCCGGTGGCGGGCTGTTGGCGCTGACCGACCGGCGTTACCGCATTAAGCGCCCTGTTGAGGATAGCGCGCAGCCGGGAGTGGTACCGGGCAGATGAAGCGGTTGAAATTATTTATACCCCTGGCGATCTTTATTGCCCTTGCGGTGTTGTTGTTCAAGGGGCTGGAACTTGATCCTATGGCGATGCCTTCGGCGCTTATCGATGACCCGGTTCCCGAGTTCAGCCTGTCTGCGCTGCGTGATCCCGAACGCGTGCTTAACCGCGATGAATTATTGGGTGAAGTAGCGCTGCTCAACGTATGGGGCACCTGGTGTCCTTCGTGTATGGTCGAACACCCGTTCCTGATCACGCTTGCAGAGCGGGAGAATCTCCCCATCATCGGTGTTAATTACAAAGACGAGCGTGCAGCGGCATTGAAGTGGCTGACTCGCCTGGGCGATCCCTACGTGTTTAATATTTTCGATCCGGACGGCAAGCTGGGCATCGACCTGGGCGTATTCGGTGCCCCGGAGACCTATGTGCTCGATCACCAGGGCGTGATTCGCTATAAGCGCGTTGGGGTTGTTAATGAGCGGGTCTGGAAGGAGCGCCTCGAGCCCTTGATTGCAGAGTTGCGCCGCCAGGCAGGTGGCGCGTAGATGATGCGAAGCTACCTGTCTATCCTGTTGCTCAGCGTTTGCTGTAGCCTCGCGGTCGCCATGGATACCTATGAGTTCGCGAGTGCTGAATTGCAACAACGCTTCAATGCGTTGAACACTGAACTGCGCTGTCCCAAGTGCCAGAACCAGAACCTGGCCGGCTCCAATGCCCCGATTGCCATCGACCTGCGTGCGCAAGTCTATCGGCTACTCAATGAAGGTAAGAGTGATCGCGAGATCAAGTCCTACCTGGTCGACCGTTACGGCGAGTATGTGTTGTACCGGCCTCAATGGTCTCCGCAAACCTATGCCCTGTGGCTGGCGCCGGTGCTGTTTGTAGCTGTGGGCCTGGTGC
This sequence comes from uncultured Gemmatimonadales bacterium, assembly GCA_964195105.1. GTDB lineage: Bacteria > Pseudomonadota > Gammaproteobacteria > Pseudomonadales > IMCC2047 > CAMYKE01. The sequence goes on along the minus strand of CAXMOT010000057.1, from coordinate 2,663 downwards.
TGGTGGTGCTATTGGTGCGACGTACACGCGGGGCGGCGGCAAGCGTGCCGCGGGAACTGTCAGATGCGGACCGCAAACGACTGGACGACGTGCTCGGCACTTCTTCCGATATTACACCCGAGGACCAAGAACGTGATTGAATTCTGGCTGTTTGCAGCTCTACTGCTGATCAGTGCCTGCGCATTCCTGTGGCTGCCGGCATTGCTGTTTCGCCCGACCGGCGAGCGTGGCCCGGGTCACCAGGCGCTCGAAGTGCAGGCTTACGAGTCGCGGCTTGATGAGATTGAACTTGAGCGCAGCACTGGCCGTATTTCGGAATCGGAGTATGCCGACCTGAAATCCGAGTTGGAACGTAATTTGCTGCTGGACCTGGCTGGAACCGAATCTCCAGCGCAAACCGAAGCGGATACCCGGCCGGCTGGCAGGACCAGTAAGTGGCCGCTGGCCCTGGGGCTGAGCGTCATCGTCGCGGCGATCACTGTCGGACTCTATTATGAACTGGGCAGTAGCAGGATCCTGGCGGTGATGGAGCATCAGCAAAATTTAGGTGATCGACTGGTACAGTTGCCACCGGCGGAGCGGGCCAGGTTGCTGGAACGCGAGCTCGAGTCCGTGCCGGGGAATGTCGATATCAATTATTTGCTTGCCCGCGAGTATATGCAGCTTAAGGATTATGCCGGCGCGCGGCGGACGTACCAACGCCTGGTGAGTCTTACCAGGGGTCATCCAGGGGTGCTTGCTGAATTCGCCCAGGCCAGCTTTTTTATGGACGGCAACCAGTTAACGGAGCAGTCCCGCGCATTGGCGAATCGCGCGATCGCCCATCAACCGAACAACTCCACCGCGTTGGGTTTGCTGGGTATCGACGCCTTTGAGAGCCAGCGTTACCGGGAGGCGATTGGTTACTGGCAGCGCATTATCGATACTAATCCCGATGCCCCGGAGATAGAATCACTGCGCATCGGTATTGCCCGGGCGCAGGCAATGGCAGGTGACAAGCCCGAATTGGCCCCTGCAGCAGCGGGTCCGGAACTGCTGGTCAGCGTGTCCCTTGCCGAGGAGTTACAGCAGCGGGTGAGCCCGGACCAGACATTGTTTGTATTTGCCCGCGCCGTGCAGGGCCCACCCATGCCGCTCGCCGCTGTGCGCCTGCAGGCCAAGGATTTGCCACTCGAGGTCGTGCTCAATGATGCGATGGCGATGTCGCCGATGGCGAAGCTGTCGTCGGTCGAACAGGTAAACCTGGTCGCGCGAATTTCCCAATCCGGAACCCCCCAGGGGCAACCCGGTGACCTGGAAGGTATATTTGGGCCAATAAATGTTGATTCGGCGCAATCAAAGATTAAACTCGTGATCGATAAAGTAGTAGAATAGCGCCCGGGAAGCCGCCCTATCGCGATCGCATAACGCGGCTTCTTCATGAAAAATAAGCCAAATACCCCGGGTTTCTGCAATAGATGCGTCTGAAGAACATTAAGCTAGCTGGCTTCAAGTCCTTTGTTGATCCAACCACCGTCATTTTTCCCGCGAACCTGACCGCGGTGGTCGGCCCGAACGGCTGCGGAAAATCCAATATTATTGATGCCGTGCGCTGGGTGATGGGCGAAAGCTCCGCCAAGACGTTGCGCGGTGAATCCATGACTGACGTTATCTTCAGTGGCTCCAACGGCCGCATGCCGGTGGGCCAGGCCTCGATTGAGCTACTCTTCGATAACAGCGATGGCAGCCTGAAGGGCGAATACGGTGCCTATTCCGAGATCTCGATCCGCCGCACCGTTTCCCGCGAACTCCAATCGATCTATTACCTCAACGGCAGTCGCTGCCGGCGGCGCGATATCCAGGATGTTTTCCTGGGCACCGGATTGGGACCACGCAGTTACTCGATCATCGAACAGGGCATGATTTCCCGTTTCGTAGAAGCCAAGCCCGAGGAATTAAGGGTTTTTATTGAGGAAGCGGCGGGGATTTCGAAATACAAGGAACGCCGTCGGGAAACCGAAAACCGAATTCGTCATACCCGTGAGAACCTTGAACGCCTCAGCGATATTCGCGAGGAACTGGATCGCCAGTTGCATCACCTGCAGCGCCAGGCGAAGGCGGCAGAACAGTATTCAGAATTCAAGCAGCAGGAGCGTGATTTAAAGGCTGAGTTGCAGGCGATACGGTGGCAGGTATTAAACACCGGCTATGCGGAGCAGGAACAGCAAATCGTGCAACAAGATATTGAGCTGGAAGCGGCCCATGCAGAACAACGCGCGCTTGAAGCGGGTATTGAAAAACATCGCGAAGCACACACCGACGCCAACGAAGGCTTCCATAAAGTGCAGGGCGACCTGTACCAGGTCGGCGCTGAAATAGCCCGCCAGGAACAGAATATCCAGCACCAGAAGGAGCGTGCCCGGCAGCTTGAAGATGACTTCGCAGCGGCCGTCCGGAACTGGAACGAGGCCAGCGCAGACTTGCAGGCGGATCAGTCCCGTATCGACAAGCTACAGTCCATGCTGGCGGAGATCGAACCCGAGCTGGTGCAATTAGCGGAGCGGGACCAGGCGAGCAATGCTGCACTGCAAGCGGTTGATGCCGCGATGAATGACTGGCAGAAAACCTGGGATGAGTTCCAGGCAAAGTCATCCCAGCCGAGACAGCGTGCGGAAGTAGAACAA
>CAXMOT010000056.1:0-29566 GCA_964195105.1 uncultured Gemmatimonadales bacterium | reverse complement strand
GGTTGGGCAACCCGTGGCGCATGAGTTCCTCTATTTCAACATAGAAAAGAAAAGCGTAAAGGATCTCCGGGCCGGACTGTAGCGGTCAAAGTGAATGTCCATCATTAGCGTCTCGTTATTGTTACGGCTGTTGTTACCGGTATGACTGCTAGCTGGTGGATCAATGGATGTTGATGTTATGGCACGTTTGCCACGCGCTCGAATTCCCTGAGTGCCATATCCAGGGCCGCTTTCGCCCAGTTAAGCGGCGTTATAGGTGAAGCGAGAAAGTGAGTTTTTCCCTCTATAATCACCGTATTAATGCTTTCCGGCGCCATCCATTCACGTACCGGCTTACCATCTGCGGCGATCTGGTCTGGCCCTGTAAGCTGGCCCAGAGCCCTCTTTATATGAATTTTGGCGCGGTGCAGGTCCTGGGATTTTAATCGCGGCTCCTCGGTTACTTGAGAAATATGCAGCCACGACAGTGCGGCCAAACTGTCAAAGAACCACTGCGCCTCACTGTTGGGCAGCAATGTCGATAAACGCCATAAAAATGCCTCGCGCGACGACGTATCCCCCGTTGGCGCAGGGCCTTCTGCCGCCGGTGATGGCATGAGCGATTTTCACCCGATCGCCTGGTACCACGAGTATGACGGTGGCCGCGCTTTTTATACCGGCCTGGGGCACCTTGCCTCTAATTATTCAGACGACCTGTTTATGGAGCACATCTACGGCGGGGTTTACTGGGCAGCAACAGGCAAGGGCATGAGGTAACCATATCTGGTAGCGATCAGGTCAGTGATTGCCACTTGCCGGCAGCGGATAACGAAACGACTATCAGCGCGCCTGGTAGGCAGCCAGGACCGCGTCCAGCCCTGCTTTTGATGCTTTCACTGTTTCCATTGGAGTCATACCCTCAGGGAACTCCTCCTGTTCCATCACAATCCATTTTGTGCCTCCGACCTCTACATTGGCATCGAGTAATGCGGCCCAGTCGATCACAGTATCCTGGCCAATGATGGGTATGAGGTTCTCTACACCTTCAGGAGTACGTATCTTGTAATGGGTGGCTAAAGTGCGCCCCGGATAGCGTCGTACATACTCTACCGGGTCCTTGCCGGCATAGTTCACCCAGCCCACATCCAGCTGCAAGGTCACCTTCGCGGAGATTGATTGGGCAATATAATCCCAGTAGGTAGCGTCTTTATAATCTGCAAACTCCTGGGCGTGATTGTGGTACCCAATCGATATGCCATAGGGTGCGAGTTTTTCTGCCAGCTGGTTAAGCTCTGCTACGACCTGGTTTACGCCTTCGGGATCCCAGGCTCTCCTGTCCATTGGTACAAATAGACTCTCGCATCCGATAGCCTGGTAAAAGGCCACCGTTTCGTCAAAGTTTTCAGGGCTTAGGAATTTAAAGTGCACATGGGCACTGCTGACTACCATGCCGTTTTGCTCCAGCAGGTTTTTTAGCCCTGCGGGATCATCGCCGAACTCGCCAAACGCGTCCGATTCTTCAAACGGGAGCGTATCGCGGGTAAATAACTCTACGCCCTCGAATCCCATGGCAGCAAGGGACTCAATCGTGCCTTTATAATCTTCCTTCAGGGCTCCTTTTATTGACCACAACTGCACACCGATCCGGGGTAATGCTGGCGCAGCTGCTGCTGGCGCCGCCTCGGGCGAGCTTATATCGGGACTCTCAGGTCCACTGCAGGCCAGGATCGACCATACTAGCCCCAGCGTGGCCACCGCCCTAAGTGATGCGATAATATTCATTTATTTCTCCAGGTTTTGGTGACCAGTAGATTCGGTCAATATGTATATTAATGACATTGGTTATATCCTGCCGTTCTTTATTTCTTTCGCAGCGTAATCAACGGCACGTGCCGTCAGCGCCATAAAGGTCAGGGACGGGTTCTGTGTCGCCGTTGAACAAAAGCTGGCGCCGTCGGTGACAAACAAATTGTCGACGTCATGGCACTGGTTATAAGCGTTCAAGACGGAGGTCTTTGGGTCCCGTCCCATTCGGGCCGTCCCTAGTTCATGGATGGCGATGCCCGGCGGGCGCTCTGTGGCCACCCCGGTGACGTTTTCCAGTCCCGCCTTGATTAGCATTTTCTGGCCAACTTCTGCGGCATCCTCCATCATCAGTTTTTCATTGTCTGACCAGCGACAATTGAACTCCAGCTGGGGCATGCCCCATTTATCTTTCAAGGTGGGATGCTGGGCGACCTGGTTCTCGAAGCGCGGTAACATTTCACCCTGCGCCTGGATTATAAATTTCCATGGACCTGCCTGGCTCAGTTGCGCCTTAAAGTCGGCACCGAAACCGTCCTGCTCCTGCTTACCCTTCCAGTTTTCGCGAGAGGCGTCGCCGGAGAAGGAATACCCACGCACATAATGTTTACTATACAGGCTCGGCTCATACTGGAAGTTGGGTACCAGTATTCCACCAGGCCGGCGGCCTCGATAATATTCCTCTTCGAAACCCGGAATGTCCCCCGTTATCTTGGCGTTGTAATTATGGTCCATCAGGTAATGGCCCAATACGCCTGAACTGTTGGCGATGCCGTTGGGAAAGGCTTTGGATTTGGAATTCAGCATCACCTGGGCGCTGCCGATCGTAGAAGCGCACATGAAGACGACCTTGCCCAGGTATTCCCGCTCGCTCAGGTCATTGTTGTCTATAATCCTGACGCCTTTGACCCGACCGGTAGTTTCGTCATAAATGAGGCTGTGAACCACACTGTCGGCGGCGATATGCAGGTTGCCGGTTTTCGCCGCAGCGGGCAAGGTAGAGCTCTGGGTGGAAAAATAGGCGCCAAAGGAGCAACCCTTCTGGCATTCGTTCCTGGCCTGGCAATTCACCCGGCCCTGGGATATATGTAATTCGGTGGGTTGTGTCAGGTGGGCCATGCGACCCATGATGAGACGCCTGTCAGGGTAGTGCTTCTCTATCTCTGCCTTAATGGCCTTTTCAGGCACATTCATCTCAAACGGCGGTAAAAATTCACTGTCGGGTAGTTGCGGAAGGTTTTCCTTTGCGCCACTGATCCCCGCATGTATCTCAACATGCTTGTACCAGGGGGCCAGGTCTTTATAGCGAATCGGCCAGTCATTGCCATAGCCATCGAGCTTGTTGGCGCTAAAGTCGTGATCACTGAGGCGATAGGATTGTCGGTGCCAGGTCAGGGACTTGCCTCCCAACTGGTTGCCACGGATCCAGCTGAAATTAGTGCCTTCGGCGGTTTGGTAGGGTAAATCCCTGTCGTTACCAAAAAAATGTTTGGTGGCATCGTTGAAGGCGTAACACTCCTTCTGGATCTTCTGTTCTTGTTCCGTTATCAGGTTGTTTACCTTGCTGCGATGAGGCTGTTCCCATGGTGGTAGCCCTTCGCCGATATAGTCTTTCCTGTGTTCAACCACCCGACCACGCTCTATCATCAGGGTTTTAAAGCCCTTTTCGCAGAATTCCTTTGCGGCCCAGCCGCCTGATAACCCTGACCCCACGACGATGGCGTCATATACTTCGGTCGACTCTTTTATATACAGGTCGTCATTCATTTGATTTTCCTCTTCGGCCGGTTGGCCGTTGGTGTACTCGTTGCTATCAATAACTTTTTAGTGATCCCCAGGCCTTGCCTATGGACTTGTAGGGTATTGAGCCTTTGTAGCCGCCGGGCACGGGCAAGTATGCCAGCTCCTGGGAAGCCCCCACCTCAGAGGTGTAATAACCAAACACGACCTGGCTCTTCAGGAACTTGAACTGCGACCTGTCGGTGTCATCGAAGCCATTGCCGGGCTTTTCGAGGTCGGTGAGCATTGCCAATTGTTGGGCGGGAGTCGTTTCTGAGAAGCTATGCTGGTGGCGCTTGTTTGCCACCTTGTTGATTTTTGACAGCACGGATAACACTTTTTGCCGATCTTCCGCCTGGTAACAATGAAACAGCTGGTTGTCGATAAAACCATGGGTGTCTACTTCTGCTGCTCCCGCTGTCTTTGTTTGCGGGATCACCTGGGTACAAATATCACGTAATAACACCATGTCGGCCTGGCTGAATACCTTGCCGGCCTGGCTGGTGCTGTCAGGTCTTGGCGTATAAGCCAGGGCGGTGGATATGGCGTTGCCGCCGAGCAATTGCGTGGCCGCTGCGCCACCCACTAGCACGCTCAGGCCAGTAAAAAACCTGCGTTTACTTTTGTCTTCTAGCGACGGCTCGTCGCTGGTCTTGTGAACGCTCATATAACACCTCTAAAGTGGTTAAGCCGTTGCAACATCGCGGGAGTGTAGCTTGCGGGTAAAAAATATTATTAGGCGGAAGGCCACCGTCAGGGCCAGCGGGAACAGGCTTAAATTGCCCCGTCGATGCCTGCTGCCATGCGCTGCCCAGCACCGATGAATGCCCCGGAGCCGCCGCCAACCATGCCCATTTTTTATTAGTACCAGCCTTTATGGCTGACGGGTCAGATTTGGGTTGCGCGTTTATTATTTGTCAGACATATTAAATCATGGGGGGGTAAAAAGGTATGAAAAAATCGGTTTTGAATGCGATGAAATCGGCGTGTTCTGTTGTATGCCGGATTGAAGTTTCGGTCAAATTGACGGGATACTTTGCGGCTTAAGGTATTCAGCTAATTAGCTGTGATGGGGGGGAGGGTGCATCCATTCCGGTAAATAGTAAGCACAGTCAACCGGTGCCGGTTGGCAACGTCCGGGTTAGCGCTGCAGGTTGTAGTATTTTTTTATGACGTCCCAGGCCTGTTTCGCAGTATCGACAAATTGAATCAGCTGCAAGTCGTCTTCCTCAAGCACGCCTTCATCCACCAGCATCTGGAAATCAATTAGCCGGCGCCAATAGTCACTGCCTAACAGCAGTACCGGCACGGGGGTGATTTTTCCTGTCTGGATGAGGGTCAGGGTCTCGAATAATTCGTCGAGGGTTCCGAACCCGCCGGGGCAGGCCACCAGTGCCTTGGCGCGCTTGAGGAAATGCATCTTGCGGATCGCAAAATAGTGAAATTGAAAACAAAACTCGGGGGTGATGTAGGGGTTTGGCTGCTGTTCAAAAGGCAACACGATATTCAGCCCGATGCTTTTCCCGCCCGCATCAAACGCGCCTCGATTTGCCGCTTCCATGATTCCCGGGCCGCCACCGGTAATCACGACCAGGTCACAGTCGCTGTCGTTGTTGGAGTTTTCTGTTATCAGCTTCGCCAGCTCCCTGGCTTTGTCATAGTAGTGGCTATTGGCAAGCACGCGTTGGGCTACCTTTACCTTGCGAGCTGCAGCCGGGTCATCGGGGTTCTCGATGGCTCGTCGCTCAGCGTCCTCCAGTCGTTGCCTGGCGGTTGCCGCATCGGGAATCCGCGAACTACCAAAAACAACCACCGTCGAATGAATACCATGTTCCTCCTGCAACAGGTCCGGCTTTAGCAGTTCCAGCTGTAACCTGACCGGACGCAATTCATCGCGTAGTAGGAACTCTTCGTCGGTATACGCCAGGTTATAGGACGGCGATCGAGTCTGGGCAGTGTCAGGCGCCATTTTGGACGCCGAGACATCCTCTTCGGCGGTGGGGAATACCTTTTCGGGAATTTTGGACTGATCCATAGGCGCTCTCTGCAAGTGTGGCGTCAGTGTTTAAATTGGAATAGTCTGCCTTTCGGTGGGTATCTTTGCCTGCCAACCTTGAGCAGCCAAGTGTTTTTGGAGGGCAAGTTTTGCTTCGGCCTCACCGTGCACAAGATAGAGATCCGGGTGCGGTTTGTTGAAATGATTGATCCAGTCGGTCAGCTGGGACTGGCTGGCGTGGGCGGAGAATCCACCCAGGGTATGAATCGTCGCCTGCACGACAACCGTCTCACCCGCAACCCGAAACGTCTTGGCGCCATCGACGAGCGCCCTGCCGGGTGTGCCTATTGCCTGGTAACCGACGATGACGACATGCGCATTACGCCTCCACAGGTTGTGCTTGAAATGGTGACGAATCCGCCCGCCGGTGCACATTCCGCTGCCGGCAATGATAATAGCCCCAGCTTCAATTCTATTGAGTGCCATGGATTCAGCAGTCGATGAGGTGTAGCGCAATACGGGCAGGAAAGTATGTAAACTTCTGTGTCGACCCTTACCCAGGGCGTTGGCATCCTCGGTATTGTAGTGATCCTGGTAGCGATGATAGATTTCGGTCACGGCAATCGCCATGGGGCTGTCCAGGTAGACCGCCTGGTGTTTCAATTTTCCCTTCTGGTATAACTCGCCCAGGCGGAAGATGATTTCCTGGGTGCGACCCACAGCAAAGGAGGGGATCAGGATATTGCCGCCATTCTGCGACGCCTCGAGGATGATATCTTCGAATTCTTGCAGCGTGGCGTCCATGGAGCGATGGTTACGATCGCCGTAGGTGGATTCAAGCAGCAACACATCGGCATCCTCGACAATTTCCGGGTCAACCAGCAGCGCCGCATAACTGTTGCCAAGGTCGCCCGAAAAAACCAGTTTTTTCTCGGTACCCCCCTCGGTAATAAAGATCTCTACAATGGATGAGCCGAGGATGTGGCCGGCATCCCGGAAGCATACCTCGACACCATCCGCGACTTCGCGGCGCTGTCCGTAATCAATGCCATGGCACAGGTCCAGGGTCGCCTCCACATCGTCAATGCTATATAGAGGCTCTACTTCCGGCTTGCCCGCACGGCGCCTGCGCCTGTTCTTCCACTCGGCATCGCGCTCCTGCAGGGAGGCCGCATCCTTGAGCATGACCTCCAGCAGTTCAGCGGTCGGGTAGGTCATGTACAGGGAGCCGCCATAGCCATCCGCGACTAACTTGGGCAAGCGCCCGGAATGGTCCAGGTGGGCGTGGGACAGCACCACCGCATCGATGGAACCAACACTGAACGGAAACTTCTCCTCGTTCGCCTTTTCTTCCTCACGGGTGCCCTGGAATAAACCGCATTCCAACAGGACGGTCGCCGTTTCGGTTTCCAGCAGATACGCCGAACCGGTGACTCCGTTAATCGCGCCATAGAAAGTAAGTTTCGCCATTTCAGCCTTGATCCGGTGTTAGTTGCCTGGTCAAGAAAATGTCCTTTTGCCTGACTCGGGAACTGTTGTGAGGAAATCATGCTTTTGCATCCTCCTAACCATAGCAATGTCTTACCCTGCAGTTATTGCACAGGATCAAGATTATCAAAGGAAATTGGAGTGAATAGTGGGGTAAATAGCGCTAGGAGCCTGTCGGGTTTAGATGATCGTAGCGAGGGAAAGTCCGGTTTGAGGCAGATTTTTCGATTCTTTGAGGAGAATAGCCCGCTATTTAACGAGAGTAATCGATAAATTCGACTTTTCCGCAGTAGATTAACCCTAAATCCGACAGGCTCCCAGGTACGACTTACCCTGGCTGACTAAAGCGGTAAGTTGTCTCTGTTTCGGCTTTATCGTGCGGAATGAGTGGTTAGGGCACCTCCGCTCAATGTTTGGAGGGCCTGAGCAGCAGCTGCTTCTCTACGGGTACGAATTTTGATGCGGCATCAATTAACGATTTGGCGGTGAGCCCGGGTACGCCATAGACCTCGACACGGGTGTCATGCCGGGTGCGCATTTTGGTAACCAACAAATCGAAATCACCGTCCCCGGACGCTAATACGACGACATCTGATTGCGGTGCATAGTCCATCGCGTCAAGCGCTATCCCTACATCCCAATCACCCTTGGCGGAGCCGTCGGCTCGCTGGATAAAGGGTTTCAGCTTTACTTCGAAGCCTATGGCCCTAAGAATATTCTGGAATTGGCGTTGTTTTTCATCGCCGCGATCAATGCTGTAGGCGATGGCTTTCACGACTTCTCGATTGGCCGTGGCCGCCGCCCAGAATTGATTGTAATCAAAGTTGCAGTGATGAACCTGTTTTGTCGTGTAGTAAATATTCTGCACATCGACCAGTACGGTGACTTTTTCCATTATTTTTCAGTGCTCAATTGTATTGCCTGTATTGCCTGTATTGCCTGTGCTGCCTTCCCAAACCATTCTGGCAAATTCGTTGCAGGGCAATTCCGCGATTCTCCTGATCCCGATGATGCCTTCATTTTTCCAGTATCTTCAGGAGCCGTTGATGTCGCTGGTGCATAAGGTCAACCTCGTAGGTACCGGGTTGCACGGGATCGAGGCTGGGGAGGAATTCATCTATCACTTCGAGAGCTTCCGGGTATTTCTTTTGTTTCTCTAGCAGAAGACTGAGCCTGTTGATGGGTGCCGGGTTGCGTCTGTGAGCGGATGCAAATTTATCAGCTGCGGTTAATTTGGCGATTTCCTCAATAACTTTTTGATACTGTTTTATGGCCGCGTCTATATCACCTGATTTATCTGCGTCCCCGGCTTGTTCAATTTGCTCATCAATTGGCCTGGCTTTTTCGACCAGCTCGGCATAACGCTGCCGATCCGGGTCCGGTATGTGAATCCTGAGAGCAACACCGATATTCTTCTTGCCGAGCACAGCCCGGGAAAACCAGTTAGTGCCGCCGGTTAACCGAAAAACTTCCGCGTCAACCGACTCTCCTCGTAACAAGGTAGCCGGATCGAGAGAATCGGCAGGCAAGTAACCGATTTGGACGCCACCCACCGTATAAACAGCAACGGTCCAACGATGAAACTGGTTAATTAGCTCCGGCACCAATTTGACTTGTTGTTTTTTAACCAACCGCTTGATTATATCCTGGCGAACGACACCGCCGCTGTTTATGCGGGATACGCCACGGACACTAACAAGATAGGGTTTTGACACTACTTGATACTCTTTTTGTTCATGCACAAGGGAGCGTTACTTTATTATACGTGATTAGGCTACTCGACTTAAGGCTGGTCCTGGCCGGTCTCTATGGCAAACAGCGAGCGCAGTATTTGGCGCCACTGCCGGTACTGGTCGTCCATGTTGCCGGTTAGCCCGTAGACACGCTGGTTCAGTTCCAGCATCGCAGGCGCCACTTCGCTGTTAAAACCGGCCGCCAGTTCGGCAAATTCCTGCTCGTAGATCTTGCTCCATTTGAAACGGTCATAACGTTGGCTGAAGGTCAGGAAATTGTCGGACTTGCCGTAGTCATCAGGATCATAGGATTTCTTCGCGGCGGTCTGTGTTTCCAATACCTGGTCCAGCGAGTAGCGCCGCCATACAACATAGGTAGGCTGCATTTCCTGGAATAGCACATCGTAGTACTCGTCGACGGTATCGATGAACACCAGGTGCCGTGCGCGCATTTCGTTGACCCTGGCCAGCATCGGATCGTCCCTGGCTAACAGGCTGGTAACGGACAACAGCCCATCCTCGCCACGGGCCAGGGTATGCCGGAAGGTGGCCGGCGCCAAATCATTGGCGTAGACCAACTCCGAGACCCGGTCGATCGTAACCAACTGGGGGTCGCTAAGCGTCGCCCTCGCGGTCACCAGGTCATTGGCGATCTGGTCATAGATATCCTGGAACGGGTCGACAAAGCTGTCCGGGTCGAATCGGTCCCAGGCGGTGAAGCGACTGGCAGTGGGGTAATCCTGTGTATTCGCGACGTCGGCATAGATTTTGTTTAACCATTCGTGGCCGGTACTGTCGGTCGCGACGACCTGTAATTCCAGCGTGAATCCGTCGGACCTGAGGATCTCGGCCGACAGCTGCAAATCCAGCGACGGATCATGCTCCGGCAACACCCGGACCGCGCCCCACTGGTTTGATTCGATTAGCGTGTTGCGCAGCGCATAGGGTAAGTAGTGGACTTCTTTTCTCTTGATCTCGTTGAACACCCGATCGCCTGCCCGTTCTGCTTCCGGTGCAACGGTATTGGTCCTGAAAACCACCACGCCGACGTCCAGCAATTGGTTTTGTGTCGGCTCGCTGGCGGAGTGTTTGAGGCTGACAACCCCGACGGGATCCGCGGCGGGCGGCTTGGGTGCAGGCATGGGCATGGGTTTGTTTTGGCTACAGGATGCCAGCGACAGGCTCAGCGCTATCGAAATCGCTATTGCGAATAATCTGGATTTCCCTTTATTAATAAACACGTGTGTCATTCGTCAGCGTCAACCTGGCTGCATACCTTGCCGCGGCTTAAGGTCTGCACGCATTTGTAGTCTTCCGGCGGCTCTTCAAATTTATTGTAGGCGTGGATCAGGTTGAATGGCTCGGAGCCCTTGCTGGAAACACTGGTAATCACTCGCAGTGATTTGGAGTCGGACGACACCGTGAAACGATGCATGATGACCAGGTCCTCCGGCAGGGTGATCTGGAACACCAGGTGTTGTCGATCCCAGCCGCAGACTTCGGAGCCGTGCGGGCTGGCAAAGGTCGCCATGAATTCGTTACCCAGGCCGCAGATCAGGGCAGCATCACCGGCGCGCTCGATTTTTACGTCCTGTTTGGTTTGCGTGATCTGCAGGATGTTCTGGCGACTGACGTATTCTGCCAGCCGCGCCAGGTCGACCAGGTTAGCGCCGCGGCCGCGACGGCCATTGCCGATGGATGCTCGTGGTTTCACGGTGCTGTAGTTTTCGGCCCGGCGCCGCTGCCGTTCCTCTGCTTCCTGCTGCAGGGTGATGGTGCGCTTGAGCTCCGTCAGCCAATTTTCGCTGCGGCTAAAGTCCTTTTCCCAGGATCCTGAGAAATCCCAACGCGTCGGGTTATCGAGGTCCAGCACGGGAAATTCTTCTAGACCCAATGCCGTCGAACAGCACGCAACGGCCAGGCTTAAGGCGACAGCTCTCAGCCAGGCGTTGCCAGGTGCTTTAGTAACGGAAAATTTTGGGATCGGGATCATTGGTTCAAGGGTGGTGGGTAATATCGACTATTAAGTTAGCGCTTCCTTGGTAATACGGCTCGGTTGTGCATATCATTCATGCCCCGGGTGCTGTGATCAACCCCGTAATTTCACGAATACTTTAAACTACTTGGACAAGATTAGAAATAAGACATTTGAGTGTGCCGGGGCGCGTAAAGGCGAAAAATAAACCAAGTAGATAGGCGAGCAGATAGATAGATGAGTCAGGCTGCACAAAGTTCGAAAATCAGGGGGTTATTATTCCAGTGGTGGTTTAGCGGATTGATTGTGGTCGCAATACTGGTGTTGGCGCTTCCGGACGATATGTTCATTCGCAGCTTGGCATTGCACGGGCCAGCCGTTGCGGAAGGGCAGTGGTGGCTGATCCTGACCAGCCAGCTAGTGCACCTTAGCCTGAATCACGCACTGCTGAACGTGGTCGGATACCTGTTCGTGGTCTATTGCTTCCGGCAGGAACTGTCGCCCGCACAAGAGCTAATAATCCTCTCGGTATCGATGTTGGCGGTGGGCCTGGGTATCTACTGGTTTAACCCGGAGATTGTCTGGTACTACGGCTTGTCCGGTGCTATATATGGCGTGTTGATTAGCTGTGTGTTGGCGAACGCGCCGCGTATGCCGGTGATCTCGGGCCTGTTCTTTATGTTTGTGGTGGGGAAGGTGGTCTACGAGCAATTTTTCGCATCACCGGATCGCGTCACCGCGCAGCTAATCGGTGGGCCGGTCGCGATCGATGCGCACCTGTATGGCTTGCTGATTGGTTTGGTGCTCGGTGTCGCCTGGCTGGGTAAGGATCTTTTCTACAGGGCAGATCAATAATGCTATTGGCTTGAATAACGATTTGCAGCGGTATTGAATGTGTAACGAATACAAACAAGAGTGGTAACAAGTAAATAATGAGAATAGTCGAAATCACCAAAGAACCTGTTGAACTGTATAAGGTCCTGAAGTTTGAAGGCATCGTATCGAGTGGCGGCGAGGCGAAGTCTGTCGTCGCTGATGGTCTTGTATCGGTTAACGGCGAGATAGAAACCAGGAAGCGTAAGAAGCTGGTTGCCGGTGATATTGTTGAGTTTGGTGACGAGAAGATGCAGCTGCAGTTGATATGAGGGCACCCCGTTCAAGCAGGGTGAGCAACGTTATAGCGGTTACTTTTTTCCCCGGCGACTGTCTATAATCGGCGATATAAGTGACTGAAACCAATAATAATAAATAGTTAGAGCTGCTGCCTATGTCTAAAAAATCGATTCGACCCGGCAAAAAACGGACAACCAGCCCTGCGCCAAGTGATTATCTGCCGTTGCAGGCTATCCCGATACTGGGTGGTTTGGTGCGCGCCTTCAGTATTGATTACCGCACCCTCGCGCTGTTTCGCATATTGATATCGGGCATCATCCTGGCGGATTTATGTATCCGTGGCGAAGACTTCATCGCGTTTTTTACCGATGCCGGCGTGACCACGCGTGCCCAGTTGCTGAACTATTATGGCGAAGGGACCTGGTCGGTTTACTTCTTGAACGGAACCAGCCTGTTCGCTGGCATATTGTTTGTGATTGCCGTGTTGGCTGCGTTAGCGCTGTTGGTCGGTTACAAAGCTCGCCTGGCTGCCCTGGTCAGTTGGGTGCTGCTGGTGTCGGTTCAAGTCCGTAACCCGATACTGCTCAGTGGGGCGGATGACTTGATGCGGGTGCTGCTGTTCTGGGGTTTGTTTTTACCGCTAAGTGCCCGATTTTCTATCGACGCGGCGTTGGAAAAGGGAAATCCCTACCCGCGTACCAATCACTTTAGCGTCGCCACCATAGCTATCCTGATGCAAGCCCTGTACGTCTATTGGGCCGGGGCGTTATTAAAAACGGGTGCCGAATGGACCCGGGATCACACGGCAGTCTACTACGCCCTGAACGCCGAGCATTTCAGCACATGGGTGGGCAAATGGGTGGGGGATACGTTTGAATTTGCGTTGCCGCTCCTTACTCAATTTGTGCTGTCGATTGAGATGTTCGGGCCGCTATTTATGGTCGCTCCGTTTCTGCTGCTGTGGTTTCGCTTGCCGGTGATGCTGCTGTTGATCGGGATGCACATTGGTTTTGTGGTCATGCTGAACGTTGGTCATTTCCCGTATGTCAGTATTACGTCCCTGTTGCTGTTTATCCCGACCGCCGTGTGGGCTTTCGCGGATCGGCGCTGGGTCGCAAGGCGCAGTGAAGGGATAGAGATTTACTATGACAAAGGCTGTGAATTCTGTAAGAAGACGGTTTGCCTGCTGCGCGTTTTCCTGATTCTGCCCAATGTAAAGGTCGCCCCCGCCCAGGATCATGACGTGGCGGGCCCGCTGCTTGAGAAACATGATAGCTGGGTAGTGAAGCGTCCCGATGGAGATTATCTCCTGGAGTGGTCTGCCCTGACCTGGTTGGTCGGGCAAAGTCCCATTTTCTTTTGGAAGAAATGGCCGATGGCGTGGTTTAACAAGGGCAACGTCGGCGACCGCCTCTACCACTGGATTGGTGATCGCCGCATGGGATTCGGGAGGTTCACCAGCACAGTGCTGCCCTGGCGTGAAAGCTCGGGCAAAGACAGTATGATTGCACAAGTCGCTGTATTGCTGCTGGCGTTGATGGTGCTGCAGATTAACCTGTCCTACGTTACCCGCGTGCCGCATATTAACCGCGATCTTGTAACGGTGCGCAACACACTCGGGTTGTGGCAAAAATGGAATATGTTTGCGCCTTACCCGATTCGGTCATCCCAGTGGCCCATCATAGAAGGAATTCGAAAGGACGGTACTCGGGTGGATTTGTTCAGGGACGTATTGAAACCTGCACCGCAGGGAAAGCCCGATGACCTTTCCTACAACTATTCGAGTTACCGCTGGCGTAAGTACCTGGGCCGCTTGTATTTAAAGAAGTTCAAGAATTATCGCCGCCAATTTGCGAGCTTTGAATGTAAGCGCTGGAACGAGATGTACAAGCATGATCCAAAAAATAGAATCGCAAAGGTCCAGATCAGGACCGGGGTGCAAATAACGGTTTTACCGCCGAGAGTCGGCAGGCCAAGGATCACTAATCAGGGTACTTATAGTTGCCGGTGAACTGGAGCAATAGGGGGGTAGGCCACGTTTTGGGATCAGACAACGCATTCAGGGGAATTATAAGCGGTGTCTTTGCTCTCTTGTCTCGAGGCTAATTCTTAAGGCTGGCCGTGGCTAGTATTTCGATTAACTTCTATTAACTTCGTCAATCTGGTCATTGAGCGTCCAGTAATCGTAAAGGTAGCCCACGAGAAACAGGCCGCCCGTAAATAACCAGATAAAACCGGTAATCCACTTGCCCATATAAAACCGATGAATCCCGAAAAAGCCCAGGAAAGTTAGCAATATCCAAGTGACGCTATAGTTTGTATCGCCAGTGCTGAACCGTTGGTCAGCGTCTCGATCCATTCCTGGAATAAGAAACAAGTCGATGATCCAGCCAACAAACAGAAGTCCCAGGGTAAAGAAATAAATCGTACCGATAACGGGACGGCCGTAATAAAAACGGTGCGCACCCATAAAGCCGAAGATCCAAAGTATGTAGCCGATGAGTTTGCTGTGAGTATCTGAAGTCGTCATGAAATGGACCTTACCACAGCGCGCAGAGTGACAGGAATTATTTAACGCTAAGCCGGATTTTTCATAAATCCGATCAGGCGCAAATTTCTACCTGGGAATAAAAGATTTCAAGCACAATAACATATTTGTTGATTTGCACCCAAAATTGACCCATTAACCCCCAAGATTTGCATCCAATTTTGACCCACGTATAACCCCTACCTGCAAAACAAACTGCAGGGGTAACAAGGAGTGATAGACGTGGCATTATTGAGTGTAATTCGACGCTGGCATCTGCGTGACGGCATGCCAATCCGGGAGGTCGCACGCCGTACCGGCTTGTCCAGAAACACCGTTCGCAAATACCTGGCTAGCAAGGTTGTTGAGCCAGCCTACCCATCTCGTAAATCTCCCAGTAAGCTGGACGATTACGAGGAGACATTGACCAACTGGCTGTTCAGGGAGTCTCGCCGACACCGCAAGCAGCGGCGCACCGTCAAACAGTTGCATCGGGACCTGATTATTTTGGGTTACACCGGCTCCTATGACCGAGTGGCAGCCTTCTCCCGCCAGTGGCGTCAGGAACAGCAGGACGCCAAGCTGACAGCTGGAAAACGGGCCTTCGTGCCCCTGCAATTTGCCCCCGGAGAGGCATTCCAGTTCGACTGGAGCGAGGACTGGGTCAAGATCAATGGCGTCAGCACCAAGCTTCAGATCGCCCACTTCAAGCTCAGCCACAGCCGGGCCTTCTTCATCCGGGCCTACATGACCCAGTCGCACGAGATGCTGTTTGATGCACACTACCATGCGTTCACCACGTTCGGTGGAATACCGGAGCGCGGCATCTACGACAACATGAAGACCGCCGTCGATAAAGTCGGCCGTGGCAAGCACCGTAAGGTCAACAAGCGTTTCCATGCAATGGTCAGCCACTACCTGTATGAGGCCCAGTTCTGCAACCCCGCAGCAGGCTGGGAGAAAGGGCAGGTCGAGAAGGCCGTGCAGGATGCACGGCACGGCCTGTGGTACGACACGCCGCCGTTCAAATCCTTGAATGAGCTGAATCAGTGGCTCCAGGGGCGGTGTCAGGCGCTGCGGCAGGAAAACGCCCATCCCCAATTCAAGACCCGCTCCCTGGCGGACTGCCTGGAAGACGAGCGACCACAACTGATGCCGGTACCGCCGGCCTTCGATGGCTTTATCGAGCACAGTAAGCGGGTGTAGTCTACCTGCCTGATTACCTTCGAGCACAACCGGTATAGTGTGCCTGGCAGCTTTGCCAATCGCGTGATCAGCCTGCGGGTGTACCCACAGCGGCTGGTGATTGTTGCCGAAGCGCAGGTCGTAGCTGAGCATACCCGGGTGTTCAATCGGGACAAGAGTACGCCGGGACAGACTATCTACGACTGGCGACACTATCTCTGCGTCGTACAACGCAAGCCCGGCGCTTTGCGTAACGGGGCACCGTTCCTTGAATTGCCCGACAGCTTCAGGCAATTGCGCTCATGCTTGCTCAAGCGCCCTGGCGGTGACCGGGAGATGGTCGATATCCTGGCCCTGGTGCTGCTCCACGATGAGCAACTCGTCGAACAGGCCGTTGCCAGGGCTCTGGAGGCGGGTGAAGTCTCCAAACAGCACGTCCTCACTGTCTCAGTCGGCTGGAAGAGCCCTGTCGCCCTCAGCCACTGAAGCCGCCCCCGGCTTTAAAACTGGTCAATGAACCGAAGGCAGATACCGCACGCTACGACAAACTAAGGAGAACACGCCATGACCCCTGATGCCATGATCACTACACTGAAGTCCATGAAGCTGCACGGCATGGCCGATGCTGTTAATGAACTCTCGGCCCAATCCTCGCCGGCTTACCAGCAGGCAGTGCCGGTGTTGGAGATGCTGCTCAAGGCCGAAGCCTCTGAACGGGATGTGCGCTCGATCAACTACCAGATGAAGGTGGCCAAGTTCCCGGCCTACCGGGATCTGGCCGGCTTTGACTTCGGCCAAAGCACCGTTGATGAGGCTCTGGTGAAATCACTGCACCGGTGCCAGTTTCTGGAAGATGCCCAGAATGTGGTGCTTGTAGGCGGTCCTGGCACGGGGAAAACCCACCTGGCGACTGCGATAGCGGTGCAAGCGATCCAGCATCACCGCCACCGAGTACGGTTCCTCTCCACGATCGAACTGGTTAATGCCCTGGAACAAGAAAAGCAGGCAGGACAACAGGGCCGGATTGCTAACCGGCTGATCCACACTGACTTGGTGATACTGGATGAGTTAGGTTACTTGCCCTTCAGTCAGGCCGGCGGTGCATGGATGTTCCATCTGATCAGCAAACTCTATGAACGCACCAGCGTCATTATTACCACCAATCTCAGCTTTGCTGAATGGTCAGCCGTGTTTATTGATGAAAAAATGACCACGGCTTTGCTGGACCGGCTGACCCATCACTGCCATATCCTGGAGACAGGTAATGATAGTTACAGGCTCAAACACTCAACGACAAATCAGGAGGCAATAAAAGGCAGCAAAAAATCTAAAGATACGCCATAATCTGGCGACCAGGGTGGGTCAATTTTAGATGCAAATCCTGGGTCAGTTTTAAGTGCAAATCAACAGATTCGAGCCATAATTTCTTGCATCGAGGAAAGTTAACTCGGTAGTACTCAGGCTTTTATTACGAACGGGTCTTTCGAATATGCATCAGTGGCTCCATGGAGGGGGTTCATACCTTGTAAATAGACAACCTACCCCAACATAACCCGTTACAGCCAATTTTGTCTGTTCCTACCGAAAGGCCTTTTAATGCCGTCCCAAAATGATGATTCTGGTACCCCTTGGGGGTCTCGACCCCAATCACCACCTGATATTGAACAGGTACTCCAACAGGCCATTGATAAATTGAAAGGTTCCTTCACGGGCGGTGGTTCTGGAAAAAGCTCAGGTGGCGGTTTTGGCAGGATGTTTTCCTTTGCCATCTTATTTCTGATAGTCATAAGCCTTTGGTCTGCCTATTACACTGTGCCCAGTGATTCGGTCGCAGTGGTGCAGCGATTTGGCATGTATCTCAAAGAGGTGCCTCCGGGGTTACATTTTAAGCTGCCTTTGGGCGTTGATGACGCCACGATTGTTCCTGTGAAACGGCAGTTGAAGCAGGAGTTTGGTTTTGCCACACCCGGTGCTCGCGATCCTTACCAGGGTGCGCGCGATGGTGGGCGGGAAACCCAGATGGTCACGGGCGATCTTAATGCGGCATTGGTGGAATGGGTAGTTCAATACCGCATATCAGACCCGGTCAAATTTTTGTTTGAAGTTCGCGAACCTGGTGAAACTCTGCGCTATGTATCGGAATCGGTGATGCGTGAAGTCGTCGGTGATAGAACCGTGGACGAAGTCATTACCATTGGCCGACAGGAAATTGAAATTCAAGCGCTGGTCAAGATGCAAGAACTGTCCACCAAGTACGTGATGGGAATCAGTATCGACCAGGTGCAGCTAAAAAACATTAATCCACCCAGACCCGTGCAAGAATCATTTAATGAAGTCAATCAGGCGCAGCAATCAAAAGAAAAACTCATCAATGAGGCGCGGCGCGAATATAACAAAGTGATTCCGTTAGCCGAGGGCGAAAAAGATCAACGCATTCGTGAGGCCGATGGTTATAGACTCAAGCGGATCAACGAAGCAGAAGGTGATGTGGCGCGGTTTAATGCGCTATTTGCCGAATACAAAAAAGCGCCTGAAGTAACCCGCCGTCGTATCTACATTGAGACCATGCAAAATGTTATGCCGAAAATAGAATCGAAAATTTTAGTGGATGATGGTATGCCCGGTCTACTACCGCTGCTTAACCTTGATGGACAAAAGGGAGCAAACAAATGAACAGTACAAAATCGTTTGCAGCTTTGTTGATTCTGATTGCAGGTTTGTTTGTATTAGGAAGCTCGCTTTACACCGTTGATGAAGTCGAGCAAGTCATCATTACACAGTTTGGCAAGCCGGTGGGTGAACCTGTAACTACGGCAGGCCTTAAATTCAAAATCCCCTTTGTGCAAGAAGTTAACCCCATCGACAAGCGGGTACTGGAATGGGATGGTGCGCCTTCCGATATGCCCACCAAGGATAAACTGTATATTTCTGTGGACTTGTTTGCCCGCTGGAGAATTGTTGATCCCCTTCAGTATTTTTTGCGTTTGCGCGATGAGCGCAGTGCTCAATCAAGGTTAGACGATATCCTGGGCAGTGAAACCCGCAATGCAGTTGCCAAGCATGAATTAATTGAAATCATTCGCACCACCAAAGACCGTGTGCCACAGCTAGATACTGCTCTTGGGGACACTGTATTGCCCTCTACAGAACAGGGCCTCAATATGGGCGCGTTGGTGCCTATTGAAAAAGGGCGCAAGTTAGTAGAACAGGAAATATTTTCGGCGGCGGCCGAAAAAGTGGGTGTGTTTGGTATTGAGCTGCTGGACATCCGTTTTAAACGGATTAATTACAATGAAAGTGTACGCCCCAAAATTTATGATCGCATGATCAGCGAGCGCAGGCAGATCGCCGAGCGGTTTTTGTCCGAAGGTAATGGCGAGGCGGCGAGAATTCGGGGTAATCGGGTACGCGACCTCAACAAAATTCAATCCGAAGCCTATCGAGAGGTAGAAGAAATACGCGGCTTGGCCGATGCCAAGGCAACCGAAATTTATGCCAGTGCCTACAATCAAAGCCCCCAGGCTGTGGAGTTTTATGAATTCACACGCACCATGGCTTCTTACCCCTCTATTATCGGTAAAAGTACGACCCTCGTGCTATCCACCGACAGCGATCTTTTCAAGTTCCTTAAAGGCATGAGCCCTGTCGAGGAATAACACAATCAGCAAATGGAGTAATGTATGGGAAAGAAAGGGGCAATAAGGAAACGAAAAAACAACCATTAATGACACAGAAAGAAAAAAAGGCTGCAAAGAAAGCAAAAGCTGATGGCAGCAGCAATTCACTGGGAGCGCATTAAAAACACATCCTGCATAGGTTGCCAACGCTTCTGAGCACGATTGTAATGCTCAAGGGCGATGAGAAACCGGGCCTGGCTGACCCCTTTTACCTGTCTGGTAAATCAGCATAATTCCAGAGCCTGCAGGATACGCCGATACAAGACGCGTTCTGCAGGCAAAACGGCATAAATGAGCATTTTGAGCCTGGCTTTAACGCCGCGGGGCCACGCAGAGTGTTGTTCAACACCTTGCCAGGTAGTAGCGACTATCCTTTCTAGTTTGCCTGTTTAACCACCAAATCTTTTACCTCCGCCTGAAGCTTCATCGTCGTCTTTCGATTACTGGTTTCCACCGATCGGATTCCCAAACCAATCTCGATTATCGCATCGGATGGCGTGCTTGCGTTATAAGGCGGGTCATAGGGTACCTTAAGTTCGCGTACGCTCGTGGCGACGAAGAAATTGCCGTCCGCTGACTGTTTAGAGTAAAGTATGTGAAAAAGGGAGACTAATCCTTCTTATACTCTAACCGCTTGAGAAATTGTATAAAAAGCATAGACGCCAGCGCTCGAAATTCCACCTAAACCTTGCAGATTCCAGGCCCATTTCATAGCCCGCATGCCCCATTCCCCCTCAAGGCAGCAGTTCCACCAGAATACTGACTTTTCAACCGCGCCATGCTGGACAGCAACTGTGATCCAAAGCCCGGTATCTACCGTAATAGGAATGAGTGCAATCGAATCTTTCGGGGGCGGCAATGAATAACAAGATTATAGTAGGCATCAGTGCCTGCCTGAACGGGGAGAACGTACGCCATAATGGCGGCCATAGTCGCTCGCGCTACTGCCTAGATACACTCGGGGAGCTCTTCTCCTTTGAACCCTGCTGCCCCGAAGTTGCGATCGGTATGGGCACGCCGCGCCCGGCGATTCGACTGGTGGGCGATATCGATAGCCCCGAGGCCGTCGGGTCAAAAAGTCCCGATTTAAACGTCACCATCCCGCTACGAGAATTTTCCGAGACCCGGGCCCGCCAGGTCGAGCACCTTTCCGGCTTCGTGTTCATGAAGAATTCGCCGAGCTGCGGGCTCTATAGCGCCAAAGTCTACAGAGACTCAGGCTACCCGCACACCGAACGGCGAGCAGGTATTTTTGCTGATGCAATACAACGCCTCAATCCCAACCTGCCGGTTGAGGAAGATGGCCGCCTGAATGACGCAGTGCTGCGGGAAAACTTTATCCAGCGAGTATTTGCCTACCATGACTGGCAGCACACCGTTGCCGAAAACCCGACCCCGCGAGACCTGGTCGGGTTCCACTCCAGGTACAAGTACATGGTCATGGCGCATTCACAGAGCTCATACAATGGCCTCGGCCAGTTAGTCGCGACAGCCGGAACTGGCGACGCCAGGGCGATTGCACAGCGCTACATCGGGGAGCTAATGGCAGCGCTAAAGATGCCCGCCAAACGCAAGGCGCATACTAATGTGCTGCTGCATATCCTGGGCTACCTGAAACAAACGGTAACCGGCGGCGTTCGCGAGGAAATCGCCCGGGTGATCGAGCAATATCGCATCGGCCATGTTCACCTGGCCGTGCCAATCACGCTATTGCAGCATTACCTCAATAGCCATGGCAGCGACTACATCCGGCGGCAGGCTTACCTCAACCCGTATCCTGCACAGTTGGGATTAAGGAATTATATCTAGCGCTTTCCCAAGTAATTTCTATACCCTGACGCCTTCACCCCCGAGAATGATGCTATTACGATGAACCTGGTCTGGCTGCGTAACGATCTAAGAATTCATGACCACCCGGCGTTATGGCATGCCTGCGCGGACGGCCCTACGCTCTGTGTATTTGCCATCACCCCCGAACAGTGGCGCGAACATCACGACGCGCCCGCCAGAGTCGGCTTCATGCTTGAGCAGTTGCGCTGCCTGGCGGCGGAGTTACAGACACTCAATATTCCACTTAAGCTGATCTCCGCGGATCGCTTCGATGATCTGCCACAGGTATTGGTTGCGGCCTGCAAGAACTGGGGAGTGAGCCAGGTATGGTTCAACAACGAATTGCCCGTCAATGAACGACGGCGCGACGCAGCAGTTACCGATGCGTTACAGGGCGCAAACATCGGGATTAATGGTTACGACGCCGACCTGATTCACAATCCAGGCGAGATCGTCACCTTGTCTGGCGACTATTACAAGGTATTCACCCCGTTCTATCGGCGCTGGCTAGCCATGCTGTCGCAGGCACAGATCGAGCCGCTCGGCGCACCTGCGGCCCAGCAGCCGACCACCATTGCCAGCGACGTCATTCCCACGCAATTATCCGGCTGGGCATCTGACTATCGCGCAGACCTTTGGCCGGCGGGCGAAGCAGCCGCCAATGTGAAGCTGCATAATTTCCTGGCACGGCATCACGACAGTTATAGTGAACGGCGTGATTTCCCGGATACTGCCGGCACCAGCACCCTCTCACCCTATTTGGCTGTGGGCGCATTGAGCATCCGGCAGTGCATCCAGGCGCTGCGTGCCACTGAGCTGGCCGAGCCCTGGGAGAACAGCAAATGGCTGGCGGAGCTGGTATGGCGGGAGTTCTACCGGCACTTGATTGTGGCGCGCCCGGAGCTTTGCATGGGCCGCGACTTTAAGCCGTTTCCCGGACCTTCCCCCTGGCAACGTAATGAACAAGGCTGGCAGGCATGGTGTGAGGGCAGGACAGGGTTCCCGATCGTCGACGCCGCCATGCGCCAGTTGAACCAGACCGGCTGGATGCATAATCGGCTGCGCATGGTTACCGCGACCTTCCTGACCAAACTGTTGATGATCGACTGGCGGCGGGGTGAGCGGTATTTCATGGATCACCTGATAGATGGTGACTTTGCATCCAATAACGGCGGCTGGCAATGGGCATCATCGACGGGTGCCGATGCAGCGCCCTACTTCAGGATCTTCAGCCCGGTACGCCAGTCGCAGCGTTTTGATGCGCAGGGCACGTTTATCAAGCGCTTCGTTCCCGAGCTCTGCGCGGTCAATGCCCGCCAGATTCATGATCCGGACAGCGCAACCCGCCGCCAGGCGGGCTATCCCGAGCCCGTCATCGATTACGGGGCGGCGCGCAAAGAAGCACTCACACGGTTTGCGGCCGCGCGCGCCGGCTAAATAGCCGTTGGCGACGAAGAAATTGCCGTCCGCTGACTGTTTAGAGTAAAGTATGTGAAAAAGGGGGGCTAATCCTTCTTATACTCCCGGCGGTTTGTATCGTCACGACCCGAGCGCTTACCTGACTCATTTGCACCCGCGGGTGGATGGCATCGTCTGTGTTTCAAACGCCGTGCGCGAAGATGTGCTTGCGCGGGTGTGGAAGAACCACGACCGGATCAAGATGATCCATAAGGGGCATGACCCGTCCTGGTACGATAAACCGCCGGCGGATCTTGGCGAGTTTGGTATCGGGGAGAATGACTTTACGGCGATCTGTGCGGTGAACGCGCGGCCGAGTAAAGGCATCAGTGTGATGATTGACGCCGCGAATGAATGGGCGGATATCGAGAATTTTCATCTCCTGCTGGCGGGCAAGAATATGGATACAGAGCCATACACCAGCCAGATCAACAGCAATCGTATGCGCGAACGCATCCACGTGGCGGGTTATCGCCTGGATGCTCCCGAGCTGATAGTGGCGAGCGATGTGCTGGTCCAGCCTTCGGTGAGTGGTGAAGGGCTGCCGCGCGCCGTGATGGAAGCCATGGGTTACGGCACACCCTCGATTATTACCACCACCGGTGGTGGCAAGGAAGTGGTGGATGATGGCATTAACGGGTTCGTGGTTCCGGTGAAGGATCCGTCGGCGATTGCGCGCCGACTGCGTGAGCTGCATGACGATCCGGACTTGTTAAGCCGGATGTCATTACAGTGCAAGCAAAAGCTTGGTAATGAATTGTCGTTGCAGCGCACGGTCGACCATTTCATCGACTTTTTCGAAGCTGTTAGCGCGACACCAGGTGGTTCCTGATCGATCATGCAGACAACACCCGCCGCTAAAGCCTACAAGTTCCTGTTCTACGTTGAGCAAAACTATTGTTTTCCGATCCTGCGGCCGATCCAGGCCCGGGCGCGGGAATATGGTTGTGAGGTGCGCTGGTTTTTTGCGGGTAGCGCGGCCAATCCTGATTTCCTGACCGCTGACGAGGTGCGCTGCAATAGCCCGGCTGATGCGGTGCGCTTCCAGCCAGACGCGGTGTTTGTACCCGGCGATCGCGTGCCGGCCTTTATTCCCGGTATCAAGGTACAGGTGTTTCACGGCCTCGATGAAAGCAAGCGGGGCAATGTCTATCCCGAGCGCGGCATGTTCGACCTTTATTGCACCGAGGGCCCGGGCAGGACCGCGATGCTGGAACCCCTGGCCGCGCAGCGTGGCTACTTCAGGGTTCAGGAAACCGGCTGGGCCAAGCTGGACTCATTATTCAGTTTTGCGGAAAAAACGCCCGATTATGAGCGACCGCAGGTACTCTATACCTCTACCTTTACGCCCCGCCTATCGGGCGCCGCCGCGCTATATGACGAGATCAAACGGCTAAGCCAGTCGGAGAAATGGCAATGGCTGGTGACCCTGCATCCCAAACTGGCGCCGGAGACAATGGCGAAATACCGGGCACTGGCCAGCGAAAACCTCGCCTTCTTTGAGAACGATAAGGTCATCGAGTTACTGCATCGAGCGGACGTGATGATCTGTGATAACTCTTCGATTCTGCAGGAGTTCCTGCTCCTGAATAAGCCCGTGGTTACTTTCGGCAACCGCGATCCCCAGCCCTACCTGATCGATATAACCGATCCACCCGCGCTCGAGTCCGCGGTTGAAACGGCCCTGGGATGCCCGCCCGAGCTGATGGATAAGATTGCCGCCTATGGCCCGCAGGTCACGCCCTACAGGGATGGCGCGTCAGCCGGGCGAATTCTGGCAGCCGTTGCGGAAATGCTGGAAGCGGGGTGGCAGGACACCAAACCGCGCAATCTTTATCGTAACTTCAGGATCCGGAAGCAATTGGGCTATTTCGGCTTCTAGAGCTTGCCAGCAATTTTTCCCGATTGCCGCAAATTCGCTATTGCATTACTACTAGAACGCCATCAGTAGTTTCCTTGCCCTGGCGTTAGTGCTGCCCAGCTATACCCTGCACCCTAAGTAAGCATCCCTTTTCCCCGTTAGCCTGAGTTAGGCGAATCGCCCCATCTATTACTTTTGGTCACGCATTATTTTGCGTCGCGGCTTATCTATCAGCTGTTTTTAGTTTCCGTGCACCCGTTAGGTGCGCCTTCGCCTGATTGGTTGCAGATGGGTCGCCCTCGTATTGTGCGGCGCAGCAAAAGTCGGCCCCAAAACGGTTCAAATAAAAATCCACGGTAGCTCGCTGGTAGCACTTGTGCACCATAACCTGCTGTTATTCATCGCAATTACTAACTTGGCACGGTTATTGAAAGTGAGAAAAGCAAGTATCACTTTTAACTGGAGATGTTTGGATGTTGTGCACTGAGATCAAAATTGGCGAGTTCCTTAACCGAGCGAAGCAACGCGTGGCACGAACTGCCGTTGTCACAGTAGCGGTTTGCGGTATGGTTATGGGCGCTAGTGCCCAGGCTGAGAAGCTGGGCTGGCCCGAAAAGGAAGAGCTGACCTTCGGCTTTATCAAGCTGACGGATATGGCGCCTATCGCGATCGCCTATGAAAATGGCTACTTCGAGGACGAAGGGCTGTATGTAACGATCGAAGCCCAGGCTAACTGGAAAGTGTTGCTCGATGGCGTGATTGACGGACGCCTGGATGGTGCCCATATGCTCGCTGGCCAACCGATTGCTGCGACCATGGGATATGGTACCAAGGCGCACATCATTACGCCGTTTTCAATGGACCTGAATGGTAACGCTATTACTGTTTCCAATGCTATCTGGGAGCAAATGAAGCCCAATATTCCCAAGATGGCTGATGGTCGCCCGGTGCACCCGATCAAGGCGGATGCGCTGAAGCCGGTTGTTGAAAAGTACAAGGCAGACGGCAAGCCGTTCAATATGGGTATGGTATTCCCGGTATCCACTCACAACTACGAGTTACGCTACTGGCTGGCGGCCGGCGGCATTCACCCCGGCTTCTACGCGCCCCATAAGGGCGATATCTCCGGTAAAATCGACGCCGATGCGCTGCTGTCTGTGACTCCCCCGCCGCAAATGCCCTCGACTCTGGAAGCAGGCACTATCTACGGCTACTGCGTAGGTGAGCCCTGGAACCAGCAGGCGGTGTTCAAGGGTATCGGTGTTCCGGTCGTGACCGATTACGAAATTTGGAAGGATAACCCCGAAAAGGTATTTGGTATTACGGCAAAGTTCGCCGAGAAGTATCCCAATACCACTATCCGCCTGACCCGTGCACTGATCCGTGCAGCGATCTGGCTGGATGAAAACAACAATGCCAACCGCCCTGCGGCCGTAAAGATTCTATCGCAGTCGAACTATGTCGGCGCGGATTACGATGTCATCGCCAACAGCATGACCGGCACCTTCGAATACGAGAAGGGTGACAAGCGAGACGTGCCTGACTTCAACGTATTCTTTCGCTATAACGCCACCTACCCCTTCTATTCGGATGCCATCTGGTATCTCACGCAGATGCGCCGCTGGGGCCAGATCGCTGATGACCAGAGCGATGACTGGTACAAGGAATTGGCGGCAAAAGTCTATCGTCCTGACATCTATGCGAAGGCGGCACGGTCCCTGGTTGCTGAAGGTTTGGCTGATGCGAAGGGCTTTCCGGACTTTTCAACCGAAGATGGCTTCAAGGACCCGCAAACCCACTTTATTGATGACATCGTGTATGACGGCACCAAGCCTAACGCGTACATCAACAAGTTCGCGATCGGCCTGAAGAAGGGCGACAAAATATAAGTACCTGGCCGTACTTTGACAGTGCTTTGATTGAGGAAGAGAACACCATGACTACGACAACCTTAATGTTCGAC
Source organism: uncultured Gemmatimonadales bacterium (assembly GCA_964195105.1). Lineage (GTDB taxonomy): Bacteria > Pseudomonadota > Gammaproteobacteria > Pseudomonadales > IMCC2047 > CAMYKE01. Next base: position 3,199 of record CAXMOT010000056.1, on the reverse strand, counting down.
AAAATTACCGAGCGCATGCAAATTCCTCGCCGACTGAAGGACGTTGTCGCGAAGGACGTTGTCGCGAAGGGCGTAACGGCGGTGGCTTTGCCGCTGGTTGGCATCATGGTGTTCCTCTTGCTCTGGGCTAGCGCTGCGCAGAATATCGACACCTCACTGGGCAAATTTCCCGGCCCGGGCGCCGTATGGGAACAGTTTGAATCTTTGTATTCCGAGCATACTGCCGAGCGCGCCAAGGAAGGTGAATTCTATGAGCGCCAGGAAGCGCGCAGTGCCAAGCGCATGGCCGTGGATCCGGATTACGTGCCCAGGATCAGGGCGTATACCGGCAAGGAAACCTTCCTCGACCAGATCGGCACCAGCCTGGTAACGGTCATGAGTGGCTTCTTGCTGGCGGCGGTGATCGCTATTCCGCTGGGCATCGCGGTCGGCTTGAGCAAAGGCCTTAACACGGCAGTTAACCCGATCATCCAGATTTTTAAACCGGTCTCTCCCCTGGCCTGGCTGCCACTGGTGACGATGGTGGTGAGTGCGCTGTATGCCACGCCGGATCCCATGATACCCAAGTCGTTTATCGTGTCGATGATAACGGTAACCCTGTGTTGCCTGTGGCCCATGCTTATCAATACCTCGGTGGGAGCGGCTTCGCTCGACAGTGATCTGCAGAATGTGAGCAAGGTATTGCGTTTGCCGGCGCTTAAGCACGTGCAAAAAATTGTAATCCCTGCGTCGATACCGATGATTTTCACCGGCATGCGGTTATCGCTGGGGATCGCCTGGATGGTTCTGATTGCGGCAGAAATGCTGGCGCAGAACCCTGGGTTGGGTAAGTTCGTCTGGGATGAATTCCAGAACGGTAGTTCCGATTCGCTGAGCCGCATTATGACGGCCATTGTTGTGATCGGTTTCATTGGCTTTATGTTGGACCGTGGCATGTTGCAGTTGCAGCGTGTGGTGTCCTGGGACAAAGCCAGTGCGACTCGATAACGTAACGAATATAAAAAACAGCTGTAGTAGAGGAGACATACACATGAACCCAATACTTGATATCAGTCATATTGATATGGTGTTCCCCACCCCGAAAGGCCCGTTTACGGCGTTGAAGGACGTGGCGCTAAAAATCAACAAGGGCGAGTTTGTATCGCTGATCGGACACTCCGGGTGTGGTAAGTCCACGGTACTGAATGTGGTCGCCGGACTGTACCAGGCCACATCGGGCGGCGTTGCCCTCAATGGCAAGGAAGTCACCGAGCCGGGGCCTGAGCGCGCCGTGGTGTTCCAGAATCATTCGTTGCTGCCCTGGTTAACGGCGTACCAGAATGTGGAATTAGCTGTGAAGCAGGTGTTTGGCAAGTCAAAGTCCAAAGCCGAAACGAAAGAGTGGATTGAACACAATCTGCACCTGGTGCACATGGATCACGCGATGCACAAACGCCCCGATGAAATTTCCGGTGGCATGAAGCAGCGCGTGGGTATCGCCCGAGCCCTGGCGATGCAGCCCGAAATTCTGTTGATGGATGAACCGTTTGGTGCGCTGGACGCCCTGACCCGTGCCCATATGCAGGATTCCCTGATGGAAATCCAGAACGAACTCAAGAACACCGTGATAATGATCACACATGACGTCGATGAGGCGGTGTTATTGTCCGACCGCATCGTAATGATGACCAACGGCCCGGCTGCGACGATTGGCGAGATTCTCGAAATCGGCCTGGAGCGGCCGCGGGATCGTCTCGCGCTTGCGGAGGATCCGGAGTACACGCACCTGCGCTCTGAGGTGCTCAAATTCCTCTACGAAAAGCAGCGCAAGGTCGAAAATATTGGTAGCAAACCCACGCCGGGCAATGGCGCGGGCAGCAAATCAACCAAGGCGGCGTAGCCAGCCTGTTTATAAACTATCTTCCCATTTCTATCAACTTAAAATCCAGACCAGGAGAACTAACCATGAAAAACTTTAAACTCGGATTGCTCAGTGCCGCCATTGCAGGAGGTCTTGCCAGCCAGGCTACCTTTGCGGCGGATACCATCGCCGATGCGGTAACCAGCGGTAAGGCTACATTCGATTTCAACCTGCGCTACGAAGACGTCGATAACGATGCGACGGACAGTGACGGTATGACCCTGAGGAGTCGCATGGGCTACAAGACTGGCGACTACAAGGGCTTCTCTGCATTTGCAGAATTCGAGGACGTACGCGACGCATTCGGAATCGACGATGAAAACGGCCTGATTCCAGATCCGGAAGTGACCGAAGTCGAGCAGGCTTATGTTCAGTACAAGACCGATGAGGTGACTGCCAAAGTGGGTCGCCAGGTGATTACGCTCGATGGCCATCGCTATGTTGGTCATGTGGGCTGGAGACAAGATCGCCAGACATTCGATGCCGCGCGCGTCCAATTCGCACCCGCCAAGGGCCTCAATGTCGACCTGACCCACATCTACAAGAGAAACCGCATTTTTGGTGAAACGGCTGACGCCGATTCCGCTGACAACCTGGTCAACGTGTCCTATGTGACGCCTGTGGGCAAGCTGGTTGGTTATGCCTATCTGCTGGACGATGAGACCCTGGTGCGGGAATCCGATACCTACGGTGTGAGCTTCAGTGGTAAAAAAGCCAAGGACAGCATCACCTTCTTGTACTCTTTAGAAGCGGCAACCCAGGAATCCACCCAGAGTGGTGTTGAATATGATACCGACTACCTGTTCGCGGAATTGGGATTTACCCTGTCCGGCGTGACCACCAAGGTGGGATACGAGCTGCTGGGTTCTGACGACGGCGCGGCGAGCTTTTCTACACCGCTGGCGACCCTGCACAAGTTTAACGGTTGGGCGGATGTATTCCTGGGTGGAACATTCACCCCGACAGCTATGCCCAACGGCCTGGAAGACACCTATGTATCAATTGGTACCAAGGTGGGCCCGGTCGGATTGACCACGGTCTATCATGATTTCAGCTCTGATGAAGGCTCACTGGATTACGGCAGTGAACTGGATGTTGTAGCAAGCATGGCGTTTGCCAAGAACTATAAAGTCGGTATCAAGTACGCGGCATATTCCGATGACGGCTACAACGGTGCCGGAGATGTCGACAAGCTGTGGTTGTGGGTTGGCGCCAAGTTCTAGGGGCGTTGCAACACAAGCCAAGAGGTATTTGAGAAAATGGGGATCCGGCTACCATCTGGAAGTCGGGTTTCACCCG